>DASYZS010000072.1:0-16559 GCA_035945895.1 Candidatus Dormiibacterota bacterium | reverse complement strand
ACGCGTCCTCGCTCCAGCGCCAGCTCGCGCTCGATTCCTGCCTCCTGGCCCTCGAGCAGGTACTCGACCTCGGTCCCGAGGCGGTCGGCGATGATGCGCAGCACGCGGATCGAGGGCCGCGCCTTGCCGAGCTCGACCTGGTTGAGAAAGGCTCGGCTGAAGTCGTCGCGGACGACCTTCGCCAGGCTCATCCCCCTCTGCAGGCGGATGCGCTTGATGCGCTGGCCGAGCGTCTCCTTCTCGGCCTGTCGGTCGAGCACTTCGTCCTCAGCCATCGGATCCCCGCGGCTATCGTAAGCCGGTCTTTTACAGGTAGTCGCGAGGGTCGAGGCTGCGGGTCAGTGTGGTGAAGTTCTCGAAGCCGCGGCTCGTGACCATGCCCGTGTCCTCGACTCGCACCCCGCCGAGGCCCAGGAGGTAGAGACCGGGCTCGACCGTCACTACGTCGCCCTCCTCCAACGGATACTCGATCGTCTCCCGCATCGAAGGCGCCTCGTGCACCTCGAGCCCGACGCCGTGGCCCAGGCTGTGGTTCATCCGCGCCACGCCGTCCGGCCCCTCGAAGCCCTTGCTGGTCGTGCCGAAGCCGCGATCCACCAGCACCTGGCAGGCCGCAAGGTGCGGCCCCTTGCCCGGCACGCCGGCCGCGATCGACTCGACGCCGGCGTCGAGCGCCTGCATTACCGCTGCGTGCATGCGCCTCACGTCGTCGCTGATCTCGCCGACGACGACCGTGCGCGTCAGGTCGCCGTTGTAGTGCGTCTTCCGGCTTGTCGGAAAGATGTCGATGATCACGGGCGCGTTGGCGCGGATCGGTCCCTCGCCTCGGTAATGCGGGAGGGCGCACTCCGGTGACCCGGCGATGATCATGTCCGGACAGGTGAAGCCCTGCTCGCCGAGGTTGAGCTGGGCCGCGGCGTAGAGACGCTCCGACGTCAGCGGCTCACCGCCAGACCACAGCAGTCCTTCTCTCATGTCCGCTTTGGCAAGCTCGCGCACGACCGCGACCACCGCCGACTCCGCGGCCCGCTGAGCATCTCGGATCCACTGCGCCTCTTCCTTTGATTTATGCCGGCGTTCGGCGACGAAGAGCTCACGATCGACCTCGACCTCGAGGCCGAGAGCCCGCAGCTCCTCGAGGTCCACGGCTCGCAGGTTGGGAGAGACGCGCACCGCCGTGATCCCGCGCTCGCGCAGGTGCCGCAGCGCAGCCTTCGGCCACGCCTTGAGCGCGTACGCCTCACGGTCCTCGACGATGTTCGCGGCTCGGGCTTGCGCACGCGCGCGGTCGATCTCGAGAGGGCTCGTGGCCAGGATGTCGTCGCCTTCGCCAAAGCGGATGTAGAGCGCGTTCTCGACGCCGAATCCGGTGGCGTACATGAAGTCCGCATCGGTGTCGCCGCTCGGGATGAGGACTATCGGAAGGGCCCCGGCCCGCTTCGACTTCGCCCGGCGCGGCGCCGGCTCGGCGACCTGCTCGGTGTCGCGCCACAGCCCCGCCGATTCGACCGCGTGCGCGACCGCCTGGAGCAGAGCGTCGTCACCGCGCCGCCGTACCCGGGCCTTGGCGCGGCCTTCGAGGTTCAGCTTCTCCTGCACCTCGTACCCACTCGTGTAGGCGACGTCGTAGCCGAGGTCGCGCAGCTCGGCGAGGTCGCGGCGCAGGGTGCGCTCGGAGACGCCGGCGCGCTCGGCCAGCTCTAGGGGGTTCAAGCCGGGTTCCGCGATGATCGCCGCAAGAACTCGGAGAAGCCGCGCCAGCCTCTCCGCTCGGTTCACGCTACGACTTTATGAGATCTCTTCCCACGAGGTCGTCGCGTTGCCCTCGAACGGGTCAGGCTCGGCCTCTTCCTGGTTCCCCACCTTCTGGTGGAACCGGCTCGCGATCATCTGGTAGGCCATCGCCTTGGGGATGCCGAGCTTGGTAAGCGACTTCACCTCGTCCGCCATCACCTTGTCCCGGGCCGCCTCGATGGCCGCCAGGACCTCTTCGATCGACGCTGTCTTCTTGACCATTCTGGAAGTGCCCATTCTACTGAGTGAATCTCGGCGGGTCGTTTTTAACCACCACTTAGACTTGTCGACATAGCCGAGTACACCGCCGACAAGATCCGCAACGTTGTCCTGCTTGGCCACTCCCACGACGGGAAGACAACGCTCACCGAGGCGATGCTCTTCGCTTCGGGGGCGATCCCCCGGCTCGGCTCCCCTGACCAGGCCACCGCGACCACCGACTTCGAGCCCGAAGAACAGAAGCGAAAGATCTCCATCACGCTCGGCGTCGCCTTCGCCGAGCACAACGGCTACAAGCTCAACCTCCTCGACGCGCCCGGCTTCTTCGACTTCGCGGGCCAGGTGATCAGCGGCCTGCGAGCCGCCGAAGGAGCGCTCGTGGTCGTGGGCCCGACAGCCCAGCTCGCCGTCGGAACCGAGATCGCGTGGGAGTACTGCAACCGCTCCAGCAAGCCGCGCATCGTCGTCGTCAACAAGCTCGACAAGGAGAACTCCGACTTCTACGGCGCGGTCGCGGCCATGCGAAACGCACTGACCCCGCGCCCGTTCCCGCTGCACCTGCCGATCGGCGCGGAACAGGACTTCCGCGGCATCGTCGACCTCCTCCATCTCAAAGCCTTCGTGACGTCGGAGGACGGCAAAGGCAGCGAGGTTCCGATCCCCGATGACATGAAGCAGCGCGTGGAGGAATACCGCGGCCAGCTCATCGAAGCGGCCGCGGAGAGCGACGACTCGCTGCTCGAGAAGTACCTCGACGCGGGGACGCTGGACGAGGACGAGATCCAGCGAGGCCTGCGCCAGGGCATCCTCGAGGGCAAGGTGGCGCCGGTGGTCTGCTGCTCGGGCACGAAGCTGCTTGGGGTACGCACCCTGATGTCGACCATTGCCGAGCTGATGCCGCCCCCGGAGGCCGAGCCCGACAAGCCAGTGAAAGCGTTTGTTTTCAGCACCGGCGGCGACCAGTTCGGAAGGGTCAGCTACTTCAAGGTGATCGCGGGCTCGGTCAAGGCGGACGCGCACCTGCCCAACCTGAGCCGAGGTGGCGAGGAGCGTCTGGCCGGGATCTTCTATCCGCGCGGCAAGGAGCACGTGGCCGCGACCGAGGTCCGGGCCGGCGACATCGGCGCCGCGACCAAGCTCACCCACACGCTTACCGGCGACACGCTCGGCCAGAAGGACGGCGGTCCGCTGCCCGGCCTCGAACTGCCGCCGGCGGCGTTCAGCCTGGCGATCGTGCCCAAGGCGCGCGGCGACGAGGAGAAGATCTCGTCGGGGCTGGCGCGGCTGAGCGAGGAAGACCCGACCCTCCACGTCGACCGCAACGAGGAGACCCACCAGCTGGTGATCGCAGGCCTCGGCGACGTCCACCTCGACGTCACCCTCGAGAAGCTCAAGCGCAAGTACGGTGTGGAAGCCACGACGTCGACGCCGCGGGTGCCCTACCGCGAGACGGTTCACGGATCCGCCCGCGCCGAAGGTCGCCACGTCAAGCAGTCAGGCGGGCACGGGCAGTACGGGATCGCCGTCATCGAGGTCGCGCCGACCTCGCGCGGCGAAGGCTTCGTGTGGGAGGACAAGATCTTCGGTGGTTCGATCCCTCATAACTTCCGGCCGTCCGTGCAGAAAGGAGTCGTCGACACGATGGCCAAAGGCGTGGTCGCGGGGTATCCCATGGTCGACGTGAAGGTGACCCTGCTCGACGGCAAGTACCACACGGTCGACTCCAACGACATGGCCTTCCAGATCGCTGGTTCGCTCGCGATCCGCAGAGGGGCCCTCGACGCGGGACCTGTGCTGCTCGAGCCGATCGTCGAGGCGACGGTCCGCGTGCCCGAGAAGAACCTCGGGGACATCATGTCCGACCTGAACGGCCGTCGGGGCAAGATCCTGGGCACCGAACCCACCGACGGTTACCAGGACGTCAAGGCGATGGTGCCCGAGTCGGAGATGCTGCGCTTCGCCCTCGACCTGCGCTCCATTACGCAGGGTCGCGGGAGCTACACCAAGAAGTTCGACCACTACGAGGAGATGCCGTCGCATCTCGCCAAGACGATCATCGACCAGTTCCAGAAGGAGCACGAAGCCGCCAGCTAACCTGTCGGTGTGGTGGCTCCGTCGTCTTATGACGTAGTCGTCATCGGCGGCGGCGTGACCGGCGCTGGAGTCGCGCGCGACCTCTCGTTGCGCGGCCTGTCGGTCCTGCTGTTGGAGAAGGGCGATTACGGAGCGGGCACCAGCGGATCTTCGACCTGGATGATCCACGGCGGTCCGCGATACCTCGAGTTCGACTGGGAGACCACCCGCCTTTCGTGCGAGGACGCCGGCCACATCGTCACGATCGCGCGCAACCTCGTCTACCGCGTCGTCTTTCTCCTGCCCGTGATGCCTCATGACCGCAACAACATCGAGCGCATCGAAACCGCGATGGAGGTTTACGACCGGTACCAGCCTCTGAAGAAGTCGCATCCTCACCGCCGCCTGACCACGGAGGAGGCCCGGCAGATCGAGCCCGGGCTGACCACGGAGATCGTCGGCGCGGTGACGAACGAGGAATGGGGCATCGACCCGCATCGCCTTGTCTTCGCCAACGTGCAGGACGCGATGGGGCACGGCGCCCGCGCGATGAACCACACCCGCGTGACCGGCCTGATCCGCGACGGCGGCAAGGTCATTGGGGTGCGGTATCAGACGTCTGACGGAGCCACGAGCGAGGCCCGCGCGCGAGTGGTCGTCAACGCCGCGGGCCCCTGGGTGCCCGAGGTGAGCTCGATGGCGGATGTTCGCGTCGAGCTTCGGCCCGCCAAGGGCATCCACCTCGTGTATCCGCACCGCATCTCCAACTTCTCGCTCTATGCGGAGTCGATCGACGGGCGGGACATCCTGATGGTGGCGCACGGCGGATTCACGCTGCTGGGCACGACCGACGACGACTTTTACGGCGACCTCGATTCGGTCGAGGTCCTCGAGGACGAGGTCGACTACCTGCTCCAGGGTTTCGAGCGGGTCTTTCCCGCAATCCGGGATTACCGCCCGGTGCGCAGCACCGCCGGAGTTCGCCCCACCCTTTTCGCGTGGCGGCCGTACGAGGACACGCTATCGCGACGCTACGAGGTCATCGACCACGCGGCGCAAGGTGTCGAGGGACTGGTGACGATCGCCGGCGGCAAGCTCTCGATGTATCGGCTGATGGCCGAGGAGACGTCGGACGCGGTCTGTCGCAAGCTCGGCGTCCAGACGCGGTCGACGACAGCTTCCGTCCCTCTGCCGGGAAATGAATCAGACCCCGAACCCGCGGCGGAGCTCGGCGCGCGGTGCGAGATCCCCGCGCTCGCCGTGGTCAAGCTCCAGAGCAGGCACGGGTCCAATGCCGAGAAGGTGCTCGACGAAGGTGGGACTTCGCGTCTGGTTTGCAGGTGCGAGCCCGTCACCGAGGCTGAGCTCGTTTACGCGGCGCGCCACGAGCAGGTGCGCTCGCTGGCGGACGCGTTTCGGCGCGTCGGCATCGCCGCCGGCCCGTGTGCGGGCGCGGCATGCATCCTGCGCTCCGCCGAGGTGATCGGCAGGGAGCTGGGCTGGAGTGCCTCGCAGCGCTTCGACGCCGCGCGCGAATTCGTTCGGGGCGCATGGCTCGGACGCGCGCCCGTGCTTTCGCATGCGGGCTGGGCGCAGGAGGAGATGGCGCAGGGAGCCATGCGAGGTTTGATCAGTGGCGCGCGCTGATTCGCTGGTCAAGCTCGCCTGGGCTTATGGGCTCCACCACACGCGCCGCGTTCTCCGCCGCCCGCGCCCACAGCTCGACGATCTGCTCGCGACGTACGGGCCTGAGGGGATTCACGCCATCACACCCGATGAACGCGCCCAACTGCCGCAGCTCGTGACCTGCATCAACTGCGGGCTGTGCGCCTTTGCGGCCGCCCGCTTCGGCCGCACCCGTCCGCCCGACCTCGCTTCCTCTTATATGCGGCTATACGCCACCCTCGGTGAGGTTTCGTCCGACCTGAGCGGTGACGCGGCCGAGCTGGCGGCGGCGTCGCTGGTCTGCCCCGTAGGACTGCCGCTCGAGGAGGTCGCGGCGGTCGTCCGGCATATAAGCGGGCGCTGACCGGAGCGATTGGGGACTTGCGGGTTATCCACATTCTGTATACAGTCTGGGGAGATCCCCCAACATCTAGAGGTAATGGTCAAAAGGTTCTTGCGACCACTGCGTCGCTGGCCCGCCGTCGAGGGCCTGGTCCTGCGCCTCGCCGGGCAGTTCACGACCTGGCCGGCTGACGACTTCGGCCGCTTCGTCAGCGCCCCCGTGGGAGCGGGCCTGACTGGCGCATTCGCGGCGATGCCACCGCCGGCAGAGCCCCTGCGGCCGCCCCCGCCCACCTCGCTCGCCCCCGCCACTTTCGAGATGCGGTTCATGAAGCTCCACGCAGAAGGGCGTTTCGATGAGATGTGGGACATGATCGCCGAGGATGCGCAGCGCGCATGGGGCACGGTGCAGAACTTCATTCGCGAGATGCCACGTCTCGACGAATGGTTGGAGATCCTCGACATGCAGGTCGCGAGTGTCGCCGTGTTGGAGAGCTGGACCGACAACGTGCACCAGCGCACGTACAACAACGTGGCCCGACTCGTGATGCGATATCGCGTGCGGCAGCAGTGGCGCGAGTGGACTTTCGACCGCCAGGTGCACCTCGTGCCCGCCGCAGGAGGTTGGCGGACTCTCTGCTACCCGATGCGAGTAAGAACCGCGACGACTCGCTGATATAGTGGGTTTCGGCCCATGCTTCAGCAGACGATCGAGGAGCAGGAGCGACATCGGCGCTGGCATCGCCGGAGGACACGCGCGGTGACTCCGAGACGATTGCTGCAGGAATCGGATGAGCTTCTCTATTGGGTCGAAGAGTGTCAGGTGCAGCGCATCAAGATCGTGCCGGGCTGGCTCATCCCCCGATTGATGTTCGTATTGCGTCACGCTCATCCGACTCTCCCCGCGCGATTGGGACGCGAGCGCCGGCCCGAGCACGTGATGGAGATCATCTACGACGCACAGGCTGCTTTGATGCAGCAGTCGTGCTCGAGCCGTGGTCCCGCCGAGGTGATCCCGCTGTTCGCGCGCTCTCGCGAGCGACTGCTTAAAGAAGCCGCGCTCTAGGCGCTTTGCCTGACGGTCCCGAGCTGCTCGTCGTCGGCTCGGTCGCGCTCGACACTCGGGACGGGCCATTCGGCAAGGTCAAAGAAGAGCTCGGAGGATCGGCCGTGTATTTCGCATTGGCGGCCAGTCTTCTTATGCCGGTCAAGCTGGTCGCCCCGGTCGGCCGCGACGGCCTGGAGCAAGTGACTCGCGCCCTCGAAGGACGGCCGATCGATTCCACCGGTCTCGCGATGCTGGACGCGCCGACGTATCGCTGGACCGCGCATCAGGAGCACGGGCAGACAGTGGACATGGGCAGCGCCGACTCCATCTACGACCGTTGGGAGCCGGCCACGCCTGAAAACTTCAGCGGCTGGGCCTTCGTGGGGTCGATGCGGCCCGACCGGCAAGCTCAAGCCGCAAAGCAGCTGCACTTTGCCCGGTTGCTGGCCACAGACGCGATGCTTTCCTACGTGCAACAGCAGACCCCAGAGGCCAAGGACGTGCTGAAGCGATCCTCTTGGTTCTTCTGCAATGAAGACGAGTTCGCGGCCCTGGGCGGCCAGGACCCCGAGCAGTTTCGCCGGCAGTGGTGGCTCGAGGGGATCGTCATCAAGAGCGGTCCGCGCGGACTCACCGCGTACACGCCCGATGGCAGTCTGCACGTGCCCGCCCTGCCGGGCCATCCCGCGTTTGACACAACCGGGGCCGGGGACGCGGTGGCTGGAGGGATGCTAGCTCGATGGTTGAGCACCGGAGCGCAGCGCACGGGCCTGCAAGACGCCCTGGTGTGCGGGGTGGCGTGCGCGTCACTGACGATTGAGTCGATAGGCACGCGCGGCATCGCAAGCGCGACACCTGCGCTGCTCGACAAACGCATGGCCGAGGTGTGGGAATGCATGAAGCCCGAGTCGTGATCATCAGCGGAGACCTGGTCGAGCAAGACGTCGACGCGATTGTCAACGCCGCCAACAACGACTTGCAGCTCGGCGGCGGAGTGGCAGGAGCCATTCGTCGCGCGGGCGGACCGACCATCCAGGAAGAGTGCGATGCGCACGGGCCAATACGCGTGGGCGAGGCAGCCATCACCGGTGCCGGCCGGCTGCGCGCGAAATTCGTCATCCATGCGGCCAGCATGTCCCTCGGTGGACGCACCACACGAGCTGGGTTGAGGTCTTCCATGGACCACGTGTTTCGTCTTGCACGCGCCAATGGGGTCAGCACGCTGGCGGTGCCGGCGGTGGGCACAGGGATCGCGGGTTTTCCCATCGACGAGTGCGCGCGCGTGATGGCGGAGTCGTTACACGAGGCGTTAAGCGCTGGATGGCCCGCGTCGGAGGTGCGATTCGTCCTCTTTGGCGATGACGCAAACACGGCATTCGAAACCGCGTTCTGGAGTGTTTTCGGGACCGAAACAGCCACCGACCGCTGAATTCGTTTCGAATTGGGGTTGTCTTGCCCAAATACCCACCCCTAGAATGGCGTGGTCCCGCCGCCACGACAGAAATTTCAAATAAGGACGGTGTGCTTGTGGAAGGCTACTGCTTGAAGGACAAGCGGAAGGTTGAGATGAAGGACCCTCAGCCGATCACGATGAAGAATGGCAAGCCCGCGACCGTGGGGACGTGCCCTTACTGCGGCACGAAGATCTACAAGATCGGCAAGGCTTCATAGTCTCTGCATTCGCGAGGGGCCGCTCAATGGGAGCGGTCCTTTCTTTTTCCGTGGATCGTCAGGTCGCCAGCGGAGGCTCCAGGGCGCCCAGCAAGACTTCAGTCGCGGAAACCGCCTCGTCCACGCCGAGCATCTTGAAGATCTCGACATTCGTCGGATTGTTGACTCGCGCGATCGTCTTTTTCACGCGAAAGTGTTTCTTGGCCATCTGCAATGCGACCAGATTGTCCTCGTCGTCGGCAGTTACCGCAATGATCGCGTCAGCGCGCTCGATGCCGGTCTGGGCAAGGAATCGGACCTCGCATCCGTCGCCACGCATGACGATGCTGCCTAGCTGCGTCTCGAGCCAGTCCACGCGTTTCGCGTCCCGCTCGATGAGAGTAACTTCGTGGCCGCGATCCACCAGGTCTCGCGACAGGTAGTACCCGACCGTGCCACCGCCGACGACGATCACGTACACGAGGTCAGCGGCCCTCCCGCTCGAGGAGGACCTTCTCGATGTGGCGCGCACCTTCGAGGGTCGGGCAGATCGTGTGCATCCCCAGCTTCTCGTACGCCTCGGCGCGCTCGGGGTCGTAGATGCGAGAAACCACGTGCGGAACCTTGAATACGTTCTTGGCGATCTGCGAGGCCATGATGTTGCGGTTGTCGCCCTCGGTCACGGCCACAAAGCCGTCGGCGTGTTCAGCGCCGGCCCTTCTCAGGACGTCCACGTCCGCGCCGTTCCCGACCACCTGCTCACCCTTGAACTCGCGGGTCAGGACGCCGCGCGTGCTGGCGCGGGAGAAAGCGTTCGGATCGCGGTCCACGATCACGACCTCGTGCCCGGCCTTATCCATGTCGGCGGCAATCTGCGAACCGACCCGTCCACACCCCACGATCAGCAGCCTCAACGCCGGTTGATTATAGGGACGGCTCTGTTGGGCACTGTTAGATTTGGACCCGTGCGTTTTCCGTTTACGTTCATGGGGCTGATGGCCCTCGCGATAGGGCTTTTTGTCGTGCTCTACCTTGCCGCCCACCGATCGCTGGACGCGGGCTCCCAGGAGCTGGCGGCCGGCACGGCCGTGCTCTGCTTCGGGTTTGGAGCCTACGTTTTGATCCGGCGCGTGCGCCGCGGCCCGGAGCACTGATGGCGGATCGCGACCGGCATGCCCATCCGACCACCTCGCGCAAGGTTCTGGTGGCAGTCGGCGGCCAGGAGATCGACGCCGAGACAGTGCGGCTGGCGCTGCGGATGACCGATCCGCAGGGCGGTAGGTTGTACGGCGTACACATCATCGAGGTCAATCGTTCACTGCCGCTGGGTGCCGTGCTGGACGAGGCGGTCGAACGCGGGGAGCAGATCCTCGACGAGGTGGAAAAGCTGGCAGGCGCCTCGCAGCTGCCGGTCGAGACGGAGCTGGTGCAGGCGCGGGACACGGGGCCGGCGCTGGTCGACGAGGCCGTGGAGTGGGGCGCGGACTTGATCGTGATGGGCCTGCCGTACAAGCGACGGTTTGGGGAGTTCAACCTCGGCAAGACCGTTCCGTACGTCTTGAAGAATGCGAACTGCAGGGTGATGCTGTTTCGGGAGCATCGGGAGCACCGGGAGGAAGAAACCTAACCGCCCTCTCCCGTCCGCGCTCACGCCCCTTCTGGGGCCCCTCCCTCCTGGGGCCCCTCCCTCCCCGCTGGCGCCCCTCCCCCTACCAGCCGAGCCTGGCACAGCACCCTAGGCTCGACCAAGGTCCTTGACAACCCTGGTTGTTAAGGTCACACGCGATGTCCCGCACGACCGGCGCCCGTCCGCACTACCTGGCTCGACTGTGGCGCGAGCTCGGCCGCATGGGCGGAGAGCACGACGCGTTCATCAAGGTGATCATCGTCGAGCGGATCGTCAAATCCACGGTCTTGATCGTCCTCGCGATCGGCTTCATCGTCGCGGGCGAGAAAGGATGGCTCGACCAGTGGGCCGACTACGCCGAAAACCAGCTCAACCTCGATGTGGGCCACGGAATCATCACGCGGCTGCTCTTGCGCGCTCTGGTTTTCATCGGGGCCATCAACCACATGACCCTGCTGGCCTTGGCTGCGATCGCCTACGCCACTCTCGAGGCCACCGAGGGCGTCGGCCTGGCCATGCGCCGGCGCTGGGCCGAATACCTCACCGTGATCGCCACCGGGATCCTGATCCCCTACGAGGCATACGAAGTGGTCAGGCACGCGACCCTGTTCAAGGTCGGCGCGCTGCTTCTAAACCTGGCTGTGGTGGGCTACTTGACTTACCGCAAGCGGCTCTTCGTGGGCTTCTGATACAGGCGTCAGCCATCGACTGCGGAACCCCGCGCGATGCAGCACATAACGCATCAGCGCAACCAACGTCTTGAGGCCGTACACGGTCGAGGTCCGAAAGCTCACTGAGCTGGCGTCCGCGTGGTAGCGCCCGATCGCGGGGACCTCGCCGATCTTGAAGCCGAACGTCGCGGCCTGAATCAGCACTTGCGTGTCAAAGACAAAGTCGTTGCTGTTCTCGAGAAACGGGATCGTTTGCAGGAATCGTCGCGAATACGCCCGGTACCCCGTGTGATATTCGGAAAGGCTCAACCCGAGCACGCGATTCTCGGACGCGGTGAGAAACCGGTTGCCGAGTCGCTTCCACCAGGGCATGCCCGCCTTGGCCGGGTCGAGCCCTAACCACCTCGAGCCCAAAACGATGTCTGCATCACCTCTCTCGACCACCCCACAGAGATTGGGAATGATCGCGGGGTCGTATTGCCCATCAGGGTGCAGCATCACCACTACGTCCGCGCCCATCGCCAGTGCCTCTCGATAGCAAGTCTTCTGATTACCGCCGTAACCGAGGTTGCGGTCATGTCGAATTACGTCGAGGTGCAAAGCGCTCGCGACGCTGACGGTGGCATCGGCGCTCGCGTCATCGACGAGCAAGATGCGGTCGGCGTGGCCCTGCGGAATGTCACCGACGACTTCGACCAGAGTCTTGGCGGCGCGGTACGCCGGCAGGACGATCACGCGGCGCGGGCGTGGTCCGCTCCAGTGCAGCTCACCCAGTGGGATCGGATCGGGCCGGACGGCCATGCGTTCCACCATCAAGTAACCGGCTAGCGCCAGCGCTCCGACGGCCGCCGACCAAAAGCTGATCGCCAGGGTGAGGTCGATGGCGGCGTAGGCGAAGAAGAGCACCGCCACGGCGGCGTGCGGCCAGCGCAGCTGACTCGCAAGCGCGAGGTCTGCGAGCGCGAAACCCGGGATCACTAGGAGCGCAAGGTCGTGCACGTTCTGATGCGGGCTCAAAACGAGCGACGCGGCGATGGCGAGGGCGAAATCGAGCCGAGGCTTGTCGGGCCGCCAGCTCAGAGACAGCGCCACCAGCGCCAGCAGCAGCACCAGGATCACGAATGCTGCGACCTTGCCCCCGCCCGGAATGATCTCGAGGACGTTGCGCAGCGAGTAAATCGCCGGGTCCGTGTAGACGAGCTGTCCAGTGTTGGGCAGGTGCCCGGTCACCGCCCAGGTGCCGACTGAAGTCAGGTAGCCGAACACCGGGCCAAAACCAAAACCGGCGACCGAGATGACACCGAGACCCAGCAGGACCGCGACGAATCCGCCGAGCGCGCGCCACGCCCGGCGGGTGAGGAAAAGCATGGGTATCAGCAGCAAGAGCTGAGGTTTGGAGAGAGCAAGCGCGCTCAGCGCTCCGGCAATTCCGAGCCGACCTCGCGCCCACGCTGCATAAGCCCCGGCCAACGGCACGAGTACGACCAGGTCGGATTGGCCCTGCAGCACAGTGACGAAAAGGGGAAAGAAGCCGCCGATCATCGACGCCGCCACCAGCCATCCCCGACCGTGCACGCGAAGGCTCGTCCGCACAAGGATGACGACAAGCGCAGCAGCCAAGAGCACGTTGAACGCCGCCATTGAGTAGTACGCGTGTCGATAGTCGAGGTATCCGAAGGGCGCGATTAGCAGCGTGTAGTAGGGCGGGTGGAAGTACGGGAGGACGATGAATCGGGCCGGATCCTCACCAGTGATCTGCAGCTCAACCCGGCGCTGCATCGCGATGTCATAGACGGCCGATCCACCGTTCGTGATGTACAGCTTTGCGGCGGCGTAGAAGTTGAAGAAGTCCGGGCCCCGCAGATTGCCGCGGATGAAGCTGAACCAATAGACGACCCAGAACACCAACGACCCGACTCCTGCCCCGGTCGCTGCGGCGTAACCGAGACGCACGAGCCGAGTAACGAGCCGGGGGCTCATCGCCCGCTTTCTAGGCGAAGGGCGAATCGCTCAGGCAACTTGGCCTTGCGGATGGCGCGCTGCGCGCCCTTGATGTCATAACGGACCCGACGGAATTCGAATGTCTTCGCCTCTACATCCCAGACGCCATAGCTCGCAGTGGGCAGCCCGTCGCGCGGTTGACCGACGCTCCCGGGATTGACAAGCGCGGGTCCGGAGAGCGAAAAGGTGTCGACGCGATATTGGTGCACCACGGCGTCATTCGCCATTGCGAAAATCCCGGGAACGTGCGTGTGACCGTGAAAGCACACACCACCATCCAGCAATTCCAGGTTGGCATGGGCAACGGCGGTATCAAGGACGTACTCGTAGATGTGATCGCGAGGACTCGCGTGCACGAGCAACACGTCGTGCTCGACGTGACTGTCCGGCAACGCCCGCAACCATTGCAGCCGTTCCTCCCCGATCACCTCAACTGTCCAGCGAACAACCGAAGCAGCGTCGTCGTTGAACCACTCGAGAATCTCAGGATCGGTGCAGGCTCTGTCGTGGTTGCCAACCAGGGTCAACCACTTGTGCTTCATCACCTCATCCATGCAGCGCTTCGGGTCGCCGCCGTAACCGACCACGTCGCCCAGGCAAAGCGTTTCGTCCACCGGCGGACAGTCCCGCAAGACGGCCTCCAATGCCTGCCAGTTGGCGTGGATGTCGGAAAGAAGGGCGATCTTCAAGCCGGCCTCTCGTAGAGGCGCGGATAGATGTGGTCGAAGAGGATGCGAAGCGTGGCAGCGATCGGAATGGCCACGAACATGCCGAGGATTCCCGCCCAGCTGAAGCCGGCGATCAGCGCCACGATCACCAGGATCGGCGGCAGCTTCACCGCATCGCCCATCACCTTGGGATAGATGAAGTTCAAATAGAAGTTCGGTATGACGATGTAAGCGATCAACACGAGCAACGCCTGACCGGGGCTCTGCGACAAACCCACGAGGATTGCCGGGACTGCGCCGATGAATGGACCCAGATACGGAATCAGAGCTGTGACTCCGGCGATAACACCCAGCGCGACTGGGTCAGGCAGCCGCAGCAGGGCGCAGACGACACCCGCTGTGATGCCGATCAGCCCGGCGATGATCAGCTGACCTCGAACGTATGCGTACAGCATCTTGCGGACCTTCCGCCAGATCTGGTCGAAGTCGGTGCGGTAGTCACTGGGAACGAATCGACGTAGATCTCGACGTACCGCTGGTGCCTCGAGCGCCAGCAGGAACGCAACGATGAACATGAGGAGCAGCTGCAGGATCGTTGTCAGAGCTGAGAGGCCGAGCGTGATCGCGTTGCCGAACTGACCGAGCAGGTAGTCACGCAGGTGGGAGTTGATTGTCTCCGTCACTCCCTTGAGATCGATCTCGATTCCGAAGACCGCGACTGGCTGCAGGCTGTTGAGTTGGGTCTGCGCTTGTCCGGCGAGGGCCGGAGCCTGGACCTGAAGCTGGGCTACTTCGCTGACGAAAACCGGAACGATCAGAAGGACCAGCCCGGCTAGAGCGACCAGGATGGCGACGAACACGACAACGATCGCGAGGACGCGTGGAACGCCAACCGCGTGGAGTCGCATCACGGCCGGCTGGATGAGGAAGGCGATGGCCGAACCGAGCACGAACGCGCCGAGAAAGTCGCGGAGCAGGTACAGGACGACGACGGCCACAACCAGGGCCGCCAGCCCGAATCCGATCTGCGAATAGCGCCGGCGGCGCTTTGGGTCGACCGACCACGAGGAGACGGTCACGCCTATTGGGGCGGGACTTTCGGGCTCTTTTTCGTGTGGCGTGCCCTGGTGGGAGGAGGGTCGCACGTTACGCAAAACACGCGCAGTATGACGACCGTAACTGGGCGCCGAGCCGGCTTAGGTTTTCGCTTGCTGGAGGGCGGCGTCCGCCTTCTGGAGCGCGGCGTCCTCGTACGCGGCGCCGTGAAGCGGATTGATCGTGCTGCGCCCGGCCGCGATTGCAACCAGGGCCAGGACGACCAGCCCCACGCCCAGGACGCCGAAGGTCGTCTGGGGAGTGGACTGGTTCGTAATCAGGCCGCCGACCGCCATCCCGACAATGCCGGCGGTCTGGGCCAGTCCAAAACGTGTGGCCATCATGCTGGCGCGATTGGTGGGGTTAGCCGTTTCGATGAGCGCCGTTTGGTTGGCGACTGTGTATATCGGATTGCCCACCGACGCGATGAAGAAGGCTGTAGCCACCAACCACAGGTCATGCGTCATGGCCATGGCAATGGAGAAGGCGCCAGTAAGAAGAAGCCCGGCGCCGACGGTGCGCATCGAGCCGATTACTCCGAGTCGACTCACCGCCACTGATCCCGCGAAAACCCCGACCGCAGAGATCAGCTCCAGCGTCGAATAGGTCTGGCCACCAGCGGCCACGGGCGACAGCTGATAGGCGAGAGCGAGCAGCGCCGGAAAGCTCATCGGTATGAGGAATGCCGCCAGCGTGCTCACGGCAAAATGCGGTCGCGCATCCACGACCGCCCACGAGCGGCGGAGGGCGCCGGATACGGAGCTGCTTATCGTCCCGCCACCGAGGTTGGGAATCCCGAGGATGATCAACGCGCCCAGGACAAAGGTCATCGCGTCGCCGAAAAACAGCGCATTGATCTGGTTCGGGAACCTACTCAATACTGCGGCGGCAAGTCCAAATCCAACGGCGCCTGCCAGCATCGATGTCGCGGCGACCGTCGCGTTTGCCTTGCCCACCTGTCCCGCCGGAACAAGGTTCGGGACAGCAGCTTGCTTTGCGGGCTGGACGATCGCATTGATGCTCGAGAGCAGGAACAGGATTGGCACGATGAACCGCCAGTCCAAGCCGATCAACATTGGTGTCGCAACCAATCCCGCTGCTCGAGCCAATTCCAGAGTGACAACGAGCCCACGCCGTGGGAGCCGGTCCGCGATCCCTCCGGCGAGACTGGTCACCAGGATTGTTGCCAGCGCTTGGACAATGAATCCAAGGGCCACCAGTCGGGCGTCATGGTTTGTCTTGACCCAAATCGAAATCAGCGAGGCGACCTGGGTCAGCGGATCGCCAAGCGATGAGATCCCGATAGCAGCGATCAGACTGCTGAATCCCGGGTTCGAGCGCAAGACTCGCAGGACTGTGATGCGGCGGGGCACTTCCGGCCGGTTCGGCGCTTCAATTGGTTGAAGGCCATGGATCTCGCGTAGGGCATCGACGACATTCGGGTCGTACCACTGGTTGGCTCTACGAGAGATGTCCTCGACGCCCTCGATTGGAGTCATCAGAGAGCGCCGGTAAAGACGTTCACCCGTGATGGTGTCGTAGGAGTCGGCCACGGAGAGAATCCGGGCGCCGAACGGAATGACGTCGCCCTTGAGGCCGGCTGGGTAGCCACTGCCGTCCCACCGTTCGTGATGGTGACGCACAAGCGGCGCGACCTCTGCGAGCGCGGAGTGCTGGGCGATCATGTCCGCACCGATATCCGGATG
>DASYZS010000071.1:0-41152 GCA_035945895.1 Candidatus Dormiibacterota bacterium | reverse complement strand
CGCTTCGGCTCCGCAGTCTCGGGCGACCTTGACGATGCGCTCGAGCTGGAGGTACGACTCGGCCGCCGGCGCCGCCCCAATGTGGTGAGCTTCGTCGGCGTAGCGGACGTGGATGGCGCTGCGGTCGGCGTCCGAGTAGACCGCAGCGGTGGCGATGCCGAGCTCGCGGCACGCCCGCATCACGCGGATGGCGATCTCGCCGCGGTTGGCGATTAGGATCTTATTGAAAAGCTTGCTTTTCATTCTTCACGCGATGTTGAGAAGGGCTTCGTTGGGTGAGACGACCTGGCCTTCCTTGACGTAGACCTCGGTGACCTTACCGGCGACGGTGGTGACGATGTCGTTCTGCATCTTCATCGCCTCGAGCACGGCCACGACGTCACCGAGCTTGACGTCATCTCCGGGCTTGACCGGGATCTTGACGATGAGTCCCTGCATGGGCGCGGCGACAGTCCCTGCGCCCGACTTCGGGCGCGGTGCCGGTGCGCTCGCCGGAGCGGCAGACGAAGCCGCTGCAGCAGGCATCACCGCCAGGCTCGCACCGCTGACCCTCACCTTGAACACTTCGCCTTCCACCTCGACGTCGAATTCGGCGGAGGTCGCGGCAGGCGGTGGAGGCGGTGGGTCTGACACCTCGACCGGTGCCGGCTCGGCAGCAGCCTGGACCTCGCGCGGCATTTGCCCGTCACTCTTTGGCGGCGGTTCGGGACCTCGCGCGTAATCGACCACGAGGTGCGGAAACATCAGCTGGATCAGGACGATGTCGTCGGTCGGCTCGAATCCCATCTTGCGTACCTGCGTGCGGGCGGCCGCGACCTGCGGCTCCAGCAGGTCGGCGGGCCGAATCGTGATCGGCTCCTCGCGACCGATCACGAGCCGGCGCAGCTGTGGATCGACCGGCGCCGGCGGCCGGCCGTAGAGCCCTTGCAGGTAGTCCTTGAGCTCCTGCGTGACCGTCGCGTAGCGTTCGCCGCCGAGCACGTTGTAGACGGCCTGGGTCGCGATCATCTGGCGGATCGGCGCGACCAGCGGCGGGTAGCCGATGTGTCGGCGAACGTGGTTGGCTTCGTCGAGGACCTCGTTGAGGCGGCCGGTGGCATCGGCGGCGGTGAGCTGGTGGTAGATGTCGTCGAGCATCAAGCCCGGCATGTGGTAGCGCAGGATGCTCGCGTCGACCCGGTCCGCCACCGGACTCAAGTGCTCGATGTGCCGTTTCTTCAGCTCCTCCACGTCGCGCTGCGCGTCCCACATCCTGGTCAGATCGAAGCCGGTGTCGTACTCGCCCCCTTCCAACGCCGCGACCACGCTCTCGGCCGCGGGCTGCGATGCGCCCCATGCAAGCGGCGACATGGCGACATCCAGCACCTCCGCGCCCGCTTCCACGCCTGCCATGTAAGCCATCGGGGCCATGCCGCTCGAGCAGTGCGAATGCACGTCGATCGGGACCTTGACCGTCTGTTTGAGAGCGCTGACCAGCTCCCAGGTCGCCTGCGGGCTCAACAGACCCGAGGTGTCCTTGATCACGATCTCGTGGCAGCCCATGTTGACCAGGCCCTTGGCCAGGGAACCCCACAGCTCGAGGTTGTGGGCGGGCGAGATCGCGTAGCAAAGGGCGCCCTGGACTTTCTTTTTGGCCTTCAGCGCGGCGGCGATCGACGCCTCCATGTTGCGGAGGTCGTTGAGCGGGTCGAAGACGCGGAACACATCGACGCCACTCTTTGCTGCGTGCTTGATGAACAGCTCGACGACGTCGTCCGCGAAGTTGCGCTTCGAGACGAGGTTCTGGCCGCGAATGAGCGCCTGGATCGGCGTGTTCGGCGTCGCCTTGTTGAGGCTGCGCAGAAACTCCCACGGGTTTTCGTGGATCACGAGCTGGGTCTCGAAGGTGGCGCCGCCGAACGCCTCCATGGCGGTGAACCCGAACGAGTCCATCTCGGCGGCGATTGGAACGATCTCCTCGGTGCGCAGGTAGCCACCAAGCAGGGCCTGCTGTGCATCCCGGAACGTCGTGTCGACGAGACGGACGCGGGCTTTCTTCTTACTCACTAGACGGCTAGCGCCGCTCGCTTTTCCGCGTGCGTCGACTCGACCGCTTTGTCAATCAGACCGATGATCCGGGCCGCAAGCCACGCCGCGTTCTTCGCGCCCGCCTCGCCGATGGCCACCGTCGCCACTGGGATGCCGGCGGGCATCTGCACGATCGAGTAGAGCGAGTCGACACCGCCGAGGTGCTGCGTTGGCACCGGCACCCCGATCACCGGCAAGTCGGTCCAGGCCGCGACCACGCCGGGCAGATGCGCCGCTCCGCCGGCTGCGGCGATCACGACCTTCAGCCCGCGTTCGCGCGCGCTCGTTGCCCACTCCATCACGCCGCGTGGATTGCGGTGTGCGGAGCACACCTTCAGCTCGTGCGTCAATCCCAGGTCGTCGAGGACTTTGACGCACGACTCCATGAGCGGAAGGTCCGACTTGGAGCCGAGGATGATTCCGACGGCGGGCTTCAACTAAACGGCCTCCTCAGCGATGTCCTTGCGGAAGTAAGCGCCTTCGAATCGTACCTGCCGAGCACCGGCGAGGGCTGTCTCGCGGGCCCGCCCGACCGTGTCGGCAAGCGCCACGGCCGTGACGACGCGGCCGCCGTCCGTGACCAGTCCGCGACCAGGCTCGAACCGTGTGCCCGCGTGGAAAACCAGGACGCCGGCAGGCATCTCCGCGAGCCCTCCGATCTTGCGCCCGAGCTGCATGGCGGCCTCGTCGGGGTAGTTGCCTGAAGCCACGACGATCCCCACGCAAGCCTGCGGGCTCCAGCGGAGGTCGGGGTGACCGGCGATTCCTCCCTTGGCCGCGGTCAGAGCGAGCGCCACGAAATCGCTCTGCAGCCGCGGCAGCACTACCTGCGCTTCCGGGTCGCCGAACCGGGCATTGAACTCGAGGGCGCGAACGCCGTCCGTAGTGATCATCAGGCCGGCATACAGCACCCCGCGAAACTCGGCTCCCGAGCTCTGCAGCTCGCGCACCGCCGGTTTCATGACGCGCTCGACGACCTCTTCGATGAGCGTGTCGTCGACGCCTTTGGGCGGAGAGTACGCGCCCATGCCGCCGGTGTTCGGACCGCGGTCGCCATCTAGAGCTCGCTTGTAATCGCGCGCGGGGGCAAGTGGGATGAGGTCGGTGCCGTCGGTCACCGCGAGGAGCGACAGCTCTGGACCCTCGAGGCGCTCCTCGACCACGATCGTCGCGCCGCTGCGCCCAAAGCGCTGCTCGATGAGCATGGCGTCGATCGCGCTGTCCGATTCTTCCGTGCTCGAGCACACGATGACGCCCTTGCCTCGCGCAAGCCCGTCGGCCTTGACGGCCACCTGTCCCTGGCGGCGCCTCGCCCATTCCTTGGCCGGCGTGGGTTGTGTGAAGACCTCGAAGTCCGCGGTCGGGATGCCCGCGCGACGCATCAGGCCTTTGGCGAAGGCTTTGCTCGACTCGATGCGACCTGCGGCCCGATCCGGGCCGAACACGTTGAAGCCGGCGTGGCGAAGCGCATCGCCTACCCCTGCATCCACGGCCGCCTCGGGGCCGAGGACGACGAGGCCGAGGCGTTCGCGTTTGGCGAAATCGACGAGGCGGACGACATCGGAGGCGGCGATCGGGATGTTTCGGGCCATGCCGCCGGTGCCTCCGTTGCCGGGCGCGCAGTAGACGCGCTCGACGAGGTCAGACTGGACGCACTTCCACACCAGCGCGTGCTCGCGTGCTCCCGACCCGACTACGAGGACTTTCACGAAAGCAGCGCGAGCGCGGCGGGCGTGACGATCTGATGAGCATCGCCCCAGTCGACCACCTCACGGCTCGCATCCCCCGTGACTCGCCAGTACCTGTGCCCCGTCGCACGCCAGGTCCCATCGGAGCGCCGCTTCGCACCGATCAGGTCGAGGGCGTCGGCGGCGCGAGGGTCTTTGAGCAAGCCCAGCATCGCGACCGCGCGCAGGCCGTGGAAGAAGTCGTAGTGCCAGTAGTGCGGCCAGTGGATCTCCATCCACTCGTCTTTGATCGGCTTTCCTGTCGACATGGCGCGAAAGAGTCGGTGCTCGAGCAGCAGCTCGACGGCCCGCCGGGCGGCGTCGAGGGCGCGTCTGTCTGCGGTCGCGCGGTGATACTCGACCAGGCCCCAGATCGGTGCGAGTGATTCGTGGAACGAAGAGCGGTGCGCGTTCGGGTTCGAGTCGCAGTTCCATCCGCCGTCAGGCCACTGCGCCTGGAGGAGCACCTCGGCCAGAGCCTTCGCGCGGGGGTCCTTCGCCATGCCGAGGCGGCACGCCACCGCCAGTGCGTTGCCCTCCATTGAGGCGTGACGGCGCTCCCTGCCGTTGATGACGCTGCGTCGCCAGGTCGGGTTAGCGATCCAGTTCAACACCGAGTTGGCCGCCGAACGCGCCGCTCGATTTGTTTTCGGCACTCTGAGCTCCACCAACGAAACCAGGCGCCAATGCGCACCGGTCCATTTCGCATAAGGACCAACCCCGAACCCGCCGTTCGCGCGCTGTCCTTTGAGGAGCCCCGCGATCATGGCCTTGCGCCAGGGGGCGTCCCCTGTGGTCAGGCTATGTCCGATCAACCCATGATCTGATGACTGGGGATAACCATCGGTTCGCAGCCCAGCCCATGGGGAACCACAACACGGCCCATATCGGACCAACCACGAACACGTACGTGAACTGCGAGTAAACGACGCCCACCAGCGCATAAAGGATCGGTATAGATATGAGCGCGATCACGACCATCCACAGCAAGATTCGCAGGCGCCACGAGCGCCGAATCCAATTCGCTACTCCCACTCGATGGTGCCGGGCGGTTTCGAGGTGATGTCGAACACGACCCGGTTCACACCCTTCACCTCGTTCACGATGCGATTGCTGATGCGAGCAAGCACCTCGTATGGAACTCGCGCCCAGTCCGCTGTCATCGCGTCCTCGCTCGTGACCACTCGCACGGCAACGACGTTCGCGTACGTGCGGTAGTCGCCCATAACACCGACCGTCTCCAGAGGGGTGAGAACCGCGAACGACTGCCACACCTGCCGGTACAGGCCATTCCGCTTGATCTCGTCGACCACCACCCAGTCGGCGTTGCGGAGGATCTCGAGGCGGTCGGAGGTCACCTCGCCCAGGCAGCGGATCGAAAGTCCTGGCCCAGGGAACGGCTGACGGTAGACCATCTCCTCTGGCATGCCCAGCTCCAGGCCGACCGCGCGAACCTCGTCCTTGAACAGGTAGCGCAGGGGTTCGATCAGCTGGAAGCGCAAGCCGGGCGGGAGGCCGCCGACGTTGTGGTGCGTCTTGATCTTCACCGCCGTTGAAGCCACGTCCGGCGCCGTGGATTCGATGACGTCCGGGTAGAGCGTGCCCTGAGCCAGGAAATCGATGTGCCCGAGGCTTGCGGCCTCCGTCTCGAAGACAGAGATGAACTCCCGGCCCACGATGCGCCGCTTCTGCTCGGGATCGATTACGCCACGCAGCGCGGCGAGGAAGCGATCGGTGGCGTCGACATAGCGGATGTTCATGTCGAGGTTGCCGTGCATCACGTCGAGCACCCGCTCGGGCTCTTCCTTCCTCAGGAGGCCGTTGTTGACGAAAACGCACGTCAGCTGGTCTCCGACCGCTCGGTGGACGAGCGTGGCGGCCACCGCGGAATCCACGCCGCCGGAAAGCGCACAGATCACGCGCCCGTCTCCAACCCGCGCGCTGATGCTCTCGGTCGCGTCGGCGATGAAGGAGCCCGGCGTCCACGAAGGCGTGCAGTGGCACGCTCCGAACAGGAAGTTGCGCAGCACCTCGCGACCGCTCGGGGTGTGCACAACCTCGGGGTGGAACTGGATGCCGAAGATGCCCTTGCCGTCAGTGAAGGCCGCCACCGGTGAGTTGCCGCTGCTCGCCAGCAGGTGGAATCCGGGCGGCATCTCGCTGACGTGGTCGCCGTGGCTCATCCAGACCGGCAAGTCGCCCTGCAAATCCCGAAAGAGGACGTTCGGCTCGCGGACCGAAAGCAGCGCGGGGCCATATTCGCGCGCGTGCCCTGGATCGACCTTGCCGCCGAGGTGGTGGGCAATGAGCTGCATGCCGTAGCAGATGCCTAGCACCGGCACCCCGGCGCGCAGCGCCTCGGGGTCGACCTGGGGGGCGCCCTCGTCGTACACGCTGGAAGGGCCGCCGCTCAGGATCAAGCCGGCTGGGTGGCGTTCGGCCAGCTCGCGCCATGGGGTGTCGCCGGGGACGAGCTCGCAGTAGACGTTGGCCTCGCGGACGCGGCGCGCGATGAGCTGGCTGAACTGCGAGCCGTAGTCGAGGATGAAGACGGTTTGCAGCCGCGTGGAGGCTTCCGGTCTTTCCCGCCTCACCGCGGCGGTTTGATTCAGGACTTGCCCATCCCCACGTGCTGCGCCTGCTGGAACACCTTGCCCTCCGACACGATCGACGGGGCGATCACCATCTCGACGTGCTGGAACTCGGCGATGTCGCGTGCGCCGCAGACACCCAGCGCCGAGCGCAGCGCACCGGCGAAGTTCTGGGTCCCGTCGTCGACGCGCGCCGGTCCCAGCAGGATCTCGCGCAGGGTTGCCTTCGTCCCGACATGGATCCGCGTGCCGCGAGGGAGGTTCGGGTCCGGTGTGGCCATGCCCCAGTTGAATCCCTTCGAAGCCGACTCCTCTGCCCCCGCGAGGGGAGTGCCGATCATCACAGCGTCCGCACCCGCCGCGAAGGCTTTGCACACGTCCGCACCGATGCGCATTCCGCCGTCGGTGATCACGGCGACCCTCATACCGCCCCGTCGCATGTGCTCATCGCGGGCCGCTGCCACATCGGCCGTGGCCGTCACCTGCGGCACGCCAACGCCCAGCACACCGCGAGTCGTGCAGGCGGCCCCCGGCCCGACGCCGACGAGGATGCCGGCGATGCCTGTGTCCATCAGCTCGAGCGCAGTTTCATAGTGGACGCAGTTGCCGACGACGACGGGAATGTCGCACGCGCGGACAAGGTCGTCGAAAGCAAGCTGGTGATAGGAGCGCGACGAGTGCCGCGCCGTGAGGACCGTGCCCTGCACGAGGTAGACGTCTGCGCCCGCCTGCTGTACGACTTCAGCCCGTTCCTCGGCTCGAGCGGGGACGGTCGAGACCGCGCACGGCACGCCTGCCGCCTTGATCGCTTTGATCCGCTCGGTGATCAGCTTGGGCTTGACCGGCTCGCGGTAAGCCTCCTTGAGGACGGCGTTCACCGTCGACCGATCCGCCTCGGCGATCTTCTGGACGATCGGGGCGGAGTCTTCGTACCGGGTGTGGACCCCGTCGAGGTTGAGGACGGCGACCCCACCGAGCTTGCCCATCGCGATCGCGAAATCGACGTCGACGACTCCATCCATCGCCGAGCCCCAGAACGGCAGCGCGAGGGAGAACCGCTCGCGCAGCCTGAATGAGATGTCGACCTCGTCGGGGTTGAGGGTCACGCCGCCGGGCACGAGCGCTACCTCGTCGAAGCCGTAAGCCCGTCGCGCCCTTCGGCCAATCCCTATTTCTAATTCCGTTTTTTGGCCAGACTGCTCCCCGGAGATTTCTTCTCGGGTCTGGATCTGGCTCGGTGTCAGGGTGTGCTTACTCCAATGATTGAGGCGGGGTTCGTGAATTATAACCGGACACTATTCTGTGTTCGGTGTACCGGACGCTCGAGTACCTGGTCGGAATCTCCGACGACGACGTGGGTCGCCTGCACTCAGTCGGCATCCGCCACACGAATCAGCTTCTGCATCGCGCCACCCTGGACATCGACCGGCAGCGACTCGAAAAGAAGACCGGCATCACGCGCGCGCGTCTCTTCGAGCTCGTCAATCAGTGCACCCTGCTCGAGGTATCGGGGATGGACCGATGGATCCCATTGGCTCGGCGTTTGGGCATCGACTCGATGAAGGACCTGCGCGCGCAGGATGCGAAAACGCTGCATGGCCAGCTGCTGGAAGCCATCGGGCTCGCCGGCGCCCCGACCCTGAGCGACGTGGAGTACTGGATCGGCCAGGCTTCGGGGCTCGACATCGTCGAGGAACCGGAGCCGCAGAAGACCCGAGCGGTCATCAAATAGAGAAGGGCGGGCGCGGGCCCGCCCTTCAAAGGTATCTAGGGCAGCGTCGCGCTGAATATGTCGTTGGGGTTGGTGTTGGTCGTCTGCGGGTTGCTCAGGTTGCTGTTGGCCGGAGCGCACAGCGGATTGGTCGCCGGATACGGGGCGTCGCAATTGGTCTTGGCAAACACTGCCAGGAACCCCGCGCCGCTCGGCTGAAGACCTTCGTAGTCGCCCAAGAAGAAGCCACGGGCGACCGGAGCGGTGCTGAGATCGAATGTGCTCCCGATCTGCTCCTCATTCCCGAAGTGAGCGCCGCCATCGGTGGAGAACTCGGCAAAATAGCCGGTTGGCCAGTTGGCCGTCTCGCCAGGCAGGAGGTCGCGGCTGTCGTAGTAGGTCACGGCGACGCGACCGTCGCCGCCGACCGCGACAGTCGGGGTAAACGTGGGCAGGCCGCCGGCGGTGTGGATCACGGTCGGACCGTCCCACGTCTTGCCACCGTCGCTCGAGGTGACGAGAAGGATCTGGTCATCCCACAAGATGCCGCCCTGGTGGGCTTGCTTGAAATTGCTCGAGCTCTCGTAGACGACGTAGAGCTTGCCGCTGTTGGGGTCGATCGCTACCTCCTCGAGGCCGTCGCCCACCCTTGCCGGCTTGCCGGTGAAGGGGTTGTGGACGCCGAGGCTGTTGAACGGCTCGATGACCTGCGGCTGGCTCCACGTATTGCCGCCGTCAGTCGACTTGACGAACGCGAGAATGGCGTTGCTGTGGGCACCGCGGAACGGAGTGTTCGGCGGCACGATCAGGTCGGTGAAGTCGTAGAGGTTGCCGTTGTTCGGGTCGACGACGATGATGTTGCCGATCGTCTGCTGCCGGTTTCCGGTGTCGATGATGACTTTCGCATCGCTCCAGGTCTTGCCGCCGTCGGTCGTCCTGGAGAAGAAGGCCGGGCCGGTGTAGGCCTGAGCATGCGGGTTGTCATCAGGGTTGTCGGTAGGCAGGACCAGCGTGTCCCACACGGTGTAGGCAGTGCCGGGCCTGGTCGGGTCGGCGGTCGTCGAGTTCTTGTCGGTGCTCTGGTCGGTGGTTGAGAATGTCCCACCCACCAACGGTGTGATGTGGTCCCAGGTCTTTCCGCCGTCGGTAGATCGCGCTGTGACGACCGAGTTTGCGTTGTTCGGGAGCGTGACGTTGAACGAGAGCGCGGACGCATACGCGGTGCCGTCGGGGCCGATCGAGACCCACGGGTCGGACGCGCGGAACATGTTGCTCAGCGCGGTCTGGGTGTTCGGACTGCACGCCGTGAGCGCGATCGTGGTTTCTATCCAACTGGCACCAGCATCGGTCGAATAGCCGACCCCGATGCCGTGAGCTCCGCCGTTGGACTTGCGGTCCTGGTGCCACATCGCGATCGCAGTGCTGCTGTGCACCGCGACCTGCGGCTCGACCTCGGCGTTAGGGAAGGTCGCGCCGGTCAACAGGTTGTCGGTGTTACTGCACCCGGAGTAGGGCGAAGGGCCGGTGATGCGCACCGGCGTGACGGCCGCGACGGCGGTCGAGGCGAGGATCAGCGCGAGCCCGCCTGCAAGTGCGAATGCCGATAGAGACTTTCGTGCCAAATTCACAATCCCCCTTTGACGCGCTCTCAGCGCGCCAAACCCAGAACGATCTTCAGACGACCTTAATCCCAGCCGGTTCTGTGGCGCAACCACGCAGTTGCGACGCCTCCCTGGGCCGCCTGGAAGGCACGCACCGTGGGGATGCCCTGTGGTGGCGGGTCGAGCGCATGCACGACGAAGTAGCCGGCCATCGTGCAGACGACCGCATCGACCGCCTCTTTCGCAACGTCGTCGATTTCGATGCGTCGCAGGAATTCCTCGCACGGCGGACCGCCCTGCATCTCAACGCTTGGAGCCATCAGGAGGAGGTCGATCCACCAGGCGCCTTTGCGAGCCCAGGGCCAATCGACGAAATACACGCGCTCGCCAGAGATGAGGATGTTGTCCGCGCGCATGTCGAACTGCAGAAGCGTGTCGCCCGCGGCGGCGTCAGGCGCTCGCGCTTCCAGCTCGGCGAGCCGGCTCAGGTTGCGGAGCGCCCAGGGGTCGAGCCGATCTTCGCCCCGCTGCAAAGCGACCTGCCACCCGTTGATACCCGTGGCGAAGGCGTGCGCCGCGGTCCGTTCGACCTCGACCGGTGACGGGGTAAGGTCCTTTGCCAGCCGCCTCGCAGCGCCGATGACCAGCGCCAGGTCGTCGTCGGTCCACGGTTCGTGCGGGTGGCGGCCGTCGACGTCCTCGAGGCACAGCGCCACCCAGCCCGCATCGTCATAGCTCCACAAGAGCTGCGCGATCGGCGCCGCCGCCGGCATCGCGGCGAGGATCGTCGCCTCCCGGCGGTGGATGCCGGGCGTGTCCGGGTTGGCCTTCTCGCTGACGGCTTTCAAGAACACACGCCGCCTATCGCTCAGGAGCAAACGCGCCGCGAGACCCGGTGAGAAGCCTTGAGGCTGCGTGATCGCCTCGACGACGCCTGCCCCAAGCCGCTCTTCGAAGATGGAACGGACCTCGCTCGGAATGTCCTCCCAGTGGATCCGTACGCCGCGCGCGGGAACGTTGCTAGAGAAAGACTCCCCTCCGCAGCTTGAGGTTTTCGTAGATGCCGCGCTGAATGGTGTCTCTCACGCCGTCCGCCATCTCCATGACGAGGTGCTGGTCGTCCGCCGCATCCGGCGAGAGATGCGCAACGCTCAGCGGCGCGTGGAACTGGATGCGCCATTTGCTTGGCAGCGGGATCACTCCCAGCGGACCGAGCCACGGCCAGAACGGCGTCACGGGGAAGTACGGCAGGCCGAGCATCCTGGCAACGGGCCGGAGGTCGGCGATCATCGGATAGATCTCCTCAGAACCGACGACCGATATCGGAATGATCGGCGCCCGTGCCCGGATCGCAGTCGCCACGAACCCTCCGCGGCCGAAACGGCGCAGGCGATATCGGTCCCGGAACGCCTTGCCCGTGCCGCGCGTCCCCTCAGGAAAGACAAGCACCAGCTCGTCGCGTTCGAGCAGCCGTCGTGTGTCGTCGGGATGGCCGACGGCCTGTCCGGTCCGCCGCAGGAACCAGCTCAGCGCGGGCATTCCCATGAACTGGCTCGCGACCAACGCACGGATGTGTCGCGGTCGCGGGTGCTCCGCGAAGACCGCGGTCTTGATCATCGTGCCGTCCCACGGCAGCACGCCGGCGTGATTGGACACAAGGAGCGCCCGGCCCGACGTGGGGACGTGTTCGACGCCAGTCGTCTCCACGCGCCAGTAGTCGCGATAAAGCGCCTTGAACACCGTGAGGAACGATTCCGTGAACTGCGGGTCGAAGCCGAACTCGTCGACCGCGTAGTTCGGTCCGCGGCGGGCCAGCTCGCGCTGCTGGTAGACGAACTGGATCACCTCCATGACGCGGTTCATGTCCAGGACTTCGCGACCGGTGAGGTCGCGAAGCCGCGTCGACAGCTCGCTGACAGCCTGCAGCGCGTACATCGGGGCCCGCCGCTGGAGCCGCCGAACCGGCTTGGGGAGTCGGAAGCCCTGAGTCGGCGAGACGATCTCCGCCTTCTTGCTGCTCCGTCTCAAGTTTTGAGAATGCGCCCTGCGCGCGCCCGGCGGCTCTTCTCGCGTCACAGCGATCAATTCAGAAGTCGCTCCCGTCGCTTCCGCCGCTGGAGGTAAACCTGTAGCTCGTACTCCTGGGGCGGCGACGGCGGTTCGATGCGCTCAGCCTCACGTCCGCGAGCCAGCGCGTCCATGGCCTGCCGCGACGTGCATGCAGGGCTCCACCCAAACGCGCCGGCCAGGCGCGAGCAGTCCATGACCGATCCGAACGCCAGGTAGTCGGCCAGGTGGGACGGCAAGTCAACGCCTGCAATGGACTTCAGGCCCAGGCGAGAGAACCAGCGACCGAAGGGCGGCAAAACGGGCGCCGCGCGCCCGCCCATGATGTCGATGGCCTGGCTCAGCAGCACAATGCCCGACCCGGTGACGTTGAACACGCCGGCGCGGTCGCCCGTCACTGCCCTTACGATCGCTTCGACCGCGTCTTCCTCGTGCAGGAACTGCAGTCGTGGGTCGAATCCCGCGAACGTCGGCACGATCGGCAGCGAGATGTAACGGGCAAGGCTCGTGTCTTCGCTGACGCGGTAGCCGAGACGTAGGACGGACACGGCGCAGGATTCGTTGCGGAGTGCGAACTCGGTGACGAGCTGCTCCAGCTCGAGCAGGTCGCGCGTGACGCCGGTCGCGTATTTGTCCCAGTTCGCCATCTCCTCGGCATAAAACGACGGATCGCTCGGCCCGGCGCCGTAGATCGCCTGGCTCGACTTGACGACGAGCTTGCGCACCGGGCTCGACGGCTCGGTACAGCCGCTGAGGACGTTCATGGTCCCGATCACGTTTGTCTCGTGGATCGAGCGTTCGTCGCGCGGCGAATCGACCGTCACGGCCAGGTGCACCACAGCGTCGATCCGCAGCTGCCGAACGAGCTTCGCGATTACGGATTGCCGCGTGTCGGCGTGCACGAACTCCATCTCCTCGTTCGCGCTGATCGGGTCGGCGACGTCGCAGCCGAACAGGTATGGAACCTGCCCCGCGAGGCGGCGCACGACCTCGGCGCCGAGGGGATTGGACACGCCCGTGACGAGGACGCGGGAGGGAGTCACAGACTCCCTAGCCTACGGGTATATACCCCGCACCGTCGTCGCGTTGGCGACACGCTGCACGGCGAGCGCGTAGGCGGCCGCACGCATGTCGATGCGCCTGTTCACAGACGTGTGAAGAATCTCGTAGAACGCGCGGGTGATCACGTGGTGCAGCTTGGTGTTGATCTCTTCCTCTTCCCAGAAGAATGCCTGCAGGTCCTGCACCCACTCGAAGTAAGAGACGATCACACCACCCGCGTTGGCGATGATGTCCGGCACGAGAAAGATGCCGCGCTCGTGGAGGATCGGGTCTGCCTCGGGGGTGACCGCCGCATTCGCTCCTTCTGTGATCAGGCGCGCGTGAATGCGACCGGCGTTGCGATCGGTGATCTGGTCCTGCACAGCCGCCGGCACGAGCACCGTCACGGGTAGCTCGAGCAGCTCGGCGTTGGTGACCGAGTCCGCCTTCTTGAATCCACTGACCCCGCCGCGCGCGAGGCGGTGCTCTTCCAGTGCCGCCAGGTCGAGGCCGTTGGGGTTGTACACGCCGCCCCTGGAGTCGCTGATCGCAACGATGTTCAGACCGGCCTCAGAGAGCAACCGCGTCGCCGACCGCCCCACCGCTCCATAGCCCTGCACCGCCACGGTGGGCGTTTCTTCGTCGATGTGCAGGTACTTGAGCGCCTCGAGCGTCAGGTAGGTGGCCCCGCGGCCCGGAGCCTCGGTGCGGCCTTCCGACCCGCCGACGTCGACCGGCTTACCGGTGACCGAGGCCGTTACCGAGTGGCCCTGGTGCATCGAGACCGTGTCCATGATCCACGCCATCACCTGCGGGTTGGTGCCCATGTCCGGCGCGGGAATGTCTTTCTCGGGGCCGATCAGCAACGAGATCTCGGTCGCGTACCGGCGCGTGAGGTGCTCGAGCTCCGATGGCGAGAGCTTCCGCGGATCGACACGGACCGCGCCCTTTGAGCCGCCATACGGGATACCGACCGCGGCGCACTTCCAGGTCATCAGCATCGCCAGCGCCTTGACCAGGTCCAGGTCGATGTCGGGGTGGTAGCGAATGCCGCCTTTGGCCGGGCCGCGGCTGATGTTGTGCTGCACGCGCCAGCCCGTGAACACGCGGACGGACCCGTCGTCGAGGCGAACTGGGAAGTGGACCGTGAGCTCGCGCTTGACCTCGCGCAGACCGATTCGCGCGTCGTCGGATAGGCCGATGATGTCCGCCGCGGCGTCGAACCGGCGCTGCGCAGTCTGAAAAGCGGATTCCCGCGTTTCCACCGCCATCTTCGCGATGGTGGATGGTACCTCGCCGCACTGTTGGCTGCCCGAGAATTGCCATCGATGTCGACGCGTCAGCTGGCAAGCCTGGGCCTCGTGGCGGTCGTCGCCCTCGCCACGGGGTTTGTCCTTGCCGGGCAGCTCAAGGCCCGGCTGCTCACACCCTCCAACCAGGTGGCCCGTTACCAGGCGCTCCTCCTCAGCGTCCAGGAGCTCGAGGCGACCAACGCCGACTCTCGTCGCGAGATTGCCGGGCTTCGGGCACAGATCGATTCCCTCGAGGCCGAAGCCGCGGCTCGGTCAGCGGCGACGCAAAACCTTCGCAGCGAAGTTGACGACCTCAGAGCGCACGCGGGGCTCGTGGCGATGCACGGCCCCGGCGTCGAGGTCGACCTCCGCGACGGGTCGCCCGGCCCCGGCGCCACGGGCCAGACCGGCTACCGCGTCAATTTCGAAGACGTTCAGGACGTGGTCAACCTCGTCTTTTCGTCGGGCGCCGAAGGAGCGGCCGTGAATGGGCGGCGCATCTCGGCCCTGACCGCATTCTCCGGTTCGGCGGGTCAGGTCGTCATCGACCAGGGCCCGCCGCTTTCGTCGCCGATCCGGATCGTCGCCGTCGGGGATCGCAACCGCATGCTGGCGGCGCTGGACGACGCCTCTGCGCTCACCTCGATCCGTGCTCGCGAGGTCGAGTTCAATCTCCACCTCACGTATGTCGGGAGTGCCGATGTGCTGCTTCCGGCGTATGACTCCAGCCTGCAGGTCACGCATGTCTCGCCGGCGCAATAGAGCGACCGGGATCAGCGTGTGGCTGATCGCGTTTGTGGTCGCCGTGGTCGCGACGATCCAGATCCGGAGCGAGGTCGAGGTGCAGCGCAGCCTGGTGGGCACCGATCCCACGTCGCTCGCGTTTCTGATCGACGACCTGCACCGCGCCAACGAGTCACTCGCAGCCGAGAAGACCGACCTGCTGGGCAAGCGGACGCAGTTGGAGTCCGGACAGAGCGGCGCCGCCGACCAGGTCCTGGCCGATGAGGCTCAGCGCCTGCGCATGCTCGAAGGGCTGGACCCGGTGCAGGGCCCTGGCGTCGTCCTAGAGGTCGACGCGACCGGGCTCACCGCACTCGACGTGCAGGACGCGCTCAACAACCTGTTCGCCGGTGGGGCCGAAGCCATCGACGTCAACGGCAGTCGCATGGTGATGGGCGTTCCCGTCACTACCGTCAGCACTCCGCTGACCATCTCCGCCATCGGCGATCCCACGCGCCTCGGCCTGGTGGCCGAACTGATGACGCAGCAGCTGCGTGGAGACAGGCGCGTGCGAAGCGCGATCTACCGGACCGAGTCGGACGTCGTGATCCGCTCGACGATCAGTGCGAAGCCTTTCGTCTACGCGGTCCCTTCGTAGCGGCGCCGTTCTTTTTCATCTGCCCCGCGAGCCGGTCAAGGCGTTCGTTGATGCGATCGATGTCGCGGCGGGTCGGCATTCGCAGCCGGCTGAGAGCGCGCTCGATGGCGTCGTCCACCATAGTCTCGAGTCCCTCGCGGCGGCGCTCGACCTCGTTGCGGATGTCAGCGGGGACGTTGAGCGTTTTGCGCACGTAGTCGAGCAGCATCTGTCCTCCGGCGTCGACCAGGCGCGCCGGACCACGTTTTTCTTCTTCCAGCACGATCTGCGAAAGCGTCAGCTGCGTGAGGTCGCGACCGTCATCGCGATCGATGACCTTGATCTCGTGGCCCTCGCGTACGAGCTGGGCGATTCCCTCCAGCGTGATGTAGCGGCTCGTGCGCGTGTCGTATAGCTTGCGGTTCGCGTACTTCTTGATAAGGTGTCGCTCAGGGGAGGTCGTCACGTCGGCGCCCAGTCTAATGCGGTGCGTCATGCACTCCCAGCGGGCATTTCATGGAGGCGGTGATGGCAACAAGGAAGCGCAAAGCTCGGCAATCGGGAATTGTCGGAAGGGCGGTCAGCGCGGGTCGACGAGCATGGAAGGAAGCCGAAGGCCGCATCCCTCCTGATCTTCGACGGCAGCTCGACCGGCGCCTGAAGGATGCCGACAAGACAGCCCGCGCTGCAATCAAGCAGCTGCAGACGCAGGTCCAGCGCGCGAGCACTCGCGCCGACGTGAACAGCGTGCTCAAGCGCATCGACGGACTGACGAAGCAGGCGCGTCAGATCGCGAGCGGGACTGCTCCTCGTGCCACCACTTCGTCGCGCGCCACCACCACCCGACGCAGGACTGCGAGCACCACCAAGCGTGCCGCCCCCACCAAGACGCGCAAGGCCCCCGCCTCCACCAAGCGCGCCGCGACGACGCGTAAAGCGGCTCCGGCGCGCCGTCCGAGCAGGCCGAGGCGCACCCCCGAAGAGACCATGCCGATCGCCGAGGTGGACGACATCGAGATCATCGAGGTCATCGAACCCTAGAGGGAACCGAACACCTTCGCCCCGCCCAGGAGCGTCGCTCTTGGGCGGAGCGATTCCCAGTTCACCCCCTCGTCCTCGAGCGGATCTCCGCGATAGACCTGCAGGTCGGCCAGCATGCCTGGCTCGAGCGTGCCCTTGATGCCCTCCTCGAAGCTCGCGTAGGCACCGCCGGACGTGTAGGCGCGCAGCGCCGCGAGCAGGCTGATCCCGTTGACCTGGTCCTCGACCGCGACACGAATGCCCGGCCAGGGATTGGGGTCGGTCGTGACCGGCAGATCGGAGCTGAACGCCAGCTGGACGCCTGCCTTGAGCAGCGCACGATGCGGTGCGAGATCTTTGCGGTCACGCACCGGGAAAAAGATCGTCGACGCAACGCGGCCGAATCGCGCCGCCATGGGCTGCATCACCGCGACCATGCCGAGCTTGGCGAGGCGCAGCTGCAGGTCTGGCGGACAGATCGTGCAGTGCTCGACTCGATGGCGCATCTTGGTGCCGCCCGCGGCCTCGACCGCGTCGCACATCGCCTCAATGGCCGCATCGCCGATGGCGTGCGCGGCGACCTGAAGCCCGTGAGCAGTGGCGCGGCCGACGATCTCGCCTAGCTCGTCCGGCGTGGTGCGCCAGACGCCGCCCCCCGAGCGCGTCGCCACCCGCTCGGCGCCGCCGTCGACGAACACCTTGATGGGCCCCCCGCGCACGATTGCGCCGCCGAAGCCGGCGCGGACGCCGAGCTCGGCTGCCGCGTCGAGCAGCTCCCACGACAGGAACTCATTGACGCGGAGCTTGAGCCGGCCATCGCAAGCCAGCTGCTCGTACGCCCGCAGGTCGTCGGCAAACCCGCGATTGACCGCCGCTCCAACCGAGGTGATACCGCGCGAGACGAGCAGGTCCTGCGCCTGCATGACTCCAGCGATGCGTCGCTCGAGCGGCGGCGTGGGCTGCACGTCGGCCACCAACCGCATCGCAGCCTCGAGGAGCAGACCGTTGGGCGATCCGTTGAGGTCCCTGCCGATCCGGCCGCCGTGCGGGTTGGGCGAACCGGACGTGATCGAGGCCGCCGCCAGGGCGGCCGAATTGGCCACGCGGGCGTGACCGCCACGCTCGTCGATGAACGCAGGGTGGTCGCCGGTGACGCGGTCCAGCTCGGTGCGGTGCGGCTGCCTGGTCTCGGTCAGCTCTTCCGCGCGGTAGCCCATGCCCTGCAGCCACTCTCCTGGCTTCAGGTGGCGGGCGTGCTCCTCGAGCCGGTTGAGGATGTCGTCGATTCCGCGGGCTCCCGTCAGGTCGGCGGCGAACCTGGTCAGGCCGTAGTAGACGACGTGCGCGTGCGCGTCATTGAAGCCAGGCAAGACCGCCGAACCCCGGAGGTCGACCACCCTGGTGCGCGGCCCACGCAAGTTCATCACCTCCCGGCCGCCGCCGGCGATGACCTTGCCGCTCGCGATGGCGAGGTGGCTCTGGGGGGTCAACCCCGCGCGTCCCAGGGTGCGGATCTTTCCGCGCGCGAGGATCAGGTCGGCATGCATTCGCGGCTACTCTAAATCGGTGATCGATCTCCGCTCCGACACCGTCGCGATGCCGAGCCCGGAGATGCGACTGGCGATGGTCGAGGCACCCCTCGGCGACGACGTGTTCGGGGACGATCCGACCGCGAACCGGCTGACCGAGGTGGCAGCCGAGCGGATGGGCAAGGAGGCCGCCACCTTCGTACCGAGCGGAACGATGGGCAACCTGATCGGGGTGGCGGTGAACGCCCGGCGGGGCGAGGAGCTGATCGCAGACGCGGAATCCCACGTCTTCCACTACGAAACCGCCGGAGCCGCCGCTGTGTGCGGAGTGCAGATCAGGCCGCTGGCCACTCCCGCCGGCGTGATGGCCCCCGACCAGATCGCGCGTGCAGTGCGGCCGCGCGACGACCCCCACCAACCGTTGAGCGCGGCAGTCACCTTCGAGAACACGCACAACCGCCATGGCGGGATCGTGTGGCCGCTGGAGGATTTGCGCGCCGCCAGCGACGCAGCCCACGACCGTGGACTGCGCGTCCACCTCGACGGCGCCCGGATCTTTAACGCCGCGGTGGCGCTGGGCGTGGAGGCGAAGGAAATCGCCGCCACCGCAGACACGGTGACGTTCTGCCTCTCTAAGGGTCTCGCGTGCCCGATCGGCAGCATCTTCTGTGGATCGGAGGAGGACGTCGAAGAGGCCAGGCGATGGCGCAAACGCCTTGGCGGCGGGATGCGGCAGGTCGGTGTGCTTGCCGCGGCGGGCTTGATCGCGCTCGATCACATGGTCGACAGGCTCGCCCAAGACCACGCCAACGCGCGGACCTTGGCCGAGGGACTTTCGGAGATGCCCGGCGTGACGTGCGATCTCAGCCGCGTGCAGACCAACCTCGTATTTTTCGAGCTGGACGGCATTCCCGCGCAGGAATTCGAAGACGAATGCGCGCGGCGCGGGCTGCTGGGCGGCGCAGTCAGCCCGAACCGTGTCCGGTTTGTCACCCATTACGGCATCGACTCAGAGGACGTTCAGTCGGCGTTGAGGATCTGCGAGGAGGTCCTGTCGGCCTGAGCGCGCGCATGTCCCCCGACGGCATGTACTACTGGGACGGCCAGCGCTGGGCCTCGACGCTCTCGCCCGATGGACGCTTCCGCTGGAACGGCGCGGCCTGGGAGCCGGTGCAGTCCTCGGCCCTCGCGCCGGGCTTCTACCCCGCACCGCGGACGGTGCGCGAGGCGACGTCGTGGACCCAGCCTCTGCAGCTCGTGGTGATCATCCGGTATGTCCTGACCGGCATCTATGGATTGCTGCTGCCGTTCTGGGCGACCGGCTATGTCACGCAGGCGATGCAGCAGAGCATCGAGCGCCAGCGGCAGACCTATCCGCCCGGCGCGGGCCCTCCCCCAGGCTTCACGGACCTGATGACATCCGTCATGACCACGTCGCTGTGGATCGGGGTGATCATCAGCGTGCTCATCTCAGTGGTCGCCGTGGTGGCGGCGGCCAGGCGTTGGGTCTGGGCTTACTACGTCATCCTCGTGTTGCTCGGCCTCACGCTTTTCAGCACGGTCATCAACCTGATCAACCTCGTCTCCGGCGGGGCGCTCACCGCGAACCAGGTTCAGCCTCCGGAGGCCGCGCGCATCGCCACTTATGTGTCGGGGGTGGTCGATGCGGCGCTCTTCGTCTGGATGCTCGTGGCCCTGGTCAAGCGGGGTCCGTGGGCGATGCGGAAGGTCAGCTGAGGAGGCTTGCCAGGAGCTTCGGGTCGATGTTGCCGCCGCTGACGACCGCCACAGTCGGCGGACCCGGCTCGAGCTGTTCCAGCGCGGCGTAAGCCAGCGCTCCCCCGCCCTCGGCCACGAGCTTGGCCGCCGCCGCGAGCTCGGGAATGGCGGCCTTCAACCTCGGCTCGGGCACGACAAGCCAGCGGTCGACCAGCTCTTTCAGCAACGGGAACATCTTCGGAAAGACAGGCGCAGTCGTCCCGTCGGCGATCGTCTGCGGCTGGATGGTGACAGGGGAGCCGGCCTCCAGGCTGCGGATCCACGACGGATACCCGTCCGACTGAACCCCGATCACCTCGATGTCCTTGCGCACGCCCTTGAGCGCGGACGCCGTGCCGGAGATCAGCCCCCCACCTCCGACGGGCACAAGCACGCGGCGCACGTCCGGCATCTCCTCGAGCAGCTCCAGGCCGAGACCTCCGTGTCCGGCCATCACCTCGTCGTCGGCGAACGGATGAATGAACGACTCCGGCTCGGAAGTCCAGGCCTCACGCGCCAGCCACGCCAGCACGTCGTCGCGAGACATGAGGATCGGCGAAGCCCCCCAGCGCTTGACCCCTTCGAGCTTCGGCGGCGGCGCCGTGTCGTACATGACCACTCGACAGGGCACACCGAGGGCGTGCGCGACGTAGGCGCAAGCCGCCGCGGCGTTGCCGGCGCTGACGGTGATCAGACCGCGCCGCAGCCGTTCCGGCGGCAGGGCAGTCGCGGCGGCGAAAAATCCGCGGACCTTGAAGCTGCCGGTCGGCTGCAGCGACTCAGCCTTGAGGGTCGCGCCCGGTACGGGCACGAGCGGCGTACGCGACAGGTAGGGCGCGGCCCGTCCGGCGGCCGCGCGAATGCGTTCGATCGGGATCATCCCGATAATCGTAAGAAGAGTAGGCTCCGGGGCCTCGCCTTGAGATTCGGCGATCCAGGCGGCCCAGATGCTGGGCGCGACCGAGCACCGAAGCGAGCGCATCCGTCTATGCGTGAGCGAGGAGCACAGCTAGCAACAACGCAGATGGGCCGCATGGGCGCCGAAGATCTGGCGAGGATCTCGGGGCATACTCTTCATGTGCCCGTTTACGAGTACCGGTGCGAAGCCTGCGGCAAGAGGTCTTCGACCTTGCTGTCGAGTTACTCGTCGCCCGACCCACCGTGCCCGCACTGCGGCAAGTCAGAGTTGCGGCGACTCGTATCGACGTTCGCCACGACGGGCGGCGGTGATGCCGAGGGTGGCGATGACGACTTCGGTGGCGGGGCGGATGACTTCGGGGATGGCGACGGCGGCGACTTCGGCGGAGACGACGACTTCTAGCCGCGTCGCCTAAAGCAGGAGCCGGGCCGCCGACTCGCCAAGCCAGCGCTCCCACCGCGCCCCGGACCAACCAAGCTCGACGACGAGCAACCGGTAGCACTCGGGGCTGGCGAGGGAGCTGAACGTGGCGATCGCGTCGGACAGATCGAGGTCCGGCCGCAGCGCGCCGAGCTCATGCATCGGCCGAAGCACCCGCCCAAGCGCTTCGCGCTGCTGGGCGTGGACCTGGCGCAGGGCGGCTACAAGATCGGGACTTCCGGTGCCCGCCTGCTCCACCAGCTCGAGAACTGGACGTTCGCGCTGCATGATCGTGCGGACCACCCGCGCCGCCGCGAACAGTCGAGCCCGCGGCTCGAGCTGGCCGAGTGCTCGCTCGGCCATCGCCCTGATGTCCCGATCACCGCCGGCATCGGCGACTACGGCAGACAGCAGGGCGGCCTTGGAGCCGAAGACAGCGTAGACGGTCGGAACCGAAACACCTGCCGCGGACGCGACGGCTTCCACCGTGACCGACGCGTAGCCCGACTCCGTGAACACCTTCTTCGCGGCGCGGACGATCGCAAGCCGAGTGGCGTCGGCCTGCGCCTTCCGGATGGCAGAGCTATACGGGCGACGCGGTCGCTCGCGAACCTGCTTTGCCATCCGCCCGATAGTGTCCTCGAAGCCCCCCACGGCGGCCGATGGAGGCGAGGATCGGCAGCAACGCTCGCGCTAGCGGGGAGAGCTTCGTGAACCGCCACTCGGCTCGAAACTCCTCCGCGACGGCGGCGAGAAGCAGGGGGTTCGCCCGCTTGCCCCCGGGGTTCAGCTTGCCATCGCGAATCAGGACGCTGATGGTCTCGATGAAATCCTCGATGCGCAAAGCCGGTCGGACGTCGGTGACCATCACCAACTGCTCGGCGCCGGCGTTCCAGAACGAGTGGTTCGTGCCTGGCGGTATTACGGCGACCTCGCCAGGTCCCGCCTCGCGGGTCTCGGCGCCGAGCTTGTAACCCATGCGACCCCGCTCGACCCGGAACGTCTCCGTCTGCACAGGGTGGGAGTGGTCAGGGGGGCCCGGTCGTTTCGGCGCGACTGTAACCCTGCATCTGACCAGCTCGCCGCCGGTGTCGGCAGCGGTGGCCAGGAATTCGATCTGCTCGTCGCCCTCGTCCAGAACCTGCCCGGTGTACGCCATCGCTTTAGCCCTCCATATTGAATATCGCGCACTATATCCAATTATGGGAGTCTACGCAAGCCCCAATACCTCGTTTGCGGCTGCGATCAGCTCGCGGCGGTGCATCTCGTCGTGGGCGAAGATCCTGAACAGCGCCATCCGAACCGGCAAGCGCCGAAACAGGTCGAGCACCCGGCTTTGCCGATAGCGGTTCTCGAGCGGCTCGTAGAACAGGATGTCGGCGGTCTCGTTCATCGGGTTGAAAGCGCGCGACTCCTGGGCCGCGACGTCGACCTCGAAGACGATGCCGCGCAAGTGCGCCGGCAGCCGGTTTCGAATCTGACCCGCGAACTGCTCTCGCGTCATGGCGAGCGCGCCACTCGGAACGTCTCGCGCCTCGACGCTCCCCTGGTAGATGAGCTTCCATTTCAACCTGCGCGCCACCACCTCGGCCCAGGCGCTGCCGAGCTCTCGGGTGACGGCGTCGCCGTCCCCCCGCGTCCACCGATCGACGTCCGACAGCAAAGACCATTCGGTCAGGGTCAGGTAGCGGTCGAGATCCGCGAGGGGATTGCCGCCGAGCAACAGCTCGAGCGTCGGCCGGAACACTTCCCGAAGCTGCAGGTCGATACGCCGCACCGTGCGGTGGAAGTACACCTGCGAGTAGAGGTACAGGCGCGCGGAAAGAAACATGTAAAGCGCTTCCGCGGCTCGCTCGTGAAGGGTCAGTCCGCGCTCGGATACGAATGAGTAGTGGATGATCCGCTGCACGTCGACCGGCCCGACGGCGACGCCACATATATAGGAGTCGCGAGGGACGTAGTCCATGTTGTCGGCTGAATACGCCCCGATGAGCGCGGGCCTCAACACCGCGAGCCATTCTGGAGCCGCGAATCCCGGAAGCTCGAGCGGGGAGATCAGGTAGGCGACCCAGCGGGGGTCGATACGCTCGCCGCGGTCGAAATCGGCCGTCGGTGACGCGCCCAGCTCGGCGATCGTGCCGGCCAGTGGCCCGGCCACCAGCTCGCGTCCGATTACCTCGTGGTCGATGCGCCACGTGTCCAGGTAGTTCTCGTCGAAGAAATGGCCAAACGGCCCGTGGCCGACGTCGTGCAGCAGACCGGCCATGCGCATCGTCTCCTCGACCAGCTGCGGCGACGGCACGTCGCGGACGGTCGCCTTCAGCGAGGGGTACAGGTGGCGCGCCCACTCGCCCGCCAGGTGCATGGCGCCGAGCGCGTGCTGGAACCGGGAGTGCTCGGCCGTGGCGAACACCCACCAGGCGCTCTGCAGCTGGTGGATGCGGCGGAGGCGCTGCAGCCACGCGGCGTCGACGAGGTCCTGCTCGCTCGCCTCGCCGGCCACCCCGCCCGGCCCCCCCTTCGTGATGCGAAGGTATCGATAGATGGGATCGGAGGAAAGGTCGATTCGCGAGTATTCGGATCGAGCCTCGTCCACCCCGCGATTATCGCGGGGCATCGAGCTCTTCAACGGCGGACGGTACTGGGACGCCCACGAGGTGTGGGAGAGCGAGTGGACGCTCGACCGCAAGGGCCCAGAGAGCGGCTTCTACAAAGGACTCATCCAGGTGGCAGCTGGCTGCTTGCACTACACCCGCCACAACCGGCGCGGCGCCCTCAACAAGTGGCGCAGCGGCGCCGATTATTTGCGGCCGTACGTGCCCGTGCACCGCGGGGTTCTTCTCGAACCACTCGTCGCGACAATCGATGGCTTTCTTGCAGCTATGCGCGACGGCGAATGGCCCGAGTTGAAGATGCCGCGGATAGGTCAGGAATAAGGCGGAAAACGCCTTCCCGCTCCAGACTCGATCAGGCCTCCGTGACCCAGTCGCAGCAGGTCGGCCGCATCGGCGCGCCCGTAGGCGAAGACAAACGGGAGCAGCAGGTCGAGCGAGGTGTTGCGGCTGAAGCCCGCGCACGACGCGACGCCGACGACCGCCGCGTGGTCGAGTCGCCCCAGCCACAACATGCTGCCGGGGTGCATTGGCGCGCCGAGCTGCAGCACCGTGCCACCCGCGGCTTCGAGCTCGGCGTAGGCCGGATCGAGAGGGTCGATCGCGGACGCGCCGGCGAAAAGAACAAGCTCGGCACCTTCGGCGAGGGCATCCCTGTAGGCCGAGGCGACCGCTCCACTGGTCCGCGCCACCTCGCGCACGGCGATGACCTGGGCGCCATACCAACCGAGCTTGGCGGTGACGGCCGCGCGAAACAGCTCGCGGGCTTTCGGCTTGAGCCGCTCGGTGGCGACGACGAATGTCTTGAGCGGTTGGAACGCCACGAGCTCGACCACCGGCCCGCGTTCCCGGCAAAGCTGCTCGGCCCGGTCAATCAGGGCGCCCGGCACCGCCACCGGCGTGACCTTGCAGCCCGCCACCTCTTCGCCCTCCCTCACAGCCTGCCCATCCATGAGCGTGAAGACGGACATGTACCCAATGCGGTTGATGGCGTCAACCAGCTCCGGACGCACGCGCACCAGGCCTCGATGCCGCGCCAGCACCCTGGCCTGGCTTTGCACCGGCTGGGTCGGCTCGAGCCCGGGGCCGGCGATCGCGGCGGCCAGTCGCCGGGCGGCCTCGTCCTCGTGGAGGTCGCCGGGCTCCATCTCGACCAGGTGGACCTCGCCCGCCGCCCGCACCCGGTCCAGATGCTCCGGACCGAGGACCGCGCCTTTCCGGAGGTCGGGTCCGAGGTCGTGGACGAGTACGCGTCCTTTAATGTGGTCGGCCGTCGCCGCCTTGCCGTCCAGGCGAATGGCTCGCATCAATTGCAAAGATAGGGACGGCGATGGATCTGCCTCGGGTTCGCCTGTACAACACGTTCTCGCGCCGCAAAGAAGAGCTGCGGCCGCTCGAGGACGGCAAGGTGCGGATCTACTCCTGCGGCCCGACCGTCTATCGGTTCGCGCACATTGGCAACCTGCGCACCTTCATGGTCCCCGACCTGCTCAGACGCACGCTCCAGTACCTCGGTTACGAGGTGCAGCAGGTGATGAACATCACCGACGTCGGCCACCTCACCGACGACACGGCAGATCGCGGCGAGGACAAGATGCTGGTGGCGGCGCGACTCGAGAACAAGTCGCCGGAGGAGATCGCCGCCTACTACACGAACGCGTTTCTGGAGGACCTCGACCGCCTCAACATCCGGCGCGCCGACCTGTATCCGCACGCGACCGCCTACATCCCTCGGATGATCGAGCTGATCGAGGCCCTGATCGCGAAGGGCTACGCGTACGAGATCGACGGGACCGTCTATTACGACATCACGTCCTTTCCGGCCTACGGACGGCTTTCGCGCAACACGACCGATTCGCTCCTGACCGGGGTCCGCGGCGAGCCCGACCCGCGCAAGCGGCACCCCGGAGACTTCACTCTCTGGAAGGCGGCTGGGGAGCACCGCGCCCAGGTCTGGTCCAGCCCGTGGGGGCTTGGCTATCCGGGCTGGCACATCGAGTGCTCCGCCATGTCCATGTCGCTGCTCGGTGATCGTTTCGACATCCACACCGGCGGATCCGACAACGTGTTTCCGCACCACGAGGCGGAGATCGCGCAGTCCGAGGCCGTCACCGGACACCAGGTCGTGAGCATCTGGATGCACGGGGGACTGCTGATGCTTTCGGGCACCCGGATGGCCAAGTCCGCGGGCAACTTCTTTCGCGTCAGCGATCTGGTCGAGCGAGGTATCGACCCGTTGGCGTTTCGCTACCTCACGCTGCAGGCCAAATACCGCGCGCCCCTGAACTTCACGACGGAGGGCCTGGTGGGGGCGGACCGAGCCTTGCGCCAGCTGCGCGAGCGCGTGGCCGAATGGAGCGTCAGTGGTGCCGCGCCCGACCCAGGCCTCGAGGATCGCTTTCGCCGCGCGATCGCCGACGACCTCGACTTCCCACGGGTGATGGCACTGGTCGCGGAGCTTGTGCGCTCCGACGTCGCCCTACCCACCAAGGCAGCCCTGCTGACCCGATGGGACTCGGTGCTTGGCCTGGACCTCGACCGCGTGTCAAGACCTACCTTGCCGCCTGGCGCATCCGAGCTCATCGCCGAACGCGAAAGGGCGCGAGCCGCGAAAGACTTCGCGAAGTCAGACGAGCTGCGGGAACAGCTGCGAGCCATGGGAGTAGAGGTCGCCGACGAACCCATAAAAAGGTGAGAGGCCGAACCCCGCGGCCCGGCCTCACGAGAGGAAGGGGTCTACATCGAACGGCCGTCAGTGGCTCGGCGAACGAGGTCCTGGTGACGGCGTGTGCTTGCTTTTGTCTTTGTCTTTACTGCCACCACTCGAGTTTCCGTTCGGGTTGGTGTCACCGTGGTGCCGAGCGTCGCTCGCGACCAGGGCGCCATGCTGGTTCGCAAAATCGCTGACGCAGTCACCTATCCCGTGTTGACCGGTGTTGGCGATCTGCTGCTTGCATGTCTCAACGGTCTGCGAGACCTGTTTGCCCCAGTCCGCGGGACTCAGGCTGCCGGTGGTGACCGCCCCAGCCACGGTCACGGCGGCGGCAGCCGCGACGACCCCGGTCAGCACCTTCACCGTCAATGCGGCCCCAGCCCCACCCATGACGGTCTTGAAAGCGCTCCGGCTCAGCGGCGCATGGCGCGGTGGGATTGGACGCGCCGCGATCGGGTCGAGGACCCGGTGCAGCGTCTCCTCCAGCTCGCGCTCGATATCGCTCATCGAGAAGCCATAACGCCGAGACGGCTCGGAGCAACCATTTTTGAGTTCACGGCCGCCCCAGGACGGCCTGAAGGTGCTTGCGCGCGGCCGCCAGCCGGGAGGCGACCGTTTGTTCGGGGATGCCGAGGGCGGTCGCGATCTCGCGGTTCGTGTAGCCGTGGTAGTGCCTCAGGACCAGCGCCGCGGCCTGCTTGGGGGGCAGCTTATGGATCGCCTGAAACAGGTCTGAGCTTTCGGCGACAAGCGAGGGATCGGGCCCAGCCGCCGGTTTCCCCAGCCGCTTGACAAGCTCGCCCGCCTGACGCAGGCGCTGGTAGCGGCGATCGGAGATCGCGACGTTGATCGCGATCCGGTGCAGCCAGGCTTCGGCCGGCGCATCCGGGCGCCAGCTCTTCCAGTTCCGGTACGCGCGCTCGAACGTCTCCTGGGCGCAGTCCTCGGCGGTCGGGACGTCGCGGACGAGCGTGATCAGGGTGCCGAGGATGCGGCGGTACGCGTTGCGATAGAGGCGCTCGAAGTCCGCGTCCGAGCCCGGGGTATACGACTCCGGGGCGGGCTGCTCGGCGGTCTTCTCCGGGGGCTCCTCTATTTTCCTTGACTCCAAACGGACGTTCGTCTAACCTCCCCGAACATATGTCCAGCCTGCCCAGGTTCGACCCTGCGGACTTTCCAGGGGACATAACGCTGGACTACATCGTCCCCGCTTCAGCTGCCGATTTTGTCGCACTGCCGGCCGACCTGCGCCCGGAGCTCGTCGGCGCCCTGGCACGGCGCGGCATCGACAGGCTCTACTCCCACCAGGCCGAGGCGTACACCGCCGTAAGGCGCGGGCGGCACCTGGTCGTCGTCACACCGACCGCCAGCGGGAAGACGCTCTGCTACAACCTACCGGTCCTGCAGCGCCTGCTCGAGGACCCCGAAAAGCGCGCGCTCTACCTCTTTCCGACCAAAGCCCTGGCCCAGGACCAGCTGGCCGAGCTCGGCGCGCTGAAATCGGGTCTGCCCATCGACGTGCGCGTCGACACGTACGACGGCGATACACCGCCGGGCCGTCGAACCGCGATTCGCGAGGCCGGCCACATCGTCATGACCAACCCGGACATGCTGCACACAGGCCTTCTTCCCCACCACACGCGGTGGCGACGCCTCTTCTCGAGCCTCGAGTTCGTAATTGTCGACGAGCTTCACACCTACCGCGGACTGTTTGGGAGCCAGGTCGCGAACGTCGTGCGACGTCTCAAGAGGATCTGCGAGTTCTACGGCTCCCATCCGACCTTCATCTGTGCGTCGGCGACGATCCGCAATCCGCTCGAGCTGGCCCAACGCCTCCTCGAGGAAGAGGACATCGCGCTGGTCGATCGCAGCGGCGCACCACGCGGTGAGCGGCGGCTGATCTTCTACAACCCTCCGCTCGTCAACCGCGAGCTGGGGATCCGGCGCAGCTCGATGCTCGAGGCGCGGCGCATCGCTGCGCCGTGGATTCGTAACGCCGTGCAGACGATCGTCTTCTGCCGGAGCCGGCTGCAGGTCGAGGTGATGCTCAGCTACCTCCGCCAGGACCTCGATCCACGCCTCGACTCCTCGCGCCGTGTGCGCGGATATCGCGCCGGATACCTGCCGCTTCACCGTCGCGAGATCGAAGCAGGTCTGCGCAGCGGCGAGATCACGGGTGTCGTCAGCACCAACGCGCTCGAGCTGGGCATCGACATCGGCAGCCTGCAGTGCGCGGTGCTGGTCGGCTATCCGGGAACGATCGCGTCGACGTGGCAGCAGCTGGGTCGGGCCGGCCGCAGGTCCGGATCGGTGGGAGTCTTCGTCGCGTCGAGCTCGCCGCTCGACCAGTTCATCGTCCGGCATCCGGAGTACTTCCTCGGGACCGACCCGGAAGAGGGCCTGATCGACCCCGACAACTTGCTGCTGCTCGCGGCCCACCTCCAAGCCGGGCTCTTCGAGCTCCCATTCCTGGACGGCGAGCGTCTCGGGTCCGCCGAGGTGCAGGAGCTGCTCCGAGTTTTCGAGGAGGACGGCGCGGCAACGCGCTCCGCGGGTCGATGGTTCTGGAGCCGGCAAGCATTTCCCGCGGAGGAGGTGCACCTGCGCCGGATCCTCGCCGACAACGTGGTGATCATCGACACGTCGCGGGCTCGACCGCAGGTGATCGGTGAGATGGACCAATTCACGGCACCGGTGCTGCTGCACGAAGAAGCTGTGTATCTGCACGAGGGTGCGCAGTATCACGTCGACCGGCTCGACTGGAACGAGAAGAAGGCATACGTGCGACCGGTCGAGGTTGATTACTACACCGACGCGCTGGCGTCGGTCACCGTTCAGGTCCTCGACACGTTCGCCGGACCACAAGGCGACGCCTTAGCGCGAAGTCACGGCGAGGTGAAGATCACATCCCTCGCTTCGATGTTCAAGAAGATCCGCTTCCACACCCACGAGAACATCGGCGCGGGACCCATCCATCTGCCCGAGCAGACGCTGCACACGACCGGTTACTGGATCACCGTCGACGAAGACCTCTGGCGCTCGCTCGGCCGCGAGACCCTCGAGGCCGGGTTGCAGGGCATTGCTCATTCGCTGCGGCACGTGGCGAGCCTGCGCTTGATGTGCGATCCACGCGACCTCGGTTCGGTTGCCGAGGTCAGGTCCATCACCACGAAGCTGCCTACGGTCACGGTCTACGAGGTCTACCCGGGCGGAGTGGGATTCGCGTCCCGCATGTACGAGCTGCACCGCGAGCTGCTCGACGACGCAGCCGCTCTCGTCCGCGAGTGCCCGTGCGATGCCGGGTGTCCATCGTGCATCGGTCCACTCCATCTCGTCGAAGGCGCAAAGGACGCTTGTCTCAAGCTCTTGGAGGCCGGCGGCGGGACGGCGGCGAGAGATTCGGCGACCCAGGTGCCCGAGATGCTAGGCGTCGGCGAGCAGCGCAGCTAAGCGCATCCGTTGATGCGCGTGCGAGCAGCGCAGGCGACAACAACGCAGATCGGGTACATGGGCGCTGAAGTTCCGTCGACGCTCCCGACGCCGGCCTCCCTGCTCCGCGAGCGCCTTACCCGTCTAGGCGCTCCACCACCACCTCGACCGCGGCCGCAACGCAGCTATGAGCTGCCTCGGGGCTTCGACGAAGTCGACACACCCTTCGGCGTCGCCGCGATCCGGCAGGACGTCATACCGTTGCCCGCACTCGATCCGGACCCCGGACAGGTCGCATACCTCGACACCGAAACCACCGGCCTGACCGGAGGCGCGGGAACCTACGTTTTCGCGGCGGCGGTCGCGACACCGATCGACTGCGGCCTGCGCGTCGCCCAGCTCTTCCTGCCCGAGCCTGGCATGGAATCGGGATTCCTGCACGCGCTGCGCGACGAGATCGAGCCGGCCAGCGGCGTCGCCACTTTCAACGGCGGTTCCTTCGACCTACCCGTGCTGCGCACCCGCTGGGTCATGGCACGCATGCCCGGCGAGCTGAGCCACGGACCGCACGTCGACCTGCTGACCCTGGTCAGGGCGCTGTACCGCCACCGGCTCGAGAACTGCACATTGCGGTTTGTCGAGCAGCGGGTCCTCGGCTACGAACGCGACGACCCACTGCCGAGCGCGCTGGTGCCAGACGCATATTTCGGCTATCTGAGGGCCGGCAGCAAGGAGTTCCTCGAGGCGGCGCTCGAGCACAACCGCCTGGACGTCATCAGCCTCGTCCACCTGCACTCGCGCCTCCTCCGCCGCCTGCAGGGCAGCGACGTCGATATGAATGCCGAGGATTGGCTCGCGCTCGGGCGGCATCGCTGGCGGCGCGGGGCGCGAGCCGATGGCTGGCGGGCCCTCCGCAACGCGACGGCTTTCGCCACTGGTGAAGCTGCGGCTACCGCCGGACTTCTAATCTCGCGGCGGCTGCTGCGCCGCGGCTCGGTGGCGAGCGCGGACCGCCTCCTTGGTTGGCTGGAGACGAGCGCCCAGGAAGACATTCGTGTCTCGCTGGCCCGCGCGATGCTGCTCGAGTGGCGGCGCCGCGACCCTCGAGCGGCGCTGGAGGTCGTCGAAGACGCCCAGCGGCGGATGCCGGAGTCGGCACGCGACCTGGATGCCCGCAGGGAACGCCTCGAACGCAAGGCGGGTCGCCACAGCCGGCGGGCGAACCGCGCCTTTACAGATTCCTTGCCTCTTTAGCGCGCGAAAACGACTTTTCCGGCGTTAGAGGTCAACAGAATGCATTCCCGGTTGCTTAAATGTCGGGGCCAAAGTGCCTGAATCCCGCCGCCGCAGAAATCGCGGCCAGTCCCTGGTGGAGTTCGCCATCTCCTCGATCGTGCTTTTGCTCCTCGCCATGGGGCTGCTCGACCTGTCCCGCGCCTTCTATTACTCGGTCGCGCTGCAGGGCGCAGCGCGCGAGGGCGCCAGGCACGCGGCGTGGTTCAACACCGCGAGCCGCGCCAACCTCTACCTCAAGGACTCGGAGATCATCAACACCGTTCAGCAGGCTCTGCTGGGCGCCGGCTTCACCGCGACCCAAGTGACCTTCCAACCGCAGGGCGGATGCCTGGCGCCATCCGACAGCAACGCGTTTGGCGACAAACCTTTCGCGCTAGGCGCTTTCCCGCCAACCCCAGGAACGGTTTACGTCTACGCCTGCTACACCCAACCCGCATCTTTAGGCGGGGCGAAGTTCGGCACGCTGACCACCGCTCCAACCGACAACTCATGGCGCCTGGGAGATATCAACGTGATCGTGCTGATGAACTTCCCACTGATCACACCGCTCATCCAGAGCTTGTTCGGCGGCAGCATCGACCTCGCCTACAACGAGCACTTCACCATCCAGGGCAAGCCATGAAAGAGCGAGTCGCGACGTACACACGCAGCCAGCGGTCGCAGGGGCTGACCGAGTTCGCGATCATCGCGCCGGTCATCCTGCTCCTGACCTTCGGCATCATCGACTTCGGGCGCGCGCTCTATCTCTACATCACGCTGCAGCAGGCTGCCAACGAAGGCGCGCGGGTCGCGGTGCGAGCCTCGTACTTCATCGACCCCACCGGAACGGCGCACACGTGGCCCAACGACACCGACGTCGCCAACGCGGTCCAGGGACACGCGGTGACCATGAACCTGGCGAACTATCCCGCGTGCCCTAACGGACCGCTGCCCAACGGCGGCAATCCGCAGGGCTCGCCGAGTTTGCCTGCGCCCAACTCAGGCTGGATCTTCATCACCGACCCGACCGGCAACGGATACCCGAATGGACCGCGAGGAGGGCTTGGTACGTACCCTGCGCCAGGTCCGGGCTGCAACGCGATTCAGCCAGCCGTCGGCAACGAGCCGATCCGCATAACCCTCTGGTACGCCTTCCAGCCCATCACGCCGCTCATTCAGCAAGCTGTCGGCAACAACATCGTTATCTCCGCATATGCGATTTATCGCGCCGAATACTCGAACTAAGCGCACCCTGCAGGAGGGCCAGGCGATCGTCCTGATCGCCCTCCTGATCCTGGTGCTTTTCGGGATGCTCGGACTCGCCATCGACTCAGGCCGTGGCTACGTCGACAGGCGCGACCAGCAAACCGCGGTCGACGCCGCAGCCCTCGCGGCGGGTGACTGGTATGACAACTTTCCCGACCGTACCCCCGATCTGGCCGGCAAAACCATCCCCGGCGCCCTCGCGGTGTACGAGAGCAACCTGCGGCTGTACGGCGGCTGCACCCTCGGCGCTGATACCGGGCCTTTCACTACGGCGCTCGGCTACCCGCAGGACAACTGGACGGCCGCGTGTGGCAGCTACACACTGACGATCACCGCCATCAACACCCAGTTCAACGGTTACCAGTTCAACCTGCACTCCTACCACCAGCTGCCTCTCGCTTTCATCCAGATCTTCGGAGGAGCTCCGAGCATCGACATCGAGGCGCAGGCGTCGTCGATCGTCGGCAACCAACGCCAGACGCCTGCCCTGCTGACCCTGGACCCCACCGGTCCCTGCGCGACGTGGATTCACGGCTCGGGGAGCCTCACCCTGTATGGAGACTCGTACTCGAACGGTCCGATATGCGTGGATTCCAACTTCCAGATCGCGGGCAACTGCTACGCGGCCTCCGGGCCCTGCACCTCTGCCACTTATCTCTGCTATACGCCCAACGTCGGCAATCCTTATCCGCCGGGCGCGGGGGGTTGTGCATTTGGCGACGTGCAAGGGGTACCCGTCGTGCCCGCACCCTCGCTCCCCGACCCTGGCTACCTCGCCCCCGAGCAGCAGTACTACCCCGGCGCCGGTGCGATGTATGGCCGCGGTACGTGGACGGAGATGACGCCGGGCAGCTACTCCGGCTTCTCGCTCAGCTCTGGCGGCTGCTACTTCCTCGACGCCGGCGTGTACACCTGGAACGGCGGCTACAGCTCCCACGGTGCGCTGGTGTCCAACGAGCTCAAGCCCCCGGGCGAGGCAAGCTACCAGCAGCCCGGCTCGACGTCTCCGACAGCCTTGAGCTTCTGGGGCGCGGGAGGCGGTTGCGACGGCAGCTTCACCGTGGCGCCAGTCGCCGCAGCGGGCTTTGGCATCAAGCACAAGAACACGACTGGCCCCTGGGGAGTCGTGCTCACGTCGGTCCGCTACGACCGCTTCCTGGATCCCACCCTGGGTGCGAGCAATCCCTGCTTCAACGTGCCGGGGTGTTATCGGGAGAGCGCGCCCTCAGTCTGCCAGCAGGTCAGCACCTCAGACATCAGCAGCCAGGGAATCGTTGTCACGATCGTCAACAACGCTCCTGGGGCTCAGTACTACAACGTGTACCTCGACCCTCTCGGCTGCGAGCAATACAGTCCGCCCGCGTCGCCGTGCCCGAACGCGCCGGAACCCTGCCCCAACCCGGCCAACTTCACCTTCTACGGCACCTTCCTCGCTCCTGGCTGGACCGACGGCGGATCCCCTCCCGCATCTACCTTGGGTCTGGGTCCCTGGACCGGGATCCTCGGCAGCGGTCGATTGGGCTGGGCCCCGTGCCCGATCGCCACGGTGACCGTCTGCAACGTCAACTACACCAGCCTCCAGACGCCCTCGCTCGACCCGGTGTCCTGCGCGTTCTACAACGCCAGGGCACAGAACTGCCCGACACCGGCATGGGAATCGGCGCCGGAATGCTTCCCCAACGTCTGCGCGTCGCCGAGCGCAGCGCCGCAGGAAAACGCGCCGATGGCGCTGGAGTGGCCACCGAACAACGGCGGCGACATCGCCAATGAGAACTATTGCGTGGTGACCCCGCCGGCCGGTAGTGGCGACCCGTCCGCTCCATGTGCTAGCGGCAAGATCACCCCAGGTGCCGTGCAGTTCTACTTCCCGCTGGGCAACAACTGCCTCGACCAGAACGGCAACGGCAGCACGCACGTGTTCAGTGGCGAGCAGTACAACTGGATCGTCATCTACGAGGTCCCGAGCACCCCGCCTACGGCACCCAACACGTACTGCCCGTCACAAAAGCTGAACGGCAACTCGTTCACGCAGTACATCGGGACGATCTACTCACCGACGTCCAGCTGGGACATCCTCGGGGCGAACACCGCGCCGCTCGCCGGCCAGGTGATCGCCTATGACGCCCAGGTCGCCGGATTCGGGAACGCCGGCATCCTGTTCAACCCCAACTACTCGCCCGCGCCCCCTGCGGCGCGCCTGATCAACTAGGCCGAGCTTCGTAGCCCAGAGCGCGTAGCGCTTCGTCGATCCACTCGAGCGCCATCTCGCGCGTGTTGTCCCAATTCTCGGGCGCCGAATCGCGCATGCCCGTGTCGATGACGACGCGTCCAGCGACGCGCAGAAGACGCCTGACGAGCGGGGCCGCATCCGGCACGCTGAACTCGATTTGCTCCAGAGAACGGGTCAGCATGAAGCACGCCGCGTTGAACGTTTCCGCATCGATTGGCGTACTATTCGCCAACCGTTCGGCGAGCTCGGCCCTGAGGTCGGAAGGGTCCATACGCCGGGCTTATTATTCGATCAAAGGCTGGGTATGGATCTAACCGAACCTGTTTTGCTGACGCCAGAGGGGCTGGAGAAGCTCAAGCGTGACCTCGAGGTTGCGCAGCGCCGGCGTGGCGAGGCAGGCGAGCGTTTGAAGGAAGCCTTTCAGCCCGGCGACATCGAGGACAACCCAGAGTACGAGCAGGCGAAGGAAGAGGTCGGCCTGCTCGACAGCCGCATCTACGAGCTCCAGGAGATGATCGGCCGCGCCCAGATCATCAGGGACACCCACTCGAGCGTCGTCGGTCCGGGTTCGACCATCGAGGTCATCGACACCGAGGGTGAGAGCGAGACCTACCACCTCGTCGGCGCGGTGGAGAGCGACCCGTCCGCGGGCCGCATCTCCGTCGACTCGCCCGTCGGCCGAGCGCTCGTGGGGAAGAAGAAGGGCGACAAGATCACCGTTTCCGTGCCGTCCGGGACGCTGACATTGACCATCAAGGCAGTCAAATAACGGCCGAGAGGGCAACCGCACCGACGGCGGCGGTCGAACCCGAATCCATCTCCGACCGGACCACGGTCGGCGTCCTCTACCGCCAGGTCGAAAAGTACGGCGATCGCGCGCTGGTGCACTACCGCGATGGCGACGGCCCTTGGCAGACGCTGTCGTGGAACGACATGCAGCGCCGCGTGCTGGCGGTCGCTTCGAACCTCATCGACGCGGGCGTGAAGGCCGGCGACTGCGTCGTGATCATGTCCGACAACCGCGTCGAGTGGTTGTACTGCGACTTCGCCATCCAGAGCATCGGTGCGATCACGGTGCCGATCTATCCCAACGTGGCGGAGGAAGCGGCGCAGACGATCACGTCCGACAGCGCCGCGGTGCTGGCCATCGCCGGAGAACCCGATGCGGCCTCCAAGCTCACCAAGGTTCGCGTCGTCACGATGGACGACGACGTTCGGAAGTGGGTCGCCGCCGGCGCAGAAAACCTCGCGGAGATCGCGTCCCGCCTCCGCCACATCGACCCCGATGACCTCTGCACGATCGTGTACACGTCGGGCACCACCGGTGTGCCGAAAGGCGTGGAGCTGCTGCACCGCAACCTGGTCGACATCAGCCGCGCCGCAATGAGCGTCCATCCAATCACGGACCAGGACTACTCGATCTCCTGGCTGCCCTACTCACACGTTTACGGCCGCATCAACGACATCTTTCTCGGCGTGACGATCGGTTTGTCCGGCTGGATCTCGCGTGGTCCCGACCACCTTGCCGAGGAGCTGCGTGAGATCAAGCCGACGATCATGAACAGCGTCCCCAGGGTCTACGAAAAGATGTATGCGGCCGTGATGGCGCGCGTGCAGAAGTCGAGCCCGCCACGGCGCGCGATCTTTCGTTGGGCGATCCGGGTTGGGGCTCGGTTTTCGATGTCCCCAAACCCCGGTCCCGTGCTGCGCGCCCAGCGTCGGGTTGCGGACCGGCTGGTCCTGCACTCGCTGCGGACGCTGCTGACGGGCGGCAATCTTCGTTTCTTCGTGAGCGGCGGCGCGGGCCTCGCCCGCGAGATCGAGGAATTCTTCTGGGCAATCGGGGTGCCGATCCTCAACGGCTGGGGCCTCACCGAGACCTCCTCCGGCGTCTGTTCGAACACGCTGAACGCGCACAGGTTCCTTACCGTGGGCAAGCCCTTCCCAGGGGTCGAGCTGAAGATCGCAGACGACGGCGAGATCCTCGTCAAAGGGCCGAGCGTGATGCGCGGCTACCACAACAAGCCTGAAGCGACCGCCGAAGTGCTGAACGACGGTTGGTTCAGCACCGGCGACATCGGCGCGGTCGACACAGATGGTTTTCTGAAGATCACCGACCGCAAGAAGTCACTCTTCAAGACGGCCGGCGGCAAGTACATCGCTCCGCTGCATCTCGAGCACGAGCTGCTCAGCGACCCGATCATCACGCGGGCTGTGGTCGTCGGCGAAGGCAAGCCCTATGTGACTGCGCTGATCGTTCCAGATTGGGATGCGGCCAAGAGCGAGGGCCTGGACGCGGATGCACTGCGAGTTCGTGTCCAGCAGGTGGTGGACCACGCCAACGCCGGCCTCGGGCACTGGGAGACCATCAAGTACTTCACGCTCCTGCAGCAGGACTTCACCGAGGACTCGGGAGAGCTTTCGCTCAAACTCGACGTCAAGCGCAAGGTGGTCGCGGACCACTACAGGGACCAGATCGAAGCCATGTACACGGGGAAATCGAAAGACTCGTAGATTTGCTGCCGTGGCAGGGCCAGTCGATCTGTCGGAGCTGCACGCGGCGCTCGATCGCCTGCGTCCGCAGCTGTGTCACTGCGGCCTGAAGGGTGAATGCCTGGGCTGCAAGGGGATCGAGATGGTGCGGGTGCAGGCCGAGGCGGTCGCGGCAGCGGCCAGCCAGCCGATCCTGATCCAGGTCGCGCAGGAGACCGCCATGAAAGATATGGCCTCACGCTTCCAGGCGATGTCCGAGCGGCTCATGGAGGACCCCGAGATCCGCCACTCCGCGGAGCAGATGCAGGAGCGCCTCATGGCGGACCCCGAGACGCGCCAGCTGCTCGAGGAGCTGATGCGCCGCCTGGGCGGCACGCCGCCGCCCGAGGAGCTTAACTAGCCGCCGCGCGGCCACGAGCCGGCGCAGATTCGCGACATAGGCGGCCGGAGCCAAGGAGAGGGTGGCGCGGCTAGGAGCCCATCACCACAGTGGGGTCCCCGCGTCGTGGTCGAGGGGGCAGCGACGCAGCGCCAGGCCCCTCGACGCCGGCTTCAGCGCCGAAGGCGCCCGGCCGCTTAGGGCGCGAAGATGCCTGGATCCGTGGCCGGCGCGGGGGCTAGGCCGCCTTAGGGCTTGGGGTCGCGGTCGCAGCCGGCTTCGGCTTTCGTGCTGGTAGGTTCCACAGCGGGAGGGGCGCGGTCTGCAAGCGGCTGAGGATCGACTGCTCCTGCGCGGCGGTGAGCGACTTGTTCGCCACCGCCTGGTCCAGCGACGGCTTCAGCTGCGCGATGAGCTTGGTCCGGAAAGCGGCCTCGCTCACGTTCTGCGCAGCAGCGATTTGGGAGAGGGACTGGCCGCTCTTCAAATCGACCGTCAGCTGCGCCTGGCTTATGCCCAGCGCGGAAGCCGCCGCCGCCAGGTACTGCTGCATCGCGACGCCCAGCGCCCCTTTGTCCCCGCCGGTCTTGTGGTTGGAAGGCAAGTTGCATGGCGTCTGGTTGGCGAGCTGCTGCTTGATCTTGTCGGCCTGCGCCTGGGTGATCTGGCCGGACTTCACCTCGTCAGCGAGGGTGTCGGCGATCGCCTTCTGGAAGGCGGAGTTGATCTGGGCCTGCGTCTTGCCGATCTCCACGGCGAAGTGCTTCATGAAGTCGGAGCACTGGGAAGACGACGAGCTGGCGTCGACCGCGGTCAGCGTGTTGCTCGAGGACTGCGGCGCCGAGGTGCGATTGAGGCCAAGGGTCATGCCAGAGGCCGAAGCGGTGACGGCGATCGCGGCGACGCCGACGGCCACGGCGCCGAGGGCAAGGCCGGCGATGCGGAAAGCGCGAGCTCCAGGGAGTCTTGTCATGGAAGCCATTAGGGCCGATGCGCTTCCAAGCTTCCTCATGGTTTTGTAAGTCGATCTGACGGCTAGAGTGAGGACCCTGATGGAAGCGCCTCCAAGCGCAGGCTGGAGCGGCAAACACGCGGTCGAGCTCTACGTCCGCACGTACACGACCATGCTCCAGAGCTCAGGCGACATCAAGATCGAGTCCCTCGTCCAGGCGCACCTGGGTATGGGCTCGGTGCTCCACCCGCTCGCCGCCCAGCCGCAGTCCGACATGGGCGCGCTGCTGTACGCGGTCCGCCGCCTGCCCGCCGCGATCAGCCGTGCCCGCCGAGTGGTGATGGGCCAGAGCCCGCAGGGATTCAGGGCCGTGATCGGCGCCGACATCATGGAGTGGGATGCGGTCAAGGCCCCCGCCCGGCGTCGGCGCTGGTACCACAACGGCAAGAACACCCTGGCCGTGCTCATTGCATCGAGCTCCGACATCGACGACCTGGTGCCGACGCTGGTGGCCTACCAGATCGAATGGAACAAGCTGCATCGCGCGCTGCAAGACGTCCCGCTGACCGACGAGGACGCACGACAGGCTGCCGGTGCGACCCAGGACGACTGGCGCCGTCTGCGGGACGCGTGGGGCGACGGCTTCGACAGCACCCTCGCGGAAATCAAGCGCGAGGAATGCCGCATCGTGCTCCGGCTCATCGGCGGCAGTCACCTGGGTTTCGCCCGCAACGCGAGCCGCTGGTGGCTTCCGATCGCCGCCGCCATGGACGACCTCGGCGCGCGCGACGCCCCCATCTACTTCGTGTCGAGCAACGCGCACAGCCTGGTCAATGTCCTGACCGGTGTGGCGCGCAGGATCGAAAACGAGATTGTCGACTGGGTCGGCCGCAACAACCCGGAGCTTGACGAGGAGCGGCGCAAGCTCGAGGCCGGCCACAGCCGGGCGTCGCGGCAGAACTGGCTCTACTACGGCGCGCGGCAGCTGTTCGACGTGCATCCGGAACGTGAACGCTTGCGCAAGTGGCGTGCCGAGCTCGAAGCAGCGAACGGAGTGCGGCACATCCCCGCGGTCGGCACTGGGGTCGACTCGGCGGCGCAGGTCTTCATGCTGTCGAAGCTCGACGCCTCGGTCATCGATCCGCGCGTCGGTGCCGTCGATGCCGCCAAGCTTCACGAGTCGGACGCCGTCGTCCTCAACGTCGACTACCCGCTAGGCGAAGCTGCGTACCACATCCTGCGCCAGGTCGCCGAGCAGGCGGGGTGGGTTGCCGGGGTCTATGTGCTGGGCAAGGCGGCGACCCTCAACGGCGACGTGGGCGACGTGATGATTCCCAACGCCGTCTACAACGAGCACTCGGGCAACACGTACTGGCTCGACAACTGTTTCACGGCCAACGACGTCCAGCCCAACCTCGTCTACGGGTCGGCACTCGACAACCAGCGTGCGGTCACCGTGCGCGGAACGTTCTTGCAGAACCGCGACTACCTCGACTTCTACTACCAGGGCCGCTACACGGTCGTCGAGATGGAAGCGGGTCCGTATCTCGACGCGTGCTACGAGATCGGCCAGCCGGACCGATATCCCATGAACGAAAGCGTGAACATGGCCCAGGTCAACTTCGACCTCGGCATCGTCCACTACGCCTCCGACACGCCCTACACGCAGGCGCGCACGCTGGGCGCGCGCGGTTTGAGCTATCGGGGAATGGACTCGACGTACGCGTCCGCTATCGCGGTGGCGCGGAGGATCCTGCAGCGTGAGGAGGCGCTGGTCGCGACGAAGTAAAGATCGGATGCTCGTGCGGGTGGTTGTGCTCACCCGCGCCGTGATGGATCTCTCCGCATGGATGACAGCTCTCGACCTGGATCGTGGTGTGCCCAATCGAGAACCCGTCGCACAGACGGTGCTCGAGATCTCGGACGACATGCTCCGCATCGCCCAGCGAGATATCGTCGACGACAACGTGGGTGCTCAGCGCCACCGCGTCCGATGACAGTGCCCACACGTGGAGGTCGTGGAAACCCGCGACGCGGGGTGTGTTCTTGATCACGTTGGCGACGGCCGCCATGTCGATCTCCGCCGGTGCGCCTTCCATGAGGAGGTTGACCGTCTCGCGGACGATGCCCCAGGCGCCGTAGGCGATCAAGGCCGCGATCCCGAGGGACAGGATCGGGTCGATGTAGAGCCAACCGGTCAATAGGATGACCACGCCCGACACGACGACGCCCACGGACGCGGCGACGTCGCCGGTCACATGGAGAAGCGCGGCTCGCAGGTTGAGGTTGTGTCCGCCCGCGCGGAGATTGAGGAGGACGAACGTGTTGATGGCGATGCCGACCAGGGCTGTGCCGATCACGATGCCCCCCTGCACCGGCTCCGGGGCGCCGAGGCGCCGCACCGCCTCGTAGGCGATCGCCAGCACGATCACGATCAGGGTCACCGCGTTTAGCAGGGCAGCGAGGATGCCTACCCGCTGGTACCCGTAGCTGCGCCTCTGGTCGGCCGGACGTCTTGATTGCTCGACGGCGAACCAGGCCAGGCCGAGAGCGAAGACGTCGGTCAGCACGTGGCCGGCGTCGGAAAGCAGGGCCAGGGAGTGGGACAGCAGGCCACCCGCGAGCTCGACCAGCAGGACGCCGATCGTCAGCCCGAGCGCTAGGCGGAGCCTGGAGTTCTCCATGGGTTCAATTTACCCG
>DASYZS010000070.1:0-2887 GCA_035945895.1 Candidatus Dormiibacterota bacterium | reverse complement strand
ATAGGCGCGTTTTGCGCAAAACAGGCCTTTCGACCGGCCTGATTGGCGCTTTTTGCGCAAAAAGCGCCTAAAAGCGAGCTCCGCGGGCCAGATCCTCCGCCGGCAGGTGCGACTCAATGAACGCCGACGGGTCGACGAACTTGTAAGGGAACGCGGGGAAGCCTGAGCACGCGCTGGGCGGCAGCGCGCCGTGCCACGCATGCGCCTCCATGTCGCCGTTGAACACCGCGAAATGAAAATGCGTCTTGTCACCCATGTCCGCGATCTGCGCGAAGACCTGTCCTCGCCGCACCTCTGAGCCGACCGCGAAACCCGGGTTCAGCCACACGTGCCAGTACTGGGTGATCACCACGCCAAACGAGGTCTGGTGCCGAATCAGCACCCCACCGCGAAATTGTGGGTCGATCAGGTAGCCGGCGATCACCCCGTCCCCCGCAGCCCTGACCGGTTCGCCCACCGACGCCACCTCGTCCGTGCCCGTGTGCAGCCAGACCGCTCCCGACGCACACTCGCGCAGGGGCACACCGTTGCAGTACCGCCACTGGCTGCCAAAGCCGAGGCAGTGCGGCGACCAGCTGGCAAGCGGGAAATCGAAAGTGTCCGGCGAGCTCGGAGCCGGGGCCGAAACCTGCGCCGCGGCCAGCTGCAGCATGGCCATCAGTACCGCCCACCACCATGCCATCTTCTTAACCTAAACCGCGGCCGCCGGTCGCATACTTTTCGCCCGCCCCATGGAAGTCACTGCGGAGTTCCACGGCCTGATCCTTCACAGCCGGGGCCACCTCTCGGACAACGAGCTGCGCGAGGTCCAGGAGTTCATCGAGGGACGCGATTTCACCCTGGCGCTCGAGACGCTTTGCGGCTTTCTCATCGACCGCAATCGCAGGGTGACTCCCGAGCTTTTCATTCGCATCCACAGCCTGGGCGATCGGCTGGACGGCGTCGATCCCTACCTGGTCGAGTCGGTCAGGGCGATAGTCGTCGACGACTGACCGCGGCCTGGATCGCTTCCCAAACTCGCATCGGGTGCATCGGCATGTCGATGTGCCTTACCCCCAGATGTGAAACCGCGTCGATCACTGCGTTCTGCGCAGCCGCGGTCGCGCCGATCGTGCCTGACTCTCCGACACCCTTCGCGCCCAGCGGATTGTGTGGTGTCGGCGTCTCGGTGAGCAGCGTTACGACCTCGGGCATCTCCCCGATGGTTGGGATGGCGTAGTCGGCCAGGGTTCCTGTCCGCGGATTGCCGTCAGGGTCGTAAACGAACTCCTCGTACAGAGCCTGCGCCAATCCCTGCAAGACCCCGCCATGGATCTGGCCCTCGACGATGGTCGGATTGAGCACGGTGCCGCAGTCGTCGACTGCGATGTGGCGGATGGACCTTGCCTCCCCGGTCTCGACATCGACCTCGACCACGGCGACGTGACACCCAAACGGGAAGGTCTGGTCGAATTGGTAGAAGTCCTCCTCGGCCGCCAACCTCTTGTTAGAGGCGAGCTCGGCCCAGGTGACCAGAGACCCCGGCACGCCGCGCACACCGAATCCGCCCTCCTTTCTTTCAACGTCGTCGGCGCTCGCTTCGAGGATGCGCGCCGCCTCGTCCTTCGCCTTCTCGACGAGAGCTATGGAGGCTGCCCGCACCGCGCTGCCCCCCAGCTGCATAGAGCGCGAGCCGTAGCTGCCATCACCGCTGGAGACGACACCAGTATCCGATTCGACGACTCTGATGCTTTCGATCGGAACAGCCAAAGTCGCGGCGGCGATCTGAGCAAACGTAGTCTCATGACCCTGGCCACTGGAGGTGGTGCCGGCATGGATCGTGAACGTGCCGTCGGGATCAAGAATCGCGGCGGCGTGCTCCATCGGCGTCAGCGCCGCGGTCATCTCGACGTAGAGCGAGAGGCCGATGCCGAGCTGCATGCGGTCTCCGCGCGCGCGCCTGGCACTTTGCTCGGCGCGAAGCTCCGCGTAGCTCGCTGCCTCGAGCGCCACGTCGAGCGCGCGCACGTAATCGCCGGAGTCGTAGGTGACTCCGGTGGCGGTCGTGTACGGGAACCCGCCGGTGATCACGTTGCGGCGCCGCAGCTCCGCGGGATCGATGCCCAATTCGACCGCGAGCATGTCCACCGCGCGCTCGATCAGCGACGTGGCCTCCGGCCTGCCCGCGCCGCGGTAGGACGACACGACAGTCGTGTTCGTGGCGGCGGTCCGCACACGAACGCTCACCTTGGGGATTGCGTACACGCCCGGCGACATCTGCGCTGTGTAGACGGTGATGCCGGGTGCCTGGCCTGGGTACGCGCCCGCGTCCCCGAGGATGTTGACCTCGAGCCCGACCAGCCGGCCATCTCGAGTCGCACCGAGTGCCACGTCCTGGACCTGAGCCCGACCGTGGGTCATCGCGGTGAGGTTCTCGCTCCGATACTCGACCCAGCTCACGGGACGCTCGAGGCGATGCGCCAGCGACGCAATGATGCTCTGCTCCGGGTACGTGGCGAGCTTGGCGCCGAATGCTCCACCGACGTCGGGAGCAATGACGCGAAGCTTGTCTTCGGAGATGCCCGTGAGCTCGGCCACCTCGGAGCGAACCCTGAAGGGCACCTGCGTCGAGGTCCACACACGCAACCCTCCGTCGCCGTCGGGCTCCGCGGCCACCGCGTTGGTCTCGATCGGGACCGCCGCCAGGCGCTGATTGATGAACCTCGCCCGCACGATCACCTCGGCGCCTTCCAGAGCGTCGGGCTCGCCGAACTCGGTGGTCGACACCTCGTTGTCGCCTTTGGCCGGGTGAAGCACCGGCGCTCCCGGCTCGAGGGCGGCGCCTGCGTCCACGACCGCTTCAAGCGCGTCGTAATCGACAAGGAGCGCCGCCGCGGCGTCGGCGGCC
>DASYZS010000069.1:0-17797 GCA_035945895.1 Candidatus Dormiibacterota bacterium | reverse complement strand
CGTAAGAGGCTGGATCTCGGCCATCGAGCTCATGTTAATAGGCTTGTTTATACCCCAGTCCGAGGCTACAATGCGCAATATGTCGGTGCTCGAACTGTTGTTCGCGCTCCTGTTGGTATGCCTCATGGCCGGCACCGCTTTTCTCGTCTGGAGCCTGGTCGCGCGGTCCGAGGCCCAAGCTCGGGACGTGGCCGAGCTCAAGGCGCGCCTCGCGGCCGGGGGACAGACGCAGGACTCCCAGGCGGCCGAACTGCGCGAGCGCCTGAGCCACACTCAAGCCGCGCTCGAAGGGTTGCGCTCGGCGGTGTCGGCCCGGCAGCCCATCGAAGAGGAAGCCCGGACGAGCCTCAAGCGCCTCGAGAGCATCATCGCCGGCAGCTCGAGCCGGGGCGCGGCCGGTGAGCGAATCCTCGAAGAGGCCCTCCGCCACCTGCCGCCTGAGATGCTGCAGCGCAACGTCTGGGTGGGCGGCAAGGTGGTCGAGCTTGCGCTACGCCTGCCTGGCGGCAAGCTGCTGCCCATGGACTCCAAGTGGGTCTCCAGCCCCGCCCTCGAGCAGCTGGCCGACCCAGGCCTCGACGCGAACCGGCGCGCCCAGCTGATGGCGACGGTGGAGCGCGAGGTCGAGCGGCGGGTGAAAGAGGTCAGCCAGTACATCGACACGGGTACGACCACTCCCTTCGCGCTGGCCGTCATCCCGGACGCCGCCTACGACGTATGCCGGAGCGCAATCGTGACCGCCCACCACCGCCACGTGATGGTCGTCGGCTACGCCATGGCCCTTCCGTACCTCCTGACGCTCTACCAGCTGCATCTGCAGTTCTCGCGGACGGTGGACATGGAGAAGCTTCAGTCCACGCTCATCGACATCGAGCGCCAGGTCGATGTGCTCGAGGGCATCCTCGAGAACAAGCTCCAGCGGCCCCTGACGATGCTCCAGAACGCCTACACCGAGGGGCGCCAGGCAGCGACCAAGATCCGCGCCTCGGCGCAGTCGGTCCAGATTGTGGAAGGGCCTGTGGACAGCCCAGAAGACATTTCCACAGAGTCCACAGGAGCCGGGGAAATCGCACGTCACCCGGCTACGCCCGAACTGTCCACAGAGACCCTTCGCCTGGCCCTCCTCGACTCCGTCCAGTAGGTCCAGTTTTGCCTGCTTTCCCCCAGGCTCTACCCATCCTGTGCCCAGATCGTCCAAAGGGATTTCCACAGGTAATCCACCAACATCTAGGGGTCGAGGGGGCAAGCAGACCAAATATCTTGTATTTAGGCCTTGACAAGCCCAAATGCCTTTCGTATAGTCCACAGCGTTACATCGAGGCCCTGGGGCATAAGTGGCGGGCATGCTCTGGGGCCTCTTGCATCCCCAAACGAATAAGCCAAACGCCCCAGCCCACGTCTTACCCACGCGCTTCAAAAACACCCTCAGCGGGGATGATTTAAGGAGGCTTTTCTGACCAGATGGCCAAGAACCTGAGCGACCTCACAGGGACCCGCCCCGCCGGGCGCGCGCAGGGCGCCCATTCAAAATATTCCAACGGGAACGGGCATGGCGCCAAGACCAAGGGATTGCGCTTTGGTCGCTACTTCACACCTCCGGGCAGCCACGCCTACGACCTCGTGGAGTGGGAGCGCAGGACCGCGGCGATAACCGGTGAGAAGGGCCAGGTCATCTTCGAGCAGAAAGACGTCGAGGTCCCCCGCTCCTGGTCGCAGCTGGCGATCAACGTCGTCGCCCAGAAGTACTTCCGGGGCAGCCCCGGCAGCCCGGAGCGCGAGACCAGTGTCCGCCAGATCATCGATCGGGTAGTCGACACCCTCGCCCGATGGGGCCGCGAGGGCGGCTACTTCGCCGGCGAGGAAGATGCCGAGAACTGGGCGGAGGAGTTGCGCTATCTCCTGGTGACCCAGCACGCCTCCTTCAACAGCCCTGTCTGGTTCAACATCGGCGTCCCCGGCCGCCAGCAGCAGGCTTCGGCCTGTTTCATCAACTCGGTCCACGACTCGATGGAGTCGATCCTCGACCTGGCCAAGACCGAGGGCATGCTCTTCAAATTCGGCAGCGGCAGCGGCACCAACCTGTCGGTCCTGCGCTCTTCCAAGGAGCAGCTCTCGGGCGGAGGCACGGCCTCGGGTCCGGTCTCGTTCATGCGGGGCTACGACTCGTTCGCCGGGTCGATCAAGTCCGGCGGCACGACTCGTCGCGCGGCCAAGATGGTCATCCTCAACGCCGACCACCCCGACGTCATGGATTTCGTCCGCTGCAAGGCGGAAGAAGAGAAGAAGGCGTGGGCGCTGATCGAGGCGGGCTACAACGCCGGCTTCAACGTGCCCGGCGGCGCGTACGACTCGGTGCAGTTTCAGAACGCCAACCACTCTGTGCGCGTCACCGACGACTACATGCGGGCAGTCATCGACGACAAGGAATGGAAGACGCACGCGGTGGTCGACGGTCGCGTCATCGACAACTACAAGGCGCGTGACCTGTGGAAGGAGATCGCCGACGCAGCGTGGATCTGCGGCGATCCCGGTCTGCAGTTCGACACCACGATCCAGGACTGGAACGCCGTCCCGAACACCGGGCGGATCAACGCCACCAACCCTTGCTCCGAGTTCGTGTTCGTCGACGACACCGCCTGCAACCTCCTCTCCCTGAACTTGATGAAGTTCCAGGCCCCAAATGACAATTCAAATGTCGGCACCTTCGACGTGGAGCGTTTCCAGCGCGCCGTGGACGTGACCTTCACCGGCCAGGAGATCCTGGTCTCGAACGCCTCCTACCCCACCCCCGCAATCGGGAAGAACTCAGAGGCTTTGCGACCCCTCGGGCTCGGCTACGCGAACATCGGGGCCCTTCTGATGTCGATGGGCCTGGCGTACGACTCGGACGAAGGCCGGCGCGTCGCCGGCGCCATCACGGCGATCATGACCGGACGGGCTTTCGCTCAGTCGGCGCGCATGGCCCAGGTGAAGGGCCCGTTCAGCGAGTACTCGAAGAACCGCGAGCCGATGCTCCGGGTGATGGAGAAGCACCGCGCGGCCGCCTACCAGCTGACGACCTCACCCGAGTCCGGCCAGGTCGTAGACGCCGCCCGCGATGCGTGGGACGAAGCGGTCAAGCTGGGTCGGGTCCACGGCTACCGCAACGCGCAGGCGACGGTGCTCGCTCCGACGGGCACGATCGGCCTGATGATGGACTGCGACACCACGGGAATCGAGCCCGACCTCGCGCTCGTCAAGTACAAGAAGCTGGTCGGCGGCGGGCTGCTGAAGATCGTCAACACGACCGTGCCGGCGGCGCTGCGCAAGCTTGGCTACGACGAGGTCAAGGTCAAGGAGATCGTCGAGTACATCGACGAGAACGACACGATCGAAGGCGCTCCGCACCTCGAGGACGAGCACCTGAAGGTCTTCGACTGCGCCTTCAAGCCGGTCAAAGGCATCCGCTCGATCGCTCCGATGGGCCACGTCCGGATGATGGCCGCCGTGCAGCCCTTCATCTCCGGCTCGATGTCCAAGACCGTGAACCTCCCGACCGAGGCGACGGTCGAGGAGATCCAGCAGACGTACCTGGAGTCCTGGAAGCTCGGGCTGAAGTGCATCGCGATCTACCGCGACGGATGCAAGCGCTCCCAGCCGCTCTCGACCTCGCTCGAAAAGGAGAAGAAGTCCGCAGCCCCGGCCGACGTCGAGTACCGCGCGGTCCGGCGCAAGCTGCCCGACGAGCGCAAGGCGATCACGCACAAGTTCGACGTCGGCGGCCACGAGGGTTATCTGACGGTCGGGCTCTACGAAGACGGCATGCCGGGCGAGCTGTTTGTGACCATGGCCAAGGAAGGCTCGACGATCTCCGGCCTGATGGACGCGTTCGCGACCCAGACGTCTTACGCACTGCAGTTCGGCGTACCGCTTCGGTTCATGGTCGACAAGTTCAGCCACATGCGGTTCGAGCCGTCGGGCTTCACCAAGAACAAAGAGATCCCGATCGCCAAGTCGATCGTGGACTACATCTTCCGCTGGATGGCAAGCCACTTCCTGCCGCTCGAGGAGCAGGACGAGGTCGGCATCGTTCGCCGCGAGGAAAGCCCTTTGCCCGTCGCGGAGACGCCGAAGCCTGAATCGGAGTTCAAGGTTATCGCAGCACCTATAACCACCAATGGCATCTCGTCCGCCGGGCGCGCGCAGGGCGCACCTTCAACTCAGAAGCTCACCTTCGTGAACACCGGCGATGCGCCGGCGTGTGCCGACTGCGGCGCCATCACCGTCCGGTCAGGCTCTTGCTACAAGTGCCTGAACTGCGGCGCGACCACCGGCTGCAGCTAGAAAAAGAAAACTTCTCCCCCTCCAGCGAAGCGTCGCCTGGCTCCCCCAGGCGGCGCTTTCCTTTAGCTGTCGAAGGTGACTTCGACCAGGGGGCTGTAGCGAACCATCGTCTCGAGGTCGTTGCGCCCCCAATTGCGCGCGACGCCCGCCAGGACTGCGCGGCGCTCGGCCTCGTCGACGATGACCCGCGCGGTCGCCGGAAGGTCCACCTTCACGCCGCCTTTGAGGTGAAACGTGAAGTCGGGATGCGCCTCCAGGTTGGAGAGCCAGCTGCGCTTCTGCCGCGAAGGAATGCCGCTGACGTAGATCCGACCGTCGATGTTGTGGAACACGATCTCGATTCGCCGCGGCTTGCCGCTGCGCCGCCCGGTCGTGGTGATGTCGATGGTGCCACCACGCTCGAGCGCGGAGCGAAGGGATTCTTGTGAGATTGCCATGCCCCGTGTAACCGGGCGACGGCCAATCTATTCCCGCAGCGAGGCGAGCGAGCGAACCTGACTACCGGCCGCGTCGAAGTTCTCCGGACTGAGCCACGCCTCAAACGCAGCTCGCCTGGAGGGCCACTCCGAGTCGAGGATCGAGAACCAGGCGGTGTCGCGGTTGCGGTCCTTGATCACCATGTGCTGGCGAAAGATTCCCTCGAAAACGAAACCGAACCGCTCGGCCGCGCGCCGCGAAGGCTCGTTCAGTGCGTCGCACTTCCACTCGAACCGTCGGTATCCGAGCTCTTCGAACACGTAGCGAGCCTGCACGAACAGGGCGTCTGTCGCCTGGCGCGTGCGCTGCAGCGGGGGAGAAAGCCAGATGTGACCAACCTCGATCACGCCGTTCGGTGCGTCGATCCGCATCAGGCTGGTGAGGCCGCGAGCGGCGCGGGCCTCGCGGTCGATGATGGCGAAAGTCAGCGGGTCATCGAGAGGAGCTCGCTGCTCGAGCCACTGCATGAACTCCTCGCGACTGCGAAACGGACCGTACGCCAGATAGTCCCAGGTCGAGTCTGCGCCGACCGCAACGGTGAACAGCTCTGCTCCATGCCGCGATGGATCGAGGGGCTCGAGTCGGACAGTCTCGCCTTCGAGAGGCTCGCGTGCAGGGCGAAGCGCCCCGCGCCAGTTCAGCCGCTTCATCAGGTGGTCCTATTTTCCCGGCTGATCCGTTCCCGCGCGAAGCTACTTGGCGCCACTAACTCCGCCGTCGACCACCAAGCCCGACGCCATGACAAAACGTGACTCGTCGGACGCGAGGTAGAGGGCTGCGCTCGCCACGTCCTCAGGCCGCCCTAGATCGTTACTCAGCTGGCGCTTTCGAATCGAGGCCATACCGTCTTCGGGATTCGCATACGACTCGCGTAGGTAGCGTTCGACGAAGGGAGTCAGGATCGTCCCCGGAAGCAATGCGTTGACCCGGATGCCATGGGGCGCGAGGTCGACCTGCATTGACTTCGTCATGGCGAGCACCGCGCCCTTCGACGCCGCGTAGGAAACGCGACGTGCCAGGCCGATCTCGGCGATGCACGACGACATGTTGATGATCGACCCCCGCTTGCGCTCGATCATGTACGGCACGACCGCTCGGGTCATCAAGTAAACGCCGCGCACGTTGACCCGCATCACGCGGTCGAAAAGGTCCGGGTCGGTCTCCAACACGTCACCAACCCCCGAGATGCCGGCGTTGTTGAACAGCACATCAACCCGACCCTCACGGGCCACAGCCTCCGCGGCGAAGCTCTGCGTCGCCGGCTCATCTGTGACGTCGACCTGCCACGCCCACGCGTGTCCGCCGTCGCGCTCAATTGCCGACGCTGTCTCCTCGGCCGTTTCCTTGTCCTGGTCGCCAATCACCACGTGGGCCCCTTCGGACGCGAAAAGGAGTGCGCTCGCTCGGCCGATACCAGATCCGGCGCCGGTGATCACGCAGACCTTGCCCGTCAATCGACCCATCTGGCGACCTATCTAGGCACGGTCGGTGCCGATGACCTTGGCGAGGCCAAGCGCGATCAGGATGATCGCGCCGTCCACGGCATCAATCCAGGTCGAGCTGATGTTCGAGAGCGTGAGGATGTTCGTCACCAGGGCCAGCAGGATGACCCCTGTCAGCGCGCCGACGACTCGGCCACGCCCACCCTCGAGCGAGATTCCCCCGATCACGGCCGCCGCGAAGACGCCGAAGATGAGGTTTGATCCCTGACCTGCGGTCACAGCCGTCACGCGCCCGGCCTGCATGAGGCCGCCAGCTGCCGCCAGGACGCTGGCCACCATGAAGACGCCGATGCGTATGCGGTCGACCTGTATTCCGGCGGCGCGCGCCGCCTCCAGGTTGCCGCCAATCGCGTACATCGCACGCCCGATTCGGTGGTATCGAAGGAACCATGCCGCAGCGGCGAAAGTAGCGACCGTTACCCAAACAGCCACCGGCACGCCGAACCACGATTCCGCGCCCAGGTAGATGAACGCCTCGGGCAGGTTGTACACGGTCTGGCCTCCGAGCCAGCCGAGCTGCAGCCCTGTCAGGAGGATGCTCATCGCCAGAGTGAAGATGAAGGCGTTGAAGTTTGCCTTGATGACGAGCACGCCGTTGAACGTACCCACGGCGAGGCCAACCACCCCGACCACCAGCAGCCCGAGCCATGGGCTCCACTCGGTACCCAGGCCCTCGCTGGCCCGGGGCGCGATCAGCCACGCCCCGAGCAGTGGAGCCAGGCCGAACGTGCCCTGGAGCGAGATATCGAACTTGCCGGTCAGGAGGATCAGCGATTCGGCGACGACCACCATCCCCAGCGCTGCGCCGCCTTCGGCGACGTTGATGAGGTTCGAGGGAGTGAAGAAGACCGGGTTGACGAGCGCGCCCGCGACCATCAGGACGACGATCACCGGCACCAGCGTCAGCTCGCGGAACCAGTTGAGGACCACAAAGCGGAAATCGCGCCGCGCGGCCGACGGTGGTGTCGTCACCTTGGTTTCGACGGCTGTCTCAGCCATCACACTGCGACCTCCAACCCTTCCACTGCGCTGATCAGCTGCTGACGGTCCCAAGGTGGGCGATCGAACGAAGCGCTGATCCGGCCGCGGACCATCACCAGCAGTCGCGTGCACACTCGCAGGTCGTCGAAGTCGTCGGAGACCAACAGCACCGCAACGCCATGGTCGCGCGCCTGAGCGATCGCGTCCAGCAGTGCCTCCTTGGACGCGACGTCGACCCCGACGGTGGGATTGATCGCCACGAGCACCGACGGCGAGGCGGCGAGCGCCCGACCGACGACGACCTTCTGCTGGTTTCCGCCGCTCAAGCTCGAAACGGGCTGGCCGAGCGTCCGAGCCACTATCTGGAGCCGTTGCACCTCCCGTTGTGCGACGGCGGTGCGACGGCGCGAGGAAACGACGCCAAACCGTCCGCTGATTCGCCGCAGCACAGCATGGGTCAGGTTTTCGTCGACGCCGAGCTGGGGGGCGAAGCCGCGCTGATGACGGTCTTGAGGCACGTAGCCGACGATCCCCCGAACCACGATCGAGCCCGACCGCGGTTTGACGAGCCCCGCGGCGGCGTCGCCTACGGTCGCGGAGCCTGAGCCTTGCAGTCCGACCAGGCCGACGCATTCGCCGGCACGAACCGAGATGTCCACGTCGTGCACCGACCCGGATCGGGACGCGACGTTGAGAGCCTTGACCTCGAGACCGGATTCGCCCACGGCGCCGGGCCTCGCGGCAGGTATCTCGGTCGCCCGCCGTGGTGGTGCGCTCCCTACCATCGCCGCCACAAGCTGTGCCTGGCTGATTTCAGCGACGCGCCCGCTCAGCACGAGCTCGCCGTCACGCAGGACGCTGACCCGCTGGCAGATCTCGTAAATCTCCTCGAGGTGATGCGAGATGTAGAGCACGCCCACGCCGCCCTCGCGCAGTCGCCGGACACGCTCGAATAGTCGGTCCACGGCGGCTTTCTCCAGCGCGGCGGTCGGCTCGTCGAGGATCAGAAAACGCGCGCCGATGGACAGCGCGCGGGCGATCTCGACGATCTGCCTCTGCTCCACGGTCAGCGTCGAAGCTTCCTGGTCGACGTCAAGGTCGAAACCCCACTCGAGCATCAACTCGTGGGCCTCTGCCCGCATTGCGCGCCAGTCGACCACCATCCGTGCGTCGCCGACAGGCCGGTTGAGAAAGACATTCTCCGCGACCGTCAACGGCGGCACGACCATGGACTTTTGATAGACGCACGCCACCCGCACCAGCCATGCGCCGCGATCGCCGAGGCTTGGCGCCGGCTGGCCCGCGAGTCTGATGCTGCCTCGATCGGGCCGGCCGAGGCCGGTGAACAGAGAGACCAGGGTCGACTTGCCGGCGCCATTTCGCCCCACCAGGGCGTGGCATTCGCCGGCCTGAACTGCGAGCGAAACGTCGGCCAGCGCGCGCGTTTCCCCGAACGCCTTGAAAACGTTTTCGGCCTCGCCCACCGGGGCCGGAATCGGAGCCGGCCCGGTGGACGAGAACCGCTGCATTGGGAGGTTAGGTATGCCTTACTTGTTGTTGCACCACAGGTCGGTGCTGTTGACCTGGGTCGAGCCTGCATCGCCGGCAAGCGTCACCAAAGGCGCGGCGAGCGCGTCTTCGAGGTTGCCCTGCACGTTCACGATCGTACTGTTGTGGTCGGTCGACTGGCCCTGGCTGTACTTCGTGCCCTGAATGGCCTGCTTGGCGTAGTAGATCGCGTAGTAGGCGTACTTGTCGGCCGGCTGGTCGATCGTGGCGTCGAGGGTCTTGCCACGGATCAGGTCGCACTCGTGGGGCGAGCCGTCATTGCCGACGAGGATCACGTGGTTGGAGCTGCCCACGTCCGAGTACTTGCCCTTTGTCTTCTCGGCCGCGATGATGCCGTCCTCTGGCACGCTCCAATGCACGTAAATGCCGCGCAGGTCGCTGATCGCGGTTAGAGCAGTGGTCGCGTTCTGTACCGCCGGGTCGGTGCCCCAGTCCTTCGTCTCGTATGCCTTGACCTTGAAGTTGGGGTACTTCTGTGAGATTACGTTCGTGCAGCCGGTGGCGCGGTCACGCGCGTTGAGCGAGGTGAGGTCGCCCTCGACCATGGCGATGGTGCCAGGGCCGGAGGCATGTGCGGCGATGTAGTCGCAGGACTTGCTGCCGTAAGCCGTGTTGTCAGCCCGCACGATCATGTAGACGCTGCCCTGGCTCGGCGCCACGTCGACGGTGACGACGGGAATGTTCTTGCTTTTGGCGTAGTCGAGCGCTGGGCCTATCGCTGCGCTGTCGGCCGGGTTGACGATCAGGGCCTTGACGCCCTGCGAGATGAGTGACTTGATGTCGATGATCTGCTGCGCCGCTTCGTTCCCGTTGGCCTCAACGTTGGCGACTTTCGGACCGACGAGCTTGACGCCGAGCTGGCTCTCGTACTGCGACTCGTACTTCAGGTAGTTGCCCCAGAAACCTGGGAGGTTATAGGTCAGCACCACGCCGATGGTCGGGGTCGACGACCCGCCACCAGACGAGTTGCTGCCGCCACACGCCCCGACGCCTACCGTTGCCACCGCGACCAGGGCCAGCGCCCTGATCCTTGCGCCGAATCCTCCTGTCAAGTTGATTTCCTCCTGCTGTCGCAATAAATCCGATGTTTATGCCTTGTCCGCACCTTAGTTCCTGGCTGTTTGAGTGTCAAGTGCCCACTTCTCTACCCTCAGCCATCGGATGTTCAGACCATCCAGCTCCCCCCGGATAGGCGAACTTCCGAAGCGAATCCGGCTTTATCTCCGCGCTGTAACCGGGCGATTCGGGTGCCAGGTAGCGTCCGCCGCGGAGTCGGACGGGCTCCACGAAGTGCTCGTGAAGGTGGTCGACGAACTCGCAGGTTCGGTTCTCGAGCGAACCGGCCACCGCGATGTAGTCGAAGATCGCGAGATGCTGAACGTACTCGCACAGTCCGACGCCGCCGGCGTGCGGACATACGGGAATGCCGAACTTCGCGGCAAGCAGCAGGACCGCCAGGACTTCGTTGACCCCGCCCAACCTGCAGCTGTCGACCTGGCAGAAGTCGATCGCCTCAGCCTGTAAGAGCTGCTTGAACATGACGCGGTTGTGAACGTGCTCGCCGGTCGCTATGCCGATGGGTCTCACCGCGTCGCGAATCCGCCGGTGACCGAGGACGTCGTCCGGGCTCGTCGGCTCTTCGATCCACCACGGGTCGACCTCGCGCAGGGTGTCGATGGCCCGGATGGCGTCATCCACGCCCCACACCTGGTTCGCGTCGAGCATCAGGCGCCGGTCTGGCCCAATCGCTTCGCGGAGGATACGCGCGCGGCGCAGGTCGGACTGAAGGTCGCCGCCGACTTTGAGCTTGAGGTGCGTGAATCCCTCCTCCATCGCCTCATGCGCAAGGCTGCGGATCTTCGCGTCGGAGTAGCCGATCCATCCCGCTGATGTCGTGTACGCGGGGAACCCGTCGCGCAGCATCTCGGCTTCGCGCCGAGCGCGACCCGATACCTGGCGCTCGAGAATGGACCGCGCCTCGGCGGGCGCCAGCACGTCGTCGATGTAGCGAAAGTCGATGCAGCCGACCAGTTGCGCCGGAGTCATGTCGGCAAGCAGCTTCCACAGCGGTTTGCGCTTGAACTTTGCGTACATGTCCCAGACGGCGTTTACGAGCGCGGCAGTCGCCAGGTGCACCACGCCCTTCTCCGGTCCAAGCCAGCGCAGCTGGCTGTCGGACACGACGTCACGCCAGAAGCCGGCCATGTCGGCGGCGATTTCCTCCAGGCTTCGGCCGACGACGTGACCCGAGAGGAGCTCGATCGCCTCGACACAAAGCTCGTTGCCGCGCCCGATCGTGAAGGTGAGGCCGTGCCCGGTCAGCCCGTCTGGGTGATCGCTGTCGAGGACGACGTACGCCGCCGAGTAATCAGGGTCCGGGTTCATCGCGTCCGAGCCGTCGCCTGTTCGGGAGGTCGGAAAGCGAATGTCTAGAGCGGTTGCCCGCAAGATGCGCGTACCCACCTGGCTTCGGAGTTATATGCTAGTCCTCCGATGTTTGTCAACTCCGTAGCTTCAGCGCCAGGCAGTCTGGGCCTCCACAAGGCGTGAACGTCCGACCTCTTGGCATCAGCCACGCCTTCGGCGACAATCGTCCCGACATGAGCACCAAGCCGGCAGCGCGCCGCGGGCGGCGGGCGGGCCGCGCCCCCCGTGTGACCGAGGAGGCGATCGACAAGATCCGCGAGCGAATCGTCAGCGGCTTTTGGGGCCCTGGCGATCGGCTTCCCAAGGAGACCGAGCTGGCAGCGGAGCTCGGGCTGTCGCGCAACTCACTGCGGGAGGCGGTTCGGGCGCTGTCCCAGCTGCGGGTGCTCGAGGTCCGCCAGGGCGATGGCACCTACGTGAGCAGCCTCGAGCCAGACCTCCTGCTCGAAAGCACCGGCTTCATCAGCCACCTTCTCCTCGGCGATACCGAGATCGAGCTCTACGAGGTGCGGCGCATTCTCGAGGCGGCTGCGGCGGCGCTGGCTGCGGGTCGGATCCAGGCCGCGGCCAAGGAGGAGCTCGCCCGAATCCTCGAACGCATGCGAGCGGCCGCCACCGTCGAGGACCTGGTCGAGGCGGACGTCGCGTTTCACGCCGTGATCGCGAAGACCGCAGGCAACGCGGTCCTGGCGTCTCTGCTGGCAAGTCTCTCGACACGCACGATGCGCGTGCGCTTGTGGCACGGACGCGCGGCCGACGATGCGCTGGACGAGACGCGCGAAGAGCATCGGCGAATCTACGACGCGATCCTCGCCGGCGACGCCGAGCTGGCGCGCGCCGCTGCGACGGCCCACATCGCGAGCGGCGAGCGCTGGCTGCGTGCCCAGCTCGCGGCGGCCGAGAGCCGGTGATGGAAGTCGGGCTGCATACGCGCATCAAGCCCGGCGCCGAAGAACGCTACGAGCAATACCATCGCGAGGTTTGGCCGGAGGTGTTGAACGAGATTCGTCGCTCCGGGATCACGAAATACGTGATCTTCCGCGCCGGGCTGGATCTCTTCCACTACATCGAATGTGAGGACTATGACCGTGCGGTGGCCGAGATCGCTGAGGACCCAACCAGCATGCGCTGGGAGGCGGAGATCGCAACGATGATGGCCGTTACCCACGACTTCAGCGGCGCAGGCGGCGATCGCATGAAGAAGATCTTCGAGCTCTGATCAGCCTCCCCTCGCTGGGGCTGGGGACGGCACCCCTGGGCGGCCTCTACGAAGCCGTGGAAGACGATGAGGCTTACGAAGCCGTCGAGGCCGCATGGCAGGCGGGCATTCGATTCTTCGACACAGCGCCTCTTTACGGCCACGGCCTCGCCGAGCAGCGGCTCGGCGCGGTACTGAGGACCAAGCCGCGCGAGGACTTCGTCATCTCGACCAAGGTCGGCCGATTGTTGCGAGCCGGTGCCCCATCCGAGCCCGGGCAGGCCTTCAAGGGCGTACCCCCGGTCAATCCGGTCTTCGACTTCTCGTACGACGGGACAATGCGCTCCGTCGAAGAAAGCCTCGAGCGGCTGGGACTCGACCGTGTCGACATCCTCCTGATCCACGACCCCGACAACCACTTTGACCAAGCGCTGCGCGGCGCGTATCCCGCGCTCGACCGTTTGCGCTCGGAGGGAACAGTGAAGGCGATCGGAGCAGGAATGAACCAGTCCGAGATGCTTGCTCGGTTCGCGCGCGAAGCCGACTGTGACTGCTTTCTCCTCGCCGGCCGCTACACGCTGCTAGACCGAGGCGGCGCGACGGAGCTGCTCCCGCTGTGCCTCGAGCGGGGTATATCAGTCATCGCCGGAGGCGTTTTCAACAGCGGAATCCTGGCCGACCCTGGACCGCAGGCACGTTTCAACTACGCACCGGCGACGACCGAGATCCTGGAAGCGGCACGCAGCATCAAGGAGACGTGCCGGCGCCACGACGTCGATGTCAAGGCAGCCGCCTTGCAGTTCCCGCTGCGGAATTCGGCCGTGAGAAGCGTCCTCACCGGATGCCGGTCCGCGGCTGAAGTGCAGGAGAACGTTCGGCTCTTCAATGCGGCAATTCCGGATGAGCTGTGGGACGACCTCGGCGCGTGATCGTTGACTCCCACCAACACTTCTGGGACCCGATGCGGCGGGCTTATCCATGGATGGGAGACGAGCTCGCTCCGATTCGCCGGCCGTTCGGCCCGAACGACCTTCGCCCCGTGCTGGAAGACAACGGCGTCGAAAAAACCGTGCTCGTCCAGACGGTCTCGAGCCTGGAGGAGACCCGCGAGTTCCTCGAGGTCGCGGCAGCCAACGACTTCGTGGCCGGCGTCGTGGGCTGGATCGACCTCACCGCGGACGATGTCGTGGCAACCCTCGCCGGACTGGCCGGTGACCTGCTCGTCGGCATCCGCCACCAAGTCCATGACGAGCCCGATCCCAACTGGCTCCTGCGCGGCGACGTGCAGCGGGGAATCGCCGCGGTCGGTGATGCCGGATTGGTTTACGAGCTGCTGGTGCGAACACGAGAGCTACCCGCGGCGCTCGAGACGGTCCGGAGAAATCCACGCACCTCTTTCGTGATCGACCATGCCGGCAAGCCGCGCATCGCTGCCGGCACGTGGGACACGGAATGGGAGGCCGGACTTGCGCCGTTCGGTGACGAGCCAAACGTCTCGTGCAAGCTCTCGGGCCTGGTCACCGAGGCGGACTGGAAGTCCTGGACTCCTGACCAGCTCGAACCGTACGTCAGGCGCGTGATCGGATGGTTCGGGCCGCAGCGCTGCATGTTCGGTTCGGACTGGCCGGTCTGTCTGCTGGCGGCGAGCTACGCACAGGTCCTGGATGCTTTGCAGCAGATCCTCGGGTGGGACGACCAGGTCTTCGGCGGCACTGCAATGCGCGTTTACGGTCTGAGCGGACCGGCGGCCTAGGCAACCTTGTCGACAGCCGCGCTCCAGCGTTCGTCGATCCGCCGCACCTTGTAGAAGAGAAGCGCCGCCGCCCAGGTGACCACGAAAGCGATCACGATCACGTAGCCCGCTTTGCCCAGGAAGTCGAACCTCGCAACGGCGTCGAAAAGCGCGCCATGGAGACCCAGCAGATGGATCAGGATCTGGGCCAGCTCGACCACGCCGACGAACAGTGCGATGAAGACGGAAAGCGACGTGATCGTGAGGTTGTAGAAGACCTTTCGGATCGGGCTGGCGAAGGCCCACGAATACGCCTTCGACATGAACGCCCCGTCGGCCGTGTCCATCACCGACATGCCGGCGGCAAAGATGAGCGGCAATGAGATCACGGCCGCAAAGGGAAGTCCCTGGGCCGCGGCGCCTGCTGAGATGGCAAGCAGCGCGACTTCAGATGCCGTGTCGAAGCCAAGTCCGAAGAGAAATCCGACCGGGTACATGTGCCAGCTCTTGTCGACCAGCTGGAAGATGCGGCCGAACAGTCGGGTCATCAAACCGCCCGACATGAGCTCGTGCTCGAGGCCGTCGCGGTCGTAGACGCCTCGCTGCATGTCGCGATACACGCGGATGATCTCGAGCAAGATCACGAGGTTCAGGATCCCGATCGCGACGAGGAACCCACCGGAAACCAGGGTTCCAACCGCGCCGCCGACGCTCCTCAGCTGACCGCTGTCGGAAACGACGCCCTCCACAATCGACTTGACCGCAAGGCCCAACGCGACGGCGATGAGGAGCACGACCGTGGAGTGACCCAGCGAGAAGAAGAACCCCACGCCAATCGGCTTGCGGCCGCTCTGGAGCATCTTGCGGGTCGTGTTGTCGATTGCGGAGATGTGGTCGGCGTCGAAGGCGTGGCGAAGGCCAAACGTGTATGCGAGTCCACCCAACGCCAGGAAGCCGGGATGACTCGCGCCGTACGCCAGCAGCAGGCCCCAGCCCAGCACATGCAGCACTCCTACGGCACCGAAGAATCCAACGAGGCGGCGGCGCTCGCCTGGGTCGAACGTTCGGCTGAAAAGAAGCCCGACCGAAGCCATCGGGAGCAGCCTATCCGTTATCGCGACTCAGTCGCAAGTTTGTACTCAGTTTCAGGCCTGAGATCTGCGACTAAATCGCGATTGGTCTACTTGCTCGCGAAGATTCCTCGCACGTCGAAATCGGCCACCGACGTGATCTGGTCGAAAGTGCACCTCTTGGGTGGCTTGTCCGTCCGCCAGCGGAGAAACCCGGTCGCGTGGCGAAATCGCTCACCCGCTTCGAGCTTGTCGTAAGTCACTTCACACACCAGGACGGGTTTCACGGCGACCCAATCTCCAGTGTCCTTCTTGCCCCGCGACCAGCGGCTCAGCCCTCCGGGCATGCGGCCCGGGTTGGCCTGCCATTCCCCTTCCGGGATCTCGGTCTCGATTGGCTTGAGCTTTGCGATCAGCTCCTTGCGTTCGGCGGCATTGAAAGAGGAGGTGTGGCCGACGTAGTGCATCGCGCCTTTCTTGTCGTACAGGCCGAGAAGCAGCGCCCCGAGCGTCGACCCGTCGGCGGTCTTGCGCCATCCGATCACGACGCAGTCGGCGGTTCGCTGGTGCTTGATCTTCACCCAGAACCGCTTCCCCGGCACATACGGTCCGTCCCACGATTTCGCGATCACTCCGTCAAGCCCCGCGCCCTCGAACTTCCGGAACCACTCGTCTGCGGTTTTCGGGTCGCGTGTGTAAGGCGTGAGAAAGATTGGTGGCTTGGTACCCTTCAACAGCTTCTCGAGGCGCTTACGCCGATCGCCCAGCGGTTGCTTGCGCAGGTCGACGTCGCCTTCGGCGATGAGGTCGAACGCGATGAACCACGCCGGCGTCGCCTCGCTCAACATGCGCACGCGGGATTCGGCGGGATGGACTCGCATCTGCAAAGCGCCGAAGTCGAGGCCGTTGGTTCCGACCACGACGAGCTCTCCGTCCAGGACGTACTTCTTTTCCTTCAGGGCCCGGAACGCGGGGAGGACTTCGGGGAAGTAGCGCGTCATCGGCCGGCCACCCCGGCTGATCAGCGCCGCCTCCTCGCCGTCGCGGAACACAAGCGTCCGAAAGCCGTCCCACTTGGGCTCGTACTCCCATCTGTCGCCCTTGGGAATGCCGTTCTCGGAGATGGCCGACAGCATCGGCTCCATGTCGAGCGGAAGGGGCAGCTTCATGCCACTTTTCCCCAGGTGTCTATATGTTGTGGATGACGGGGCACCGTGCTACCATATCGTCTGCCGGTCAAGCGGCCACCGAATTCGAAGTCACGCCCCCACCCCAGCCTAGGAAAGCTCGCGCAAGCGGGCTTTCCGCTTTCAGTGAGGCGGCACGCCGAAGCGGGTCTTCCGCTTTAGTGCTGCAGGGAGCCAAACTGCGCCAGCAAATCGTCCACGGTGACGTTCCCGTACTGCTGGTCCAAAGCGTCCTTGGCGGTCGCCCACAAGCCTCTTGCGGCGGCAGGACCCTTGTCTCCCAGCTCGCGAAGCTTGAGCTTCCCGTACGACTTCACGTCCGGGACGCGCCGCAGCTGGTCGGCCATCCAGTTCGCCCACTGCTTGACGTTGGCGTCGGTTGGCGTCGCCTTCGCAACTGCGGCGGCCGCCTTGGCCTCCACGACGGCGCCCGCCTTCTCCACCGTCTCCTTCATCTTGGCGGCCTCGACCTCGATCTTGGCCGCGGCTTCCTCGGCGGCCGGCTTGACCGCAGCGCCCGTTTCGGCAGCGCGCGCTTTCATTGTGGTCAGGCCCTTCGATGCGATATCGCTGATGCGGTCGGCTGCAGACTCGCCGTTGTCAGGCTCCGGCTGCCGCTGGGGGAAACCGCGCCCCAGCGCGTTGCCGACCAGGCTCGGCACATCCAACCCGGTGAGTCCCTTGATCGCCGTGGTCGATTCGATCATCGCGCGCGTGGCGTTGCGGACCATGTCCGAAGCGCCGTCGGCGCTCATCACCGTGAGGGAATCGATGTGCCCCATCGGCTCTGCTGCCGCGCGCACGATGTCCGGCAGCGCCGCCAGAACCGCCTGGATGATGGCCGCCTCGTTGAACTGCTTGTAAGCATCGGCTCGCATCGCAAGGGCCTTGGCCTCGGCCTCACCCTTGGTCAGCACGATCTGCGCCTCCGCCCCACCTTCCAGTCGGGTCGTCTCGGCGTCGGCCTCGGCAGAGGCAATGCGGGCGCGCTTTGCACCCTCAGCACGCGCAATCACAGCCTGCGCGTCGGCCGCGGCAGGCTTGACCGTCGTCGAAAGCAGCTCCTTCTCCTTGCGCTCGGCCTCGAGCTGGGCCAGCTCGGTCTGCTTGCGCACGACCTCCCGCGTGGCTTCGGCCTGGGCGAGGGGACCCGCCTGGTCGGCTCGCGCCTGGGCGGCGGCGATCTGGGTCCGGGTCTCGGCCTCCCGCAGCGAGACGTCACGCGAGGCGTTGATCTTGATCTGCTGGGCTTCGGCTTCCCGCACCGCCGCTTCCTGGTCGGTCGAAGCCTGCGCCATCCGGGCGTCGCGGCTCACGGTTGCAACGCTCTG
>DASYZS010000068.1:0-21294 GCA_035945895.1 Candidatus Dormiibacterota bacterium | reverse complement strand
TGTGTTATGCGCGCCGCCAGCGTTAACCCTGAGCCAGGATCAAACTCTCCGTCCAAAAACGGAGGACCCAGAGCGATTGCCCTGAGTCTTCTCAGACTCTCAGAGTCTTTCCCACTCTTCAGTTGTCAAGGTGCTGGCTCCAACCGAGCCGAACAGCTTTTTGCCCTCTCGCAGGGCGCACGAAACCTGTTCGGTGGAGGAACCCGTGAATGATACCCGCGCGGAAGGCGGGATTGCAAGGCGGCTTGTTAACGGCGGGTTAGAAAGCCCGACGGCCGGCCAGCGCCCGGGCCAGGGTGAGCTCGTCGGCGTACTCCAGGTCCCCACCCACCGGGAGCCCGTGGGCCGGCCGGGTCACCCGGGCACCAAGCGGCGCCAGCGCCCGCTGCAGATACAGCGCGGTCGCCTCGCCTTCGATGTCGGCGTCGGTCGCGACGATGACCTCCGCGATCCCTTCGTCGCGCACCCGGTCGAGCAGGTGCCCCACGTGAATCTGCTCGGGCCCGATCCCGTCGATCGGCGAGATCACGCCGTGGAGCACGAAGTACAGCCCCGAGAACTCCGACGTCCGCTCGATCGCCAGGACGTCGAACGCCGACTCCACCACGCAGATCACCGAAGCATCGCGCCGGGGCGACGAGCAGATCGCGCACAGAGGCCCCTCGGCGATGTTGTAGCAGCGCTCGCAGTACCCAATCCGCGCCTTCACGTCCAGGACCGCCGCCGCCAGCGCCTCGGCCCGCACGCGATCGACCCGCAGCAGGTGGAACGCAAGCCGCTGCGCCGTCTTCGGCCCGATTCCAGGCAGCCGCGACAGCTCCTGGATCAACCTCTCCAGCGCCTCCGGCAGCTGCGCCAAAAAGCTACCCCAGCAGGCCGGGAGGAAGGCCCATGCCGGCCGTCAGCGCCGACATCTTTTCCGAGGCCATCTGCTTCGACTTTTCCAGCGCCTCATTGACCGCCGCAACCACAAGGTCTTGCAGCATCTCGATCTCTTCGGCCGCCGCGGGGTCGATGCGCACGGACACGATTTTTTGCGTGCCTGTTGCCGTCACGGTCACCGCTCCACCGCCGGCGGAAGCCTCCACGGTTTCCGACTCGAGATCTTTCTGCAGCTTCTCCATCCGGCCCTGCATCTGCTGGACCTGGCGGAGCATTTTCAACGGATCCTTCATTCCGATACTTCCTTCACTCGCGTCACACGGCCGTCGAAACGGCGGACGATCTCGCGCACGAACGGGTCATCCTCGGGACTCGCCGCCCGCGTTGTTTTCGGCGCGTCGTTTTCGCGCAGCCGAAAATCAATTTTCACGTCGTCGCCGAGCCACGCACGCACATGGGGCACTAGTTGCGCCGATTGTTCCTGCGCCTTCTTGTGATGAAAGCCGTACTTGAACCACAACACCAACAAAGAACCATCGACCTCCGGCTGCGCGTCCAGATAGACCGCGCGCACCGTCCGGTTGAGCTTTTCCAGGACTTCCGACCAGCCCGCAACCGGCACCGCAACCGGCGCCGCAACCGGCGCCGCAGCGACAACCGGCTTTGGTGTTTCGACAACAGGAGCCGCCACCGGCACGGCGGGCACGCCGGGCACAACGGCCTCCGACTCGACCGCCAGCCGCGCCAGCGTCGCCTCGACCAGGAATCGCGGCTCCGCGTGACGCCGCACCTCTCCATCGAGATGGAGCAGCGCGTCGAGCACATCGGACAAGCGCCGCGCGGTCGCCTGGTCGTGACGCGACAACGCCGCCACCAGGCGGTCCCGGCATCCCTCCATCAATCCGCGGACCACCTGTCGCAGCTCTGCCCCCGCCGCGTAGATGCGATTCAACTCTGCCAGCGCCTCTGAAGCCTCGCCCGCAAGCACGCGGTCGAGCAGCGCATCCAGCACCCGCGGATCGGCGATGCCCAGCAACGACCGTGCAGCATCCAGCGAGATCGGCCCCGCAGCCAACGGCACCAGCTGGTCGAGCAGACCGACCGCGTCGCGCATCGAACCCTGCGCCGTGCGCGCGATGAGCTCCATGGCCTGCGGCTCGATGCGCACACCCTCCGCCGATGCGATATGCGACAGGCGGGAAACGATCTGCTCTTCCGAATGCCGGCGGAACACGAACTGCTGGCAACGGCCGATTACGGTCAGCGGAATCTTCTGCGCGTCGGTGGTGCACAGGACGAAGACGACGTGGGCCGGCGGCTCCTCGAGCGTCTTCAGCAAGGCATTGAATGCCGGCTCGGTGAGCATATGGGCCTCGTCGATGATGTAGACCTTGTACGGCCCGAGCGCGGGCGCGAGGTTGACCTTCTCGCGCAAGTCGCGGATCTCGTCGATGCCACGGTTGGACGCGGCGTCGATCTCGATCAAGTCCAGGGCAGATCCGGCCAGGACCTCCAGGCACGACTGGCACTTGTTGCACGGCTCGGCCGAATCGCGCGAACGGCCGGTGCAGTTCAGCGACTTCGCCAGTAGGCGCGCGGCCGAGGTCTTCCCCGTCCCTCGCGATCCAGAAAACAGGTACGCATGCGCAACGCGGCCAGACGTGATCGCACCCTGCAGCGCGCGCGACGCCGCGTCCTGGCCAACCAGGTCCGCGAACGTCTGCGACCGGTACTTGCGGTACAGCGATTGGTATTCAGGCATCTAGTGCATCACCAAAAATGGCCGCGCACCCCCGCCTCGTTCGAAGACCCCCAGCCTGCGTCGCGGTTCGCGGCTCGGGCCAGGATGGCTGCGGCACCCCCGAGTTCTCTCCTTACCGCTGCTTCCTTCCGGACCTGACGGGGTTCGGAGACCCGAGCTGCGCAGGTCCCAACCTTCAACGCCGTTTGCCGCGGCCAGTTCTGAGAACCCAGACCTCAGCGATGGAATTCGGTCCGGCTAAGGCGGATTGCCGGTTCAGGGTACCGCCAGCACCCCACTTAGCGCGACCACGAGCAAGTTTACGCGGGCCGATGCGAGGCGCCTGATGCGGGTCGATAAAGTAGCACCGCGCCCACTTAGCGCGGCCGTGAACAAGTCTACGCACGCCGCAGCGCCAATCCCAGGTGCACGTACGTGGCCACAGTGGCTAGAGGAATCACCACCTCCGCGGCAGTCACCAGGTTGCCCGGATCCTGGTGCAAACCTCGCAGCAAACACACCCCGCCGACCAGCACGAAGATCAGCACCGTCGAGATCTGGCCGGTCGTCGTGTGCCGCAGCTCCGGCCGGCGGCCAAGCAACAGCAGCACTCCAGCGCCTATCGCCGGCAGCAGATAGCGCGCTATCACCACGAGCGCCAGCCACATAGGGATCGCACCCGCGATCGCGATGCCCACAACGAAGGCGCCCATGAAAATGCCATCGACCACCGGATCCAGCCCACCGCCAAAGTTCGACGGCTGTCCCAGCCGTCGGGCGATGGTGCCGTCGACCAGGTCGCTCAGCCCCGCAATCGCGACGACGACGGCAACAGCCGCGTAGTCACCGCCCACGGCAAAGAAAAACACCGGCACGGCCAGGTAGGCGCGCAAAAGCGTCACCTGGTTGGCGACGTTCAACACGTTGGCACGCACGGGAGGAAAGGCTAGTGCGGCGCGGGTGACGGACTCGGAGACGGTGAGGGAGATGGCGCCTTGTAAGGCGCCTCGCCCGGATACGGATTCCGGCCACACGGATACGCCGGCTCGCCGATGCCCTTCAGAAAGATCTCGCTGTACCCGCCGCTCGCGACGTAGCCGCCGTCGTACGCGCACACCTCGCGCGTCACCACCCCGGCAGGCTGCTTCCAGAAAACCGGCCACGGGTGCGACGCGTAGTACTCCTCCAGAAAAGGCTTCCACACCGACACGCCGACGTTCTCCCCAAACAGCACCGAGGTCGGACACATCCAGCCCGACGGGGCGAAGTTCGTGGCCAGGTACGCATAACCCGAGTCGCAGGCGGCGCCCGCATCGACGTGCATCAGCGATGCGGCTACTGCGAGCGAGGGCGTGTAGCCGATGAAGATCGATCCTGTGTACGCCTCGGTCGTGCCCGATTTTCCCGCGACCGGTCGCGCGCCCAGGTCACCGAGGTACAACTTCACCGGCCCTCGCAGCAGGTCGGTCATCACGTAAGCAAGGTCAGAGCTGATGACGGCAACGCGGCCGGCTGCGGGGTCGAACGACTCCAGCACCTGGCCCGAAGCGTCCGTGACCCGCAGCACGGCGTGCGGCGCGATCCGGTAGCCGCCGTTGTCGAACGCCGAGTAGGCCGCGAGGTGCTCGGCCATCGACATCGCGTCCGGTCCGAGGGTCGTGGCCACGCCGTCAGGTGATCGAATCGGCGCGGTGATGCCGAGGTTGCGCAAGAAAGAGACCACGCGCCCACCGCCCTCGCGCGAGTAAGTCCACAAGGCGGGCAGGTTGCGCGATTGCGCGAGCGCGGTTCGGAGCGTGATGTACCCCTCGTGCTTGCCGTCCCAGTCGCTGAACGAATGCCCGCCGATGGTGCTGTCCGAGTCGTCGAGCAGCGTCGCCGGTGTCACGAGCCCAGCCTCCAGGGCGGCGCCGTACGTGTAAACCTTGAACGACGATCCGACACCCCGCCAGCCCAGCGGATCCATGCCCGTGAGGTTGATCTGTCCGCGAATCACCGCGTTGTTGTAGTCCGCGCTCCCGACCATGGCGAGAATTTCACCGTCCGCGGGATCCATCACGAGCATCGCGCCGGTGTTGACGCCACGGCGTGCGTACGTGCGCACACCGCTCTTCACCCACTTGTCCGCCAGAGCCTGCGTCGAGAGGTCGAGGGTCGTTGTGATGGTCAGCCCGCCTTCATACAGCGCCTCGTCGCCGTAGCGCTGCTTGACGTAGGCGATTACGTAATCGACGAAATGTGCGGTCAGCGGGTTGTGCGCGGCGGGCAGCGCCTTGTGCGCGCTGATCATCTTCGTCACCAGGTCGCTCGCGTAGATGCTGTTGGCGAGCGCGGGCCTGAGGTCGCCCACTGCGACCATGCCGTCCAGCACGTCGCGCCATCGATACCGGGCCGCCTGCACCTGGTCGGGCGTGCCGAACGGGTCGTAGTCGGCCGGTGCTTGCGGCAAGCCCGCGAGAAACGACGCCTGCGCCCACGAAAGGTCCGAAGCGTGGACCTGGAAGTACGTCTCTGCCGCGGCCTCAGCCCCATAGGCGCCGATGCCGTACGGAATCGTGTTCAGGTAAAGCTCGAGGATCTGCTCCTTCGTGTAACGGCGCTCCATCTCCTCTGCCAGCAGCAGCTCGCGAAACTTGCGGCTCACGGTCTTGCCCTGCGCCTCGGTGGTGTCGAGGACGTCGTTCTTCACCACCTGCTCCGTGATCGTCGAGGCGCCGAGCGTGCTCGAGTGGTGCGTGACGTCGTATGCGATCGCAATGGCAAGACGCCGGTAGTCGACCCCCGAGTTGTCGTAGAAAGTCCGGTCTTCCGTGTCGATCGTCGCGCGCTGCAGCTTGACGCTGATCTTGCTCAGCGGCACGACGGTGCGGTTTTCGTGATACAGCGCCTCGATCAGGTTGCCGTTGCGGTCGACGATGCGCGTCGTCTGGCTGAGGTTGGCGGACTGCAGCGCATCGATCGATGGCAGGTCGCCGGCGAAATAGTCGACCACACCGATCGTCGCGCCCGTTCCCGCAAGGCCGAGGAACGCGATCAGAAGCACGAGCGTCAGGGCGAAGCGGGATAGCGTGCGGCGGAGCCGCAGATTTGCCCGAGGGCGTTGTTTACGGGCGGCCAGGCGGGGACCTCCAGGACGTTTACTGCGACGTGGGCTGTGTCTGCTGGCGGGAGTCTAGCGCAGGCCCAGCGCTTCGGCTCCCTGGTCGGCAAGGCCCATGATCGGGAAGCCGAACACCACGTAGGCGGCAATTACCAGGCTGAAGGCGACCGCTCCCAGCGACGAGAGCCCGGTCATGGCCGGGAGCGCGGCCAGCGCGCCGCGCCGTGATTCCTCGAGCGGGCTCTGTATATAGATGACGCGGAGGGTGCTCACCGCGGCGGCGACGCACAGCACCGCGCCCAGCAGGCCGAGCCCCAGGGTGACGAAGTTCCCGCTCTGGGCCAGCGCAGCCGCGACCGAGAGCTCGCCGAAAAATCCCGGCATCGGCGGGACCCCGGCGAGCGACAGTATCGCCAGCGACATCCCGGCCGCCCGCAGCGGCCGCACTGCGCCCAGTCCCGCGATCGCGGGCTCTCCCCCCTCGGCTCTACCAAGCAGCGCCGGACCGCACGTCGCCGCGAGTGCAAACGCCCCGAGCAGGAACAGCGACGCGCCGAAGCCCGACCGAAAGTGGGTGGCCACGCCGGCCACCAGCCACCCCAGCTGTGAGATCGCCAGGTACGCCATCCGCGGTCGCGGCGACCGCACCGCAAGCGTGGCCGCCCCGCCACCCACCATCGCCACCACAGCGACCACCTGCGCGAAGGGCGAGTAGGCGTCGCCGATCGGCACGAGCGCCGAGGTCAGCTTGATGGCGACCACGCCGGCTGCGGCCGCGGCCAGCCCGACGACCAGTGCCGCGCCGACGGGTGACGCCCCCACCCCGGCCGGCAGCGACGCGACATGGAACGGCGCCAGCCCGGCGCGGATCGAGAGCCCCGCCAGAAGGAGGACAAGCGGCACCACCAGCGCCACCGTGGTCGCTTCACCCGTGATCCCAGCCCGGATCCCGCTCAAGTCCGCGTTGCCGGTCGTCGCATAAAGAAAGACGATGCCGACCAGCAGCAAAGCGCTGGCGATCCCGCCCGCGACCAGCAGCCGAAGCGCGAGGTCCGGCCGCCGCAGGCCCAGCAGCACGACCCCGGCCGCCGCCGCCAGCTCCAGCCCGGCCCACAGACCGACCAGGTCGGCCGCCGACGCAGCGACCATCACGCCGAAGGCGGCGAGCAGCGGCATCGCCACGCCCAGGTGCGCCGAGTCTTCGCTCCCCCAGTCCGTGGCGGCGATGACCACCGCCGCGGTGACCAGCACGACCGCTTTGACGAACAGCGCGAAGCGGTCCTGCAGCAGTGCGCCACCGAAATAACTGCCGGTCGTGGCGCCTGCCCAGAGCTCGACACCAAGTGCGACCAGTAACACCACGACCGTCGCGTGCGGCACATATCCACGCCAAGCGCGCGGCAGCCACGCGAACCGTCCCGCGAGCAGCACGAGCAGTGCCGCGGCGACGACGAGCGCGTCGGGCAGCAGGATGAAGTTCTTCACGGAGTCTGGGGCTGGGGCGGTGTCGGCAGCACGTACGGTCCCGACATGTCCGAGATGCCGGCCGACATCTGGTTGATCAGGCCTGGGTCGAACAGGGGGACGTCGCTTCCCGGAATCTTCGGTCCGCCGGGGAACAGTCCCACCCAGAGGAGTGCACCGGCCAGCATGCCGAGATACCAGGTCTCGCTGAGCGTGGCATCAGACGCGCCCGGAGAGTCGGGCAGCGGCGCGCCAAACAGCACGCGTCGCAGCAGCACCGCAAGCGCGACGGCGCTGATCGCGAGTCCACCCGCGACCGCAAACGCGCCGATGGGCTGAGTCTTGAACGCGCCGAAGAACGTCATCACGACCGACATGTACGACGACAAGATCGGCACGCCAAGCACCGCCAGAGCTGCGATGAGCATCAGCCATGCAACGTTCGGCATCCGTGGCGCGAGCCCGCTGAGGACCTGCACGCTGCGCGACTGCGCGCGCTCCGCCAGCGTCGCGCACACGCCCGTGATCAGCGCGGCCGCCAACCCTCCGGTGAACAGGCTCAACACCGTCCCCGCGATGCCGAGCGGTGAGACAGCGGCGATGCCGAGCACCGAGATCCCACCGGGGACCATCGCGAGGTACGCGGCCGCGTGGCGCACGTCGGTCGACCTCAACGCCGCGAGGCCCGCGTAGCCAACGGTCAGCGCAGCAAGGGCTGCGAGAACTGGTGACAGCAGGTGCGAAGCGGCGGGCGCGCCCTGGATCATCGTGCGCAAAAGGATGTATGCGCCGAGGCGCGAGGCCGAGCCGGCGATGACCACGGTGACACCTGGCGGTGCTTCCGACAGCGCGTCGCGGACCCATCCGTGCAGCGGAAACAGCGGCAGCCGCGTGGCTGCGGCAAGGATCATGACCACGCTGATGCCGATCTGCACGCGCGGCGACAGCGAGGCTTTGAGCAGGGCGCCCATGTCGAAGGTCGTGCCGCCCGCAGCCGCGTACAGGCCGAGGACGCCTACGGCGAGCAGCGCGGTGCCGATTCCCCAGTAACCGACGAGCCTCGTCGTCGCCAATCCTCGACGAGGTCCCCCCCATCCGTTGATGAGCAGCGCGATCGGGACTATCGAAGCGCCCCAGAACAGAACGAAAACGAACATGTCGTCGGCCGCGATCGCCCCGTTGACCGACGCCTGCGCGAGCAGCAGCAAGGCGAAGTACGACCGCACCCGTTCTCGAATGCCGATGGACGCGAGGACCGACGTGATGCCGATCAGCCCCGACAGCATCATCAGCGTGAGGCTCGTGCCGTCCAGCCCGAGGTGGTAGCTCGCGCCGATGGCGGGCAGCCAGCTGATCTTCTCCTCGTACTGCACCGTTGGCAGGAAGTTCTCGAACTGGTTGTAGCCGAAGAACAGAAGGATCATCACCCCGAGGTTGGTGAAGAACGCGATCTGCTTGATCAGCGTGTCGTATCGGCCGCGTGGGTTGGGCATGAAAGCGATGACGACGGCGACCACGACCGGTGTCCAGATGAGCAGCGACAGAAGGAAGGGCGAGGTGAACAGCCCGGCGCCCGGAGCGGGAATCGGCGTCGGCGACGCCAGGAAGTGGAGCGCGCTCATCGCAAGACTCCGACCACCGCGAACACCACCGCCAGCACGACCACCAGGACGACCAGGGCCGGGATCGCGGGCAGGCGAGTCGCCGCCACTGCAAGCTGACCCGTCGAGCCGGCGAAGCGGCCCAACGCGGTATCGCCGGCCGGGATCCAGTCACCGACCCGGCGAGCGATGTCGGTGATGGGAGCGACCAGGAAACGATCGACGAGCCCATAGCCGCCCGTGCTTCCGCGCCGCAGCCACTCGCCGGCCCGGGCCGACATCGCGAGCGCGCTGTCTTTGCCCACTGAATACGCGATGGCGCAAGCGAGGAATCCGACCACCGCCGCCGCGCCCCAGGCCGCGAAGGCCGAGATCGGTGCGCTCGGGTGCTTGTGGCCGTCGAGGTATCCGAGCCAGCTCGTGATCGATGAAGCCACGAGGAATGCGGCCCCGCCGAGCGTGAGCCAGTACGGCCAGGTGACGGCTTGCTGCGGCGCCTCCCGCACGCGGTCCGGTTCAAAAGCGCGGCGCCGCCGCAGCGGCCCAAGCGATGCTCCGAGAAAAACTCGCAACGCAGCGACGGACATGAGCACCGCGGCCTCGCCGAGCGCTACGCCAAGCCGCGACCTTGACGACGCGCCGAAGGCGAGTGCGCCTGTCGCCGCCAGTCCCATCACGATGGCGCCGCCGATCAGGCCGGTGGCGCTGCCGCGCATGCGTCCCCACGCGTCACCCATCTCGGTGAGGTCGTCGGTCCGCATCGCACTTGCGATCGAAGAGACTGCGAGCCATGCGGCTGTGCGCGCGGGCGCGAGCGCCAGCACCGACGCGAAGCCTGCGACCGCGAACGTGGTCGACTGGCTCCGAAAACCTGCGATCACGACGGCGGCCGCGATCGCCACCGCCGTCGATCCGGCCAGCGCGATGCTGCGCCTCGGCTCGTTCCCGACAAGCGACAGCACTGAAGCTGCGATGGCCGCGACCGCGCACGCGACGAGGAAGGCCTGGATGGTCTGCTGGTTGGACGCGACCACGATCGGCATGAGGCGATAGAGCACCGCGATGCCCAGCACCGACCACACCGCCTGCGCGATCGCCGACGCCGCCGGCGGCGCGGTGACGACGGTCTGCGTGATCCAGAAGGTGAGGGGCCACAGGGCCAGGCGCCCGCCGACGCCGATCAGCAGAAGCACCGAGGCCACCACCAGTGAGCGCACCGTCCATCCGGGGTTCGTGTGCAGGATGGGCAGCAGAGTGTTCAGGTCCTGGGTGCCGTATCGGGAGTAAAGCCACGCGATGCCGCACAGCAGGCTGAGGTCGGTGAGGAATGGCAGCGCGAGAGCGACCCGAGCGCGGCTCGCGGGCTCGTCCAGTCCCCACCGATGGGCCAGCAGGAGAAAGGTGAGTGCGCCGCCGATGGCCCAGAACGCGAACAGTTCGGCCAGGTCGTAGCTCACCAGCACGCCCACGCTCGCGAACAGAAGCGCCGTGATGACCGCGTGGAACCTCGCCGCGCCGGGCTCTGACCGGCCCATCACCTGGTGCCACCCGACCGCGCCGAGAATGCACAGCTCGATCGCGCCCAGGGCCGCGAGGACCATGTGATCGACGTGGAAGACGATGTTGATGGCGAAGGACTGGAAGTTGCTCGGCCCTTGAAAGGCCACCGAAAGGTTGATGTACTGGTAGGTCGCGACGTACGACGCCCTCTTCGTCAGGCCCCAGCCGACGAGCAGCGTCAGCACCAGGGTCACGAACGTCCCGAACATGGTGGTCGCCGAGGCCGAACGCCGCGTGCGCACGCTCGACAGCGCAAGCACGAACGTGGCAAAGGGCGCGACGAGCAGCATCGGGACGGCCCACGGCAGCGCCGTCGTCGGGTCGAACGTGAAACCGGACGGCCTGGCGCTCGAAGCCGCGCCAGACGCCGCCGCGAGGAGCTCTCCGGCGAGGGCAAACAGGCTCAGCGAGGCGCCTCCCGCCCGGCGATGCCGACCCCCAGACCGACAAGCGCCGTCGTCGCGATCGCGAGCACGATCGCGAACTCCTGGCCGAACAGCTGCGGGCCGCCGGCGGCCGCAAATCGGGAGACGCCCACAAAGGCCACGCCTGCTCCGGCAAACATCAAGGGAACGCCGGCCAGGGCAGCGGTGAGGTCGCGCCGCCAGACCGCCACGAAGCACCCGATCGCGACCAGCCCGGCCGCCACGAAAAAGACCGCGACCAGGTCTACGGTCACCGGGCGCGCTCCCTCGCCTGCCACGCTGCCGTCGCGCCGGCCAGGGCGGCGACCGTCAGGAGCGCCACCGCTTCTAGGGTCAGCGCATCGTGGGCGAAAAACACCCGGCCCAGGCTCGCCACCCCGAACGCACCGCCGTAGAAGGTTGCGTGCACGAAGTCGCCGCGAAATGCCGAGTACGCCAGCAGGGCCAGCAGGACCGCGGCCGCGACGGCCCCGACCTGGCGCCACCGGCCGGTCACCACGGCGGGCAGCTGCCGGTACTGCGGGCTCGCGACCAGCGCGGCGCAGCCGAGGTAGCAGACGAGCGCGACAATCGCCGCGAGGCCGGCCGAAAGCGTCAGGTAAAGGCCGGCAAGGCCCAGCCCAAGCACCCCGAGCGATGCTCCACGCCGACCTCGATTCGAAAGCAATGCCGCTCCGAGCCCGCCCGCAAGCGAAACGCCGGAGGACAGGTAGAAACCAATCGCGTGGAGGGAGTCCATGGACACTCCGTGGTGATTGAAAGAAGCGGCCTTTTCAGCCGGTCTTTTGCGCTAGCGCCCCGGCTCGCGCCAAGCATACAGAATGGCGGCTCCGGCAATTAGAAGGGCGGCGGCCGCTGCGACGAGGCTTCCAGGTCCCGGTTGGACCGAGATTGCGGCGTATCCAAACGCGGCGAGCAGCACCGCCCAGGCGATGCCGAGGGTGACCGCGGCGATTCTCGCCGGCGCCCAGTGGCGAACGGGCCTCGAAAATAGGCTCATGCGGGCAGTATCGCAGGCCCTCGTCGACTGGGCGAACAGCTGGCGCCAGCCGCCGGCACCCGGAATCGAGATCATCGAGACCTCGCGCTACCGCCTCGTGCTTCAGCCGGACTTTCCGATCGCGGGACCGAACAGCGCCTCGTGGATCCGGTGCCGGCCGGAGGAAGCGGACGAGGTCATCGACGAGGTCGAGGCGGTGTTCCGCGCACGCCGGCTGCCGCTGATGTTCGTCCTCGATCCGGGCACCGAGCCCGACAGCTTTCCTGAGTTTCTCGCGGCCCGCGGCATCCACCCCGACGAGCACGCGCCCGAGTCCGCGGTCATGGGTGCTGCCGATCGACGCGACGATCAACGCTCCTGTCGTCGACGGCCTCGAGCTGCGCGACGGACTTGCCGACCGCGAGACATACCGCAGCGTCGACGCCGTCAACACCGAAGCCTTCACTGGAGCCATCCTGGTCGATGACCCCGAGCGCGATGCGATGCGGGAGCGCAGGCGCCTGGACAACATCGCGTATGCGAGCCGGCGCGTGATCTTCGCCACCGTCGACGGCGAACCCGCCGGCAGCGCCGGACTCAACCTGTTCCCTCCCGACGGGGCGACACTCAATGGAGGGGCGGTGCGGCCGAAGTTCCGCGGTCGAGGGGTGTATCGCGCGCTGCTGGCGGCGCGGCTCGACATGGCGCGCGAAGCGGGCGTCGCCGGCGTTTCCGTGTGGGGAGGCCCGATGTCCGCGCCGATTCTCGAGCGCCTCGGATTCCAGACAGTCGGCTGGCGACGCTTCTACCCCGATCCCTCCACCCCCGGATAGTCCGGACTAACCGAACTTTTCGACACGCAGAACCGCGGATAGTCCGGACTATCGGGTATTCAGTCGCGTCGACTGAACATCCTCAGGTCGTCCAGGTGGAACCGCTCCCCAACGGGCGTGACAGCATCGACCGTCTGTCGGTTGAACGGAATCGAGGGCACCAGTTCAGGCGGCAACTGATCGGGCGCAAGCGCGGGCTCGATCAGCTCCTCCTCGAGGATCCTGACCTGGGCTTTCGACAGCAGCGGCACGGTCATGGTCGCTTCCGCGACCGCGGCCAGGAGGTAGTGAAAGCGGATCGGCGCCCTCACGAAGAGAGGATGCCTGCCCACGATCCACGCGACCAACCGCGCAATGTCATCGAAGTAGATCTGGGTCGGACCCATCAGCGCGACGGTCTTGCGAGTCAGCGACTGGTCGACGAGAGCGCTCATGAGAACTCGCGACAAGTCCTCCACCGCCAGGGGTCGCACCCGACGCTTCCCAACTCCCACGTACACGGGGAATGTGCGCATGGCCCGGCTCAAGTGGTCGACGAGGTGGTCGCCGCGGCCGAACATCATGCCTGGTTTGGTGACGGTCCACTCGAGCCGAGACGCGCGCACGATCTCCTCCGACTCCCACTTCGTTTCGTGGTATCGCGAACCCGACCCGGGCCGTGCGCGGAGAAAGCTCACGAGCGCGAGGCGCTTCACCCCTGCCGCCTCGGCCGCAGCAACCACGTTGCGCGTGCCGGCGACGTGGACGGCTTCGTACCTCTGCTTCCCCAGCTCGCGGTTGATTCCCGCGCAGTGAGCAACTCCTTCGCAGCCGATGAAGGCGCGCTCGAGCGCGCTCACGTCGTCGATGCCGGCGCTGACGCGGGTCACGCCGGGTAGACCGATCACCGATTGGGCGAGCGGACGCCGGTCGGCGCCCCGCGCGATCACGACCACCTCGTGGCCGCCCGCGGAAAGAGCGGCGGCGAGGTGCCCGCCGACGAGTCCTGTGCCGCCGGTGATCGCTACTCGCACCTGGCGCCCTAGGCCAGCGAATCCACCCACGCGCGGTGCAGCGAGCCGTACCGTCCCGCGCTCTCGCGCAGCGCCGCCGGCTCCCCATCCTCCACCACCCGGCCCGCGTCGATCACCAGCACCCGGTCCGCGATCTCGACGGTCGACAACCGGTGGGCGATGATGAACGCCGTCCGTCCCCGCAGCAGCGTCCGCAGCGCGCGTTGCACCAGGCGCTCTGAGGGCAAGTCGAGCGACGAGGTCGCCTCGTCCAGGATGAGGACGCGCGGATTGGCGAGAAACGCCCGCGCGAACGCGACCAGCTGGCGCTGCCCAGATGACAGCCTCACGCCGCGCCGGCGCACATCGGTCTCGTAACCGTCCGGCATCGCGGAGATGAAGTCGTGCGCACCGATCGCTTTCGCGGCTTCCTCCATCTCCAAGCGGGTTGCATCCGGCCGGCCGAACATGATGTTGTCCCCCACCGTCCCCGAGAACAAGAAGCTCTCCTGGGTGACCATCACCACCGATCGCCGCAGGTCTGCGACCGCGATCGACCGCAGGTCGATTCCATCGAGGGTGACGCGGCCTTCTGTCGGGTCGTAGAAGCGCGAGATGAGCCGCGCGATGGTGGTCTTGCCCGCGCCAGTCTCCCCCACCAGCGCCACGATCTGACCCGCCGGCACGCGCAGATCGATGTCGTGCAGCACCGGCTTTTCGAGGTACGCGAAGGTCACGTGCTCCAGCGCAACTTCACCGCGAGCCTCGGTAAGCGCAACAGGGTCGACGGGCTCGGGCACCGTCGGCTTCTCCTCGATCACTCCGGCAAGCTTCTCCAGCGCGGCGCCGGCGGCCTGGAAGACGTTGTAGAACTGCGACAGGTCCTGCATCGGGTCGAAGAACTGGCGCACGTACAGGACGAACGCCGTCAGGACGCCGAGCGTGAGCTGCCCCTGGACCACGAGGTAGCCGCCGTACAGCAGAGCCGCCGCTGTAGTGAGCCGTCCGAGCACGTTGATAGCGGGGCCATAAGTCGAGACGAGACGGTTGGACCAGATGTTGGCGTCGCGGTAACGCGCGTTGACGTCTTCGAAGATCTCCTGGTTGCGTGGCTCACGGCGGAAGGCCTGCACCGCGCGAATTCCGCCCAGGGATTCGACGTAGTGCACGATCACGAGGACGATCGCGCGACGGACGGCGCGGTAGGAACGCGCCGAGTTGTCCCGGAACCAGGCCGTGAGCACGAGGACGATCGGCATCGCCACCAGGACAACCACGCCCAGTCGGAGGTCGAGGCGCAGCAGGATCACCGAGATGGCGACCACCGAGATCACCGCCGTGATGACCGAGGTCAAACCGGTCGCGAGCAGCTCGTTGAGCGCGTCGATGTCGGAAGTCAGGCGAGAGATGATGCGTCCGGACGTGTAGCGCTCATAGAAGGAGAGCGAAAGCTCCTGGACATGGGCGAACAACATGCGGCGCAGGTCGAAGAGGATGTCCGCGCCGATTCGCCCTGACAGGCGTAGGAAGCCGTAGTTGGCGAGCGCATTGACGATCAGGGCGAGCAGCAGCACGCCCGCGACCTCGACGAGGGCGTTCAGGTTGCCACGAGCGCCGGGGCGGATGCCCTCGTCGATCCCCAACTTGATCAGGTACGGCAGAGACAGGAAGGCCGCCGAGCGGACGGAGATCAGCAGCACCGCGAGCGCGATGTCCCAGCGATACGGTCGGGCCAGGGTTGCGAGCAGCTGGCGGCTCCGCCGGCGCAGCAGCCCGGCGACGCTCGCCGAAAACTCGTCTACCTCCTCCGACGCGACGCCGCGCCACCGGTCCGCTTCCGGGACCGCGCTCATGCCAGCGCCTCCTCGTACTCCTGGGACAGCAGCGCGCGGTAGAGCCCGTTGGAATGCATCAGCTCGGTGTGAGTCCCCGTCGCGACGATCGTGCCGCTGTCGATCAGGGCCACGCGATCGGCCAGCGCCAGGGTCGAGGGACGGTGCACGACCAGGAGCCCGGTCACGCCCTCCAGCACCCTCGCCAGGGACTCCTCGATCAGCGCCTCGGTGTGCACGTCGACCGAAGACAGTGGGTCGTCCAGCACCAGGACAGGAGGCGAGCCGAGCACCGCCCGCGCGAGGGCGAGCCTCTGCCGCTGGCCGCCTGACAGCGTGTAGCCCTGCTCGCCGACCCGCGTTTCCAATCCCCACGGCAGCTCCCAGACGAACTGCGCCTGCGCGATGTCGATGGCCCGCTTGAGCTCCTCGTCCGACACGATCGGCCGGCCCATCACGAGGTTCTCGTGCACCGAGGCCGAGAACAGGATCGGGTCCTCGAACGCAACCCCGATGTGGGACCGCAGCGAACGCAGCCTGATGTCGCGCACGTCGAGGCCGTCGAGCAGAACCTCGCCTTCGCTCACGTCGTACAACCGCGGCGCCAGGTAGGCGAGCGTCGTCTTGCCGCTGCCGGTGCGGCCGACGAGCCCGACCGTCTCCCCCGGTTCGATCACCAGGTTGAGGTCGCGCAGGACCCACTCGTCGGACTTGGGGTATTTGAACCCGACGCCGCGGAACTCGAGCCTCCCGCGGCTGTGCTCCAGTGGCACCGCGCGCGGTGAGTCAGCGATCTCCGGTCGCGAATCGAACACCTCGTTCAGACGCTGCACGGCCGTCTTGCACTCCTCGCTCATCGACAGCACCCAGCCGAGCGCATCCATCGGCCACGTGAGCATGAACACGTAGTTCATGAACGCGACGAGCCCGCCGATGGTGAGCCTGCCCTCGACCACGTTGAGGCCTCCCAGCAGCAGCACCGCCAGCAACGAAAGGTTCGGAAGGAAGTTGATCTCGCTCCACACCTCAGCGCGGGCTTTGACTCCCGTCAAGCTCACCGTGCGGATGGTGCTCGCCTGGTCCTCGAAGCGGCGCTGCATCAGCGGCATGCGGCCGAAGGCTTTGATGATGCGAACGCCGGTCGCCATCTCCTCGATGGTCGTGGTGAGGTCGCCTGTCAGGTCCTGCAGCCGCCTCGCGATGACCTTGTACTTGTCCTGGAAGATCTTGCTGGCGATCGCGATCGGGATCATGCAGAGCACGACCACCAGCGCGAGCTGCCAATCCAGCTGGAGGATCAGCACGAGCACGACCGCGAACGTGACGAATATCTGCATGAACCAGATCAGACCGAAGGCGACGAACCGCCGGACCGTGTTGATGTCCGCGACGGCGCGCGAGAGCAGCTGACCGGACTGCCAGTTGTCGTGGAACGAAACCTGCAGGCTCTGGAGGTGCGCGTAGAAGTCGTTGCGCAGGTCGGTCTCCATCTGGAACGCGGCCTCGCCCGAGAACGTCCGGCGAATCAGGATCATGATGAACTCGAGCCCGGCGATCAGGACGAGCAGACCGGTCGTCTGGATGAGATGGCCGAGGTCGTGGTGCGTGATCGGGCCGTCGATGATGTACTGGATCACCTTGGGGATGGATGCGGCCGCGATCAGGCTCCCGAGCTGTGCTCCGAGGAAGATCGCGACCAGCCACTTGTAAGGTCGCAAGTACGGGAAGTAGCGCCGCAGCGCCAACAGACCCAAGGGGAGTCGACATCCTTTGCGCCCGAATTTTTGGGCGCGCTTAACCAATGCTTGGCGGTGGGGTCGATTATTTTAGCGCGCTCTTAACCGGCCAGGTCTCTGATGCTGACGATTCCGACAACCTTGCCGTCTTCCACCACAGGCAGGTGCCGGAAGCCGCCCTCCAGCATCAGGTGCAGCGCCTCGTCCGCGTCTGTGTCCGGCCCCACGGTCTTGGGATCGCCTGTCATCCAGGACGTGATCTGGTGTCGTGGGGCGTCATGCGACTGCGAGAGGGCGCGCACCGTGTCGCGCTCCGTGAAGATGCCGAGAAGGTTGGGGCCGTCCATCACGAGCACCGAGCCGATCCGATGCTGGGCCATCACCGCCACGGCCTCGCCGACGGTGTCCGACGGCTCGACAGTGTGCAGCTGCGTGGACATGACCTCGCGGACCTGACCCACATTGGCAATCCTATGCCGGTGGCGGAAGAACGGCCAGGCCGGCCGTGGTGAGCACGACCAGTGCCGCGCCGATCGCCTCGAGCCGGCCGGCATTGCCCCGCACTCTCCACAACAATGACAAGCCGAGCATGCAGCCGACCAGCACGATCTTCAGCGAGAGCCACAGGCCGTAGGCCGTGCTCAGAAGGTCGCTCGCGGCCGTCAGATGCTCGGTTGCGCTGAGCAGTCCGGTGAGGGCGGTGACCACAAACGCGATCACGGCCACCCGTCCAAACCGCTCGAGCAGGACCCGCGCTTCGGCGGCGCGCCATCCGCCGGGCGGGCGCAAGCTGGCGAGCGCGATCACTCCCCCCGCCCACATCGCGGCCGACAGGACGTGCACCGCGTCGTTCAGCTCCGCGCCCGCAGCCGTCGGCTGGACCGCGGCCGCGTGGCCGCTAAAAGGCAACAGCAGGGCTGCAAGCACGAGGGGCGGCGCGACAAAGCGAATGCCGCGCCAGCAGAGGACCAGCGCGACAGCTTCCAAACCGACGCGCGCGGCGATCAGCCAGGTCTGAGACACAGCCAGCAGGACGACCCCGCCGGCCACGGCTGTCGCCAGCATCGCCGTCATGGGCGGATTCGCCCACCCGATCCTTGGCGCAAACCGCCCGATGCGCCTGACGACGAAAGCGCCGATCGCCCCCAGCAGGCCGAAGTATTCGAAGAAGTGCCCGGCGCCGGCGGCTAGATCAAGCAGCAGCCGCGATAGTTCCTCCGCCGAGGACACGGGTGCCGTCGTACATGACCGCGGCCTGTCCGGGCGCGGCACCGAAGAACGGCTCGTCGAGCAGGAGCCTGCCCTCGGTGTAGACGGCAGGGATGGCGGGCGAGTGATAGCGGAGGCGGACCTCGCAGCGAAGCGGCTCCTCCGCGCCGCCATCGATGAACGTCACGTCGGTCAACACGACCTCACGCACGGCCAGCTCCTCCCGCCGCCCGACAACGACCCGGTTGAGCCGCGCATCGACGCGCAGCACGTACCACGGACCCGGCTCGGCAAGGTCGCCGAATCCGCTGCGCTGCCCCACCGTGTAGAGCGCAGTTCCTCGGTGCGCGCCCAACTGCCGACCGGAGGAATCGACGACCACGCCGGCGCGGACCGGCAAGCGGTTCTCGAGGTAGCGCGCGGTCTCGCCCCTCGGGACGAAGCAGATCTCCTGGCTCTCGGCCTTGTTCGCCACAGGCAGGCCAAACTCCCGCGCGTGCTCGCGGACCTCGGGCTTGGTCATTCTGCCGAGCGGGAATACGAGCTGCGCCAGCTTCGCGCGATCGAGGTGGTAGAGCATGTACGACTGGTCCTTGCCCTGGTCGACCGCCGCGTGGAGCTGTCCGTCGATGATCCGGGCGTAGTGCCCGGTGGCGAGGCGATCGAAGCCGAGCTCGCGCACGCGCGACAGCATCAGGTCGAAGCGCACGAACGCGTTGCACCTCACGCACGGGTTCGGGGTGCGGCCCTCGAGGTATTCACGGTGGAAAGGCTCGATGACCCTCTCGCCAAACTCGCGCTCCAGGTTCCAGCAGTAATAAGGAATGTCGAGCAGGCTCGCCACGCGCCTTGCGTCCTCGACCGCGTTGAGCGAGCAGCACCCGCCGTGGCGTGCTGCTTCGTCGGAGTCGTCGCGTGGCCACTGCTGGAGCGTGACCCCGACGACGTCGTGACCCTGGGCCTGCAGAAGCGCGGCCGCAACCGATGAATCGACGCCGCCCGACATGGCGACGGCGATCCTCACCGGCGGTTCTCGGCGATGTGCGCCGCGACGATCTCGGCGTCATCCCGGACGCCATATAACGTGGCCGACCTAGCTTTGCGCTGGAAGTGAACGCCCATGAAATACAAGCCTGGCACAGAGCTTCGGCCTTCCTTCTGAATCGGAAATCCCATGTCGTCGAAGATCGGAAAGTGAACCCAACCGTAGTCCGGGCGGAACCCGGTGGTCCAGATGACGGTCGAGATGGCCTCGTCCGCGACGTCGATCTGGGTACGCGCCGGGACCCTCATCGGTTCAGGGACCTCCCACGGGACCGGCATGCCCTTCTTCTCGCACAAGGCTGTGACCCACTTCATCAAGACGCGGGTCAGCTCGTCTCCGGCGTCCGTGCTCTGGGCGAGGTCGTCGGCGAAGATCAGCTTGTTGCCGTCCGCGCCGAGATAGCGGCCGATCAGCTCGACGCCCATCGCGTGCAGCGTGCGCAGGTGCAGGTCGTGGCCGCCGCCGTGACCAGAGGTGATCGGATTGCTCAATAACCGCGCTGCTGGGGACGGCAGCATGTCGATGGTCCGGTCCGCGAATCCCGTTTCGACCAACCACCAGACCAGGTCATGGTCGCCCATGCGGCGCGGGGCCCACGGAGCACGCCCGCAGGAAAGGATCACCTTGCGGCCCGTCTGGTGCAGCTCCTCGGCGAGCTGGCAGCCGGTCTGACCGCTTCCGACGATAAGCACACCGCCGGGGTCGAGCTGCGACGGGTTCCTGTACTCCTCAGTGATGAGCTGAGCGACGCCTTCTGGCAGCTGGCCGGAATTTGCCGGTCGGTGAGGCCGCTGATATCCGCCCGACGCGACGACGACCGTGCGAGCACGGATGACTCCGTCCGCGGTGGTGAGCATGAATCCGTCCTCGTCGGCGTCGAGGGCCGACACGCTGCAGCCGGCGCGCAGCGGTGGATCGAACGAGCGGGCCCAGTCTTCGAAGAACGCTACGAGGTCGTTTCGTGGCATGAACCCGTCGAGGTCACCGCCAAACTTTGCCCCTGGAAGCATCGTGCCCGACCAGTTCGGGGTTACGAGACAGAAGGAGTCCCAACGGCGCGAGCGCCAGGTCTCGAACACTCGACCGGCCTCCAGCACGACGTGGTCGACGTTGGCCTGCTTGAGGAACCAGCTCGTGGAAAGGCCTGCCTGTCCGGCCCCGATGATCGCGACGTTCACGTCCTCTCGCACGCCCGATAGTTAACTGGATGCCGATCAGCGACGTGCAAGCGGGTCGAATCGGCGAGTACTTGCTTGCGGTCTACGCGATGCTCACTTCTGACGGCGCCCTTGTTCCGTTTCAGGTGGATGCGGACGACGACCACCGCGACCTCGTGGTGGCGGAGAAAGGCAAGAGCGCGTTTGGGTCACTTCAGGCGAAGGCCTGCTTCGAGCTGGGGGCGTCGGGCTTCGTGCAATCCAACGCCACCTACTTCGAGAAGTCGATCCCCCGTGACCCGTCGTGGATCTACGTGATCGTGCTCGTCCTGGACCTGGCTCCCGTCGTGTGGTGGGTGATCCCGGCGCCGGATTTCAACCGCCTGACGACGCACTCGCCCGCACGCGGTGGTCGTGAGGTCGAGCTGCATTTTCGTGCGCATCCGGACCGCGACGACGCATTTGCTCCGTTTCGTGTGCCAACGGCCGAGCTCGGACCGCGGCTCATGACTTTGATCGACGCGCTCCCGCCGTCCACCAGGCCGGCACCGGGGGCGCGGCTGGTGCTGACTACTCGACCAGGTCTCCCTCGGCAGGTTCGACCTTGACGCCGCACGACTCGAGGAAGTCCACTCCGCGGTCCAGCTCTTCAGGCTCACCGGACACCTCGAGCAGCACCCAGCCCTGGTCCTTGCTCACGTCGGCGCGGCGGATGTTGGTCACGATCTCGAACTTCCG
>DASYZS010000067.1:0-2841 GCA_035945895.1 Candidatus Dormiibacterota bacterium | reverse complement strand
AGGACGACGCCGAGGCCGCTCACTGGTCAGACATTGTGCTGTTTCCCGCGATAGTCCGGACTAACGCGCGTTTTCCGGCTTCAAAAGCGGTGATAGTCCGGACTATCGCGCGTCCCACCTCACGGTCAGGGAGCGCACGTCGCGCTATATGTACGCTTCTTCCAGCCTGATTTCTGACATGAATTCGATCAGCGCCGTCGCCCAGAAGCTCGAGCACAAGGCGGCCACGTACGTCAAAGAGAACCGGGTCCCCGGCGCGGCCGTTGCAGTGGTCCGCGACGACAGCCTGGCCTGGTGGGCGCCCGTCGGGTTCGCCGACGTGGCCGCACGCAAACCGGCGGAGCCGACGACCCTTTTCCGCATCGCGTCGATCACCAAAACCTTCACGGGCACGGCGATCATGCAGCTCCGCGACGAAGGCAAGCTGCGGCTGGACGATCCCGCGGTCCAGCACATTCCCGAGCTGCGCCAGGCGATGAGCCCTTTCGGCGACATCGAGGCGGTGACCATCCGTCGCATGCTGTCGCACGAGGCGGGCCTCATGAGCGAACCGCCTGGCACCGACTGGAGGGCCGCCCGCTACGAAGGCTCGGTCAGGCGCAACCTCGAGCGCGCCTCGGAGATCGGGACCAAGATTCCACCCAACTCCCAGCAGAAGTACTCCAACCTCGCGTTTCAGCTCCTGGGCGAAATCGTGGCGCGCTGCAGCGGCGCGTCCTACCCGGAATACGTAGGCGCGAACATCCTCGAGCCGCTCGGCATGCGCCACACGTTCTTCGAGCCGCTCGCTCCGGAGATGGCCGCGCGCAGCGCCACCGGCTACGCAGGCCGCTTTGTCTCCGACGAGCTCAACCTGTCTTCGACTGCGCCGCGTACGGGGGCCGAAGGAGGACTGTGGTCGTGCATCGACGACCTGGCGCGCTGGGTGTCGTTCCAGTTTCGCGAAGACGGCGGTGAGCGGAACGGCGCGCAGATCCTGAGGGGCTCGACCCTCAAGGAGATGCACACGCCACGCTACCTCGCCGACGAAGGGTGGAACGCCGCGTACGGCATCGCCTGGTACGCGTGGCGTCGCGGTTCGGTCGTCTGGATACAACACTCGGGCGCCCTGCACGGCTTCCGCTCCAACGTCTGTTTCGATCCCAAAATGAGGGTCGGCGCCATCGTCCTGATCAACGGCGTCGCCATCGCACCGGTCCTGTCCATGGACCTGGCGGAAATCGCCCGAGAAGCGGTCCTCGCGGAACCGCCGAGGATCGAACCGCCTCCCCCGATGCCGCAGGCGTACCGAACCCTTGTCGGCGTCTATCACGACCGCGACCTGGGCGCCCTGATGACGCTCGAATGGCGCGACGGCAAGTTGATGGTCGTCCTGCCGGCGCTGCCTGACTGGCGCCCAACCCTCGCTCCAACGGAAAACCCGGACATGTTTCTGATCGAACCGGGCGTGCGCGAGTCCGGCGAGAACGCGGTGTTCCGGCGCACGCCCGACGGCAGGGTGGCCGCGGTCTTCATTGCCGCGGGCACCTGGCTCCGTCTCGAGTCGGTCACCTGAACCGCGAATTCCTGAAGTTCTGGCTCGGCCAGAGCGTTTCGCTTCTCGGCAATCAGTTCACCCAGCTTGCCCTTCCGCTTGCGGCGGCGGTGACGCTTCACGCGACTCCGATCGAGATGGGTCTGCTCGGGGCGATGCGCTTCCTGCCAGGGATCGTCGTTGGGTTTCCGGCTGGAGTCTGGCTCGATCGGACCAAGCGAAAACCCATCGTGGTTGCGTCGCAGGCCGTCAGCGCCTGCGCGCTGGCCACGATCCCGGCGGCCGCGCTGCTCCATGTGCTCTCGATCGGTCAGCTGTACGCGGTGGCGTTGGTGACCGGCGCCTCCACAACCACCCAGGTGATCTCCATAACGTCGCTGCTGCCGACCCTCGTCGGCCGCGACCGGCTGGTCCAGGCCAACACGCGTATGCAGTCCAGCTTCACGGTGGCCAGCCTGGTCGGACCCGGACTCGCGGGGGCCACCGTGCAGCTGCTGACGGCGCCGATCGCCATCGCCGTCGACGCCGTCAGCTTCGTGGTGGGCTCGCTGACCGCGGCGTGGACGCGGGTCGACGAGATCCTCCCAACACATCCAGCCAAGGCGCGCCCTGTGGCCGACGCCATCGAGGGGCAGAGGTGGATGTGGCGTCAGCCGCTGGTCCGCGCCGTGAGCTTGACGATCCTGCTCAACAACGGGGGCAACAACGTGGTGTTCGCCGTCTACGTCCTTTATTTCGTCACTCAAGTGGGGATCACCCCAGCTCAGCTCGGCCTGGTCTTCGCCGTCGCCGGCACGACGGCCTTGCTCGGAGCGCGGATTGCGCGGCCCCTTGTGGCGAGGGGTTGGCTCGGTCCGCTGATGGCCGTGGGCGCGGGCCTCGTGGTGGTCGGCCAGTCGGGCACGTTGGTCGGGGCGTACGCGCCTCATCGCGCGGTGCTGCCAATCCTTCTCGCGTTCAGCGCGCTTTTGGGATGCGCATTGATGGTCTACAACGTGAACCAGCAGTCGATCCGCCAGGCCGTGACTCCCAACCTGCTGCTGGCTAGGGTCCAATCGGGGGTGTTCGTGCTTGTCTCGATCGCCGCGGTCCTGGGGTCGCTGCTCGGCGGAGCCATCGGACAGTCTTTCGGCCTGCGGGCCGCAATTACGGTCGGGGTTGCGATCGAGCTCGTCAGCGCCGTGCCCAGCATCTTTTCGCCGCTTCGCAAGCTGCGCGAGGTCCCCGCCACCGCGGTCCCGTGAACCCGTTAGTCTGTTGCTTCGGGTGGCCGACTCCAAGCTCGAACTGCTGAAAAAAGTGCCTCT
>DASYZS010000066.1:0-8704 GCA_035945895.1 Candidatus Dormiibacterota bacterium | reverse complement strand
GCCGAGCTTGCGAAGTCACGGCGCGGCGTGGATGACATCCTGCGTGGCGGCCAGCGCCGCCCCATCACGGTGATGTTCGTCGACATCCGCGGTTTCACGTCGCTGTCCGAATCGATGGCCGCGCACGACGTGACCGAGGTGGTGCAGATGTATCTCGACCACCTGAGCGGGCTCATCTTCACGTGGGATGGAACCGTCGACAAGTACGTGGGCGACGAGATCATGGCCTTCTGGAATGCGCCGAGGCTGCAGGAGAACCACGCGCTGCTCGCGGTGCGGTGCGCGTACGACCTGGTCAACCGCTCCGCTGAGCTGCAGCAGCAGCTGCTCGACAAGGGACTGCCTCCGATTCGTTGGGGTGTCGGAATCAACACAGGACCCGCGGTGGTCGGCAACATGGGCTCGCGCAGCCGGTTGCAGTACACGGCACTCGGCGATACCGTCAACACCGCCGCGCGCTTCTGCTCACACGCACCTGCATTCCAGGTGCTGATCGGACAGATGACGTATGACATGTGCCGTGACTACATCGCGGTCGACCTGGTCCCTGGGGTCCAGCTGAAAGGCAAGTCGGCCGAGACCTTCCGCATCTACGAGGTCACCGCCGTGCGAGAGAACCCAGGTTCTCCGTGGGTGCCCTTCCCGACGCAGCTGGCCACGCAGTCGCACACCGCGTACACCCAGAGCTACACGAACCAAGCGCTCATTGCTGCGGAGACGGGCCCCACCGAGCTGCTCGTCGGGGAGGAGGCACGCGAGGCGCTCGCCCACCAGGGCGAATCGCCGGGCTAACGAATCAGTCCCACGATCGCAGCCATCGCGGCGGTCGCCAGTACGAGCACCCCGATCAGGCTCAGGCAGCCCACCGACTTCTTGGGAGCGACCTTGACCGGCGGGGCCGGGTTGTACGTGTGCGCGTGCGGGACCGCGAGACCCTGCTGCACCGGCCCGAAACCCAGTGGCGCGGCCGGGATCGGGATCGCCGGCGTCGCCGCAGGAACCATTCGTGACAGGTCCGCACCCGGCTCGAGGCTGCGCAGCCAGCCGGGACACATCTGGTCGGCCACGCGCGACATCTCGCGATCGAAGTCCTGCCCGGTCTGGTAGCGGTCGTCCGGACGCTTGGCCAGCGATTTGAGGATGACCTGCTCGAGCTCGGGATTGAGGCCGGGCCGGAAAACCGACGGTGGCTTCGGCGGCGCCTGCACGTGCTTGGCCATGAGGGTGAATGGACCGTCGGCCTCGGTCGCGGTGAATGGAGGCTGACCGGCCACGAGCTCGTAGAGCATGATGCCGGCCGAGTACAGGTCGCTCCGACCATCGACCTTGCTCGACGAGACCTGCTCCGGCGACATGTACTGTGGCGTGCCGACCGTCGTCCCTGTCTTCGTGGCGGTGCCCCCGACACCGCTGTCATCGGTCAGACGGGCTATGCCGAAATCGGCCACTTTGACGAGGCCCTCGTCGGAGATGAGCACGTTCTCCGGCTTGACGTCGCGGTGCACGATGTTGTGACGGTGGGCGTAGTCGAGCGCCTGCAGCACGCCGTGCATGACCGCGAAGACCTGCGGTGGCTGGATCGGGCTCGCGTTGATCCAGTCGCGCAGGGAGCGGCCCTTCACGAACTCGAGCACGAGATAGTTCGTATCGCCCTGCAGCTCCATGTCGTGGACCTGGACGAGGTTGGGATGGCTTGTCCGCGCCATCACCTGCGCCTCCTGGAGGAAGCGCTTGAGCGACGTCGGGTCGGCCGACTGGATCAGCTCTTTGATCGCGACCTCGCGGCCCAGGCCAGGCTGCTCGGCGAGGTACACGGCACCCATACCGCCGCGGCCGATCTCCCCCTTGACGCGGTACTTGCCGATGTAGCGCTCGCCGGGCATCTGAGCCAGCGTCGGTGGCGGAGGGACGGTGGGGGGCGGGACCGGAATCAGGCGCATGGTCGCGGCGATGTCCGGCAGTGGCCGGGCGGCCGCTTTGTCGCCTTCGCCAGGCTCGGGTGTCGGCGCCCAGGGCGGTACCACAGGCTTGGAGTCTGGCGGTTGACCCCCTTCGGTCATGTCCCGGCCGAGCCTAACACGGTCTCTGTTGCGCGCACGAAGCTATAGCGTTTTGGCCCCGAGCCGCCGATAATCTGCCCGCCACCACTCAGATACCAGTAGGAGGAGAGTCCATGTCCCAATCGCCCCCGCCGCCGCCGAGCCAGCCAGCACCCGCAGGCGGGACGCCGGCAGCGAGCAACTCCAAGACCAATGTCATCCTTGCCTACCTGTTGTGGTGGATCACGGGCCTGATCTTTCTGTTCGTCGGCAAGGACGACCCGGACGTGAAGTGGAACGCCGCGCAGTCGGTCGTCGTGCTGGGCGGGATCTGGCTGATCGGCCTGATCGTCAGCATCATTTACGCGCCGGTCGGATACCTCGTCTATCTCGTCGCCTTTGTGTACTGGATCATCTTTCTCATCGGCGCCTTCAACTACCAGGGCGGACACATCAAAGCGCCTGGCATTGCGCAGTACACCGACCAGCTGACCGACCAGCTCGCGAACGCCGTCAAGTAACCTCGACGACTCCACATGGCCCCGCTTTTCGCGGGGCCTTTTTTTATTCCTCGGTCAGTTGGTCGAGCGCGCGCTCGATCCCGGCCCGAAGCTCATCCCGCTCCTCGCGAAGCTGGGTGACCTCCGCTCGCGACGAGGCCAGCTGATAGCGGAGCCGCTCGATCTCTTCCTGCAGCTCCTTCACCCTCGGATCGGGTCCGCTGCCGTGCCCTTGCGCGTCCGCGAGGTCGAGCTTCAGTCGCTCGACCGCGACCTTTAGCTCGCGGCGCTCGGTCAGCAGCCCCTGGACGAGCGATTCAGACGGCTTGGTCTGCTCTTTCGACATATCGGCAGAGGCCCGGCTGAAATTCGCGCAGGCGCAGGTGCTCCATCTCGCCTCGTAGATAACGCGCCTTGACCGCAAGGCCCTTGATGCCTTTGTAGGTCTCGTACGGAAATCGATAGAGCTTTCCTGAGTCGACAAGAAGACAGACCGAGAGTGTGTCGCCGTCCTTCTCCAGAACGTGCTTGTAGCAGGGGACGGTGCGGCGGGCGATCTCCATCTTCGTGAAGCCGCCGACCCTGCCTTTGAGGACGTCCATCGGTCCGCGCACGTGCGAAATGCTAGTTGAGGAGCGAAAGCTGCTCGGGCTCGGGAGGAGGTTTGAGCACGACGTGTCGGCGGTCTGTGACTCCGTGCCGCGAGCGCAGCCGCTTGACTTCGTCGATCGTCTTTGCGCCGAACGACGGCGGCAGATAGGCGCGGTCCAGGTACGCCCGCTCGTAACGGGGCACGAGCTCCGGCCAGTGTTTCTTCAGCACCGACATGAAGTGCTCGCGCGTGCCGTCCTTGAGGTGCAGCATCCCCGCCCAGAGGCCCGTCGCGCCTGCCTGTCTCGCCGCCTTGATCACCTGCTCGAGCTGCTCCGGCCGGTCAGACAGTCCGGGCAGGATCGGCGCCATGCCGACTCCGACGTCGATGCCCGCCTCCACCAGCTTCTCGATGGCCCGCAGCCTTTGTCTTGGATGGGCGGTCCCAGGCTCCGTCTTGCGCCAGATGTCGTCGTCGAGGGTCGGAATGCTGAAGGTGATGTGCAACTCCGCTCGGCGCGCCAGTTGGGACAGCACGTCGATGTCGCGGACGATCATCGGGCCGCGCGTGATCATCGCCGCCGGGTTGGCGAAGTCGCGCATCGCCTCGAGGCATTGCCGGGTCAATCGGTAGCGGCCCTCGGCAGGTTGGTACGGGTCGGTCGCGGCGCCGATCACGACCGTTTCCTTCTTCCAGCTCCTACGGGCCAGCTCGCTGCGCAGCACGGCCGCGACGTTGACCTTGACCCGCACCGTTCTGCCATAGCGGTCGTCGAAGGGCCGGTCGGCGCGCAGCTCGAAGGCGCGCACGTAGCAGAAGGCGCAGCGGTGCTCGCAGCCCGTGTAGGGGTTGAGGGACCATGCGAAGCCCATGTTCTTGACCGGGTTCAGCGCGGACTTGCACTGGATCTCGGAGTATGTGACGTCGGTGAGCCGCGGCTCCAGGGCGGCCATCTACCGATGATAGAACAAACGTTCGGTTCTTAACACCCTGTGTTGACCGCGCGGCCGCTCCTGGCCTTGGATGTGTGGCTAGGCTGGCGGGCTGGGGGTGGGAACCCGCCGGGAGGAGGGTGGGCCCGCAAGGGGCCGGGTTCTCGCGGCCGGCCGGGCCAGCTTGATGTCCGACCCCGGCGCCTCCGGGATCGGCCTGCCCTTCCGCAGCCGTCGATCCGGCCGCGTCAGGGACGAGGGGCAGAAGTCGTTGAGGACGCACTCCGGGCAGAGCGGCCGCCTGGCGTCGCAGATGCGCCGCCCATGAAGGATCAGCCGCAGGGACAGTCCCGTCCACTCCTCGGGTGGAACCATCGAGTCCACCTGGAACTCGATCTTCACCGGGTCCTTGGTCCGCACGAGCCCAATCCGGTTCGTCAGCCTGTTCACGTGCGTGTCCACCGCGAACCCGGGCACACCAAATCCCGCCCCCAGGATCACGTTCGCGGTCTTGCGTCCGATCCCAGGAATCTTCAAGAGGTCATCCATGTCTTGCGGCACGACGCCGCCGAACAGCTCGACCAGCTTGCGGCTCGCCGCGATGATGCGCGCGGTCTTGGCGCGGAAGAAACCGGTGGGTTTGATCAACTTCTGGACCTCTGCCGGGTCGGCGGCAGCCAGGTAATCCGGAGTCGGATAGCGCCGAAACAACTCAGGCGTGATCAGGTTCACCGATTTGTCGGTCGTCTGCGCGGAAAGGATCGTCGCGATCAGGAGCTGAAACGGGTTTTGATGATCGAGCTCAGTTGCTGCGGAGTACAGCCCGCGCAATCGCTCGACCGTCAGCGGCGCACGCTCGCGCGCACCGCGCGGCGGCGACGGCGTCATCCACGATTTCTTTTTCGCCCTGGTGGTTTTAGGAGCCAAGCAGTCTGCGTGTCACCGCCGCAATCTGGTTTCCGTCCGCCCGTCCCGCGAGTCGCGCGGTCGCGGCCTTCATCACGGCACCGAATCCCTTGGGACCGTCCGGCTTCACCTCCGCGATGACGGCTCGGATCTCCATTTCGATGTCCTGCTCGCTCAACGCCGCGGGGAGATAAGTGCGGAGGACGGCCATCTCCGCCTCCTCACGTCGCGCGGATTCCTCACGGCCAGCCTTGCGATAGATCTCTATAGCTTCCTCGCGACGCTTCACCTCTTTGCGCGCAACGCGAAGCACGAGATCGTCATTGATTTGTCCGCCGGCGCCACCGTCTTTGCTCGCCCGCACCAGCTCGCTCTTGAGCATCGACAGCGTGGACAGACCGACGTCATCACGGCGCTTCCGCGCGTCGACCATTTCGGTCTGTATGCGGTCGTAAAGAGCCACCATTCGCGATTGTTTCATACGGACCTTTCCCGGATAATCGGCGCCTATGGCTTACCTGGTGGCGGGGCCGCTGGTCGCCTTGATCGGCATCGGCGCGGTGCTCTTCGTCTTTCGTCGCAAGGGGGACGAGAAGCGCTCCATGTACTCGGCCCGGCGCTCGCAGATCGAGCACAAGGTCCGCGCCGCGCGCCAACGCACGCTTGCTCCGCACGGCCACGCTCCGAAAGCTCCTGAAGCAATACCGCCGGCACCGGGTTCAGCCTTTGACCAGGCCAAGGTTCAGCCGACTATCACCTACGACGCGCCTGCGTACCAGGCGCCGCCGGTGGCGCCGCCGTCAGCTCCTCCCGCACGTCCGGAGCCCGCGGCCGAACCGATGCCCTGGGAGCAACCAACCATCCCCGCACCGAGCAGCTTCGACTACCCCGTCGCCCAGCCCGAGCCATATACGCCTGCTCCCGAGCCGGCCCCCATGCCTTCGCCCTCCGAACCGGTCTGGACGCCCGCTCCTCGCCCGGCGGAGCCGCTCCCGCCGGCCGAGACCGTCGCCCCGGCCCCATCGACCGTCGCGTCGGCGTCGGCATCCTCCACGGCCGGCGGCTGGTCGATCGTCAGCACGGAAAAGGAGTCAAGCCCCGACGCCGTGCCCTCTTCCAAGAAGAAAGCCAAGCGGGCTGCGAGCGGGAGCGAGTGGTCGCTCGCCTCAGGCGGCCTGGACAGCGACGAGCCGGAGGTCAGGCGCCCAAGCTCGGTCATGGGCATCGCCTATTACGCGGTGCTGGTCGTCGGGCTCGTGATGGTTCTGATCGGCGTCCTGGTGATGGTCGCCAACTCACACGTCACGTAGGACAGCAGCGGCGAGCGCGTGACCGCCGTCGCGCATCACGGTGTCGGTGACGATCACCCGGTAGCGCAGCCCTTCGATGGCCGCCTTCAAGTCAGCATCGCGTTGGTCGAGCACAAAAACGCTCGCGATGTCGCAGTAGCGTCTCGCCACTTCGTAGGGACTGGGATTTTGACCGAGCGCTCGCATCATGTCCACAGTCGGGCCCTTCAGCGAAGCGCCCGCCACGATCGGGGTCACCGCCCATGTCTTGGCGCGCGGCAGTCGCTGTCGCGTCAGCTTTAGGATCGGGTCGATCGAGATCAGCGGGTTCGACGGACCGATCAGCACGAGGTCAGAGCCGTCCAATGCCGCCAGCACCTCAGGCGTTGCGTGAGGCGGCTCAGGCGTCGCGAACTTGATCCCGCGCAGTGTCGGCTTGAGATGTTCGCGGACGAAGTACTCCTGGAAGGAAAGCTCACCCTGGTCTGTTGCAAAGCGAGTCCGCATGACGTCGTCAGTCATCGGCAGCACGCGAGCTGAGACGCCGAAGCGCTTGCACAACTCGAGGGTCGCCTGCGTAAGCGAGCGCCCCTGATGCAGAAGCTCAGTCCGCACCAGGTGTGTCGCGAAGTCCTTGTCCCCAACCCGAAACCACGTGTCCTCGCCCGCACGAGAAAGGGCTTCGAGCACGGAGAACGTGTCGTCCCTGACGCCGTAACCCGCCGCGTCGTTGAACACGCCCGCGAGCCTGTACAGGACCGCGTCGATGTCAGGGCAGACGAGCAATCCCCAGAACTCGTCGTCGTCCGCGGTGTTGGCGATAACGGTGAGCTCATGCTCCGGTGCGACCTGCTGGATCCCGGCGGCTAGCGCCGCACCGCCCGTGCCACCGGCCAAAACGACTACCTTCAGCGGAACAGGTCCTCGTCGGCGGGCCGGATCAAGTCGCGACCCGACCCACTGCCCGACAGCTCGAGACCGCGTACGACCACGACCGGGGTGCGCGCGGTCTTGCCCATCACGAGTCCCGCGCTGGCGGCGATCTCATCGGCGATCGCGACCACCGTCGCGTGGAGCGGTTGGCCGTCATCGTCGAGCGTTCCGCGCAGGTCGATCAGCGCGGGCAGGCCGGCCACGCCGAGGGCGACGTTGACGATCCCGAGGCGCCATGGCCGCCCGAACGTGTCCGAGACGATGACGGAGACGTCAGCTCCAGTCTTCTCACGAAGTCCTTCTCGAATTTTCTCGGCGCTTGCGTCGGGGTCGACCGGCAACAGGGACAGCAACCCGGCGCCGACGTTGGAGTGATCGACGCCGGAGTTCGCGCTCACGAATCCGTGGTGCGTCTCGGTGATGAGCACCCGCTCCGAGCGAAGGACTCGCACGCTCTCGTCGAGGACGACCTGGACCACCCGCGGATCCGGCTGCGCGATCAGGTGCGGCGCGATCCGTTGCGCCTCCTCGCTCGCGGTGACCCGCGCCGGGTCGATCAGCCGGCCCTCGGCTTTGGAGACGATCTTCTGGGCGACAACCAGGACATCGCCAGTTCGCAGCTGCGCGTGCTCGGCGATCAACTCCGCGAGGTCGTCGCCGGGCCGGACCTCGGGTAGGCCCTCGACGCCGACGAGCTCGAGCCGCTTCACACCGCGCGGCTTAGGCGCTGGAGGTCAGAGGGCTCGTCCAGGTCGAGCGCGATGGCGTCGGAATGGTGGATGACAAACCTCACGCCCCGAGCCTCCGCATCCTCCCTGAACTTGGCCAGAGAGTCCTCGCCGAAGTGCATGCCGACCGCGTCGGGCGGGCGCAGATAGAGCGCGTTGGTGCCGCCTCGCCCGATTGCCGGAACCGCGACCGCCACCGGCGCCGCCAGCCGGCTCGCGGCATCGAGCAGCTGCCGCACGGCGTCCACGGTGACGAGCGGAAGGTCGCTCGAAAGGAGAAGGACGGCGTCCGCGCCCCCCTCACGCGCCCGTGCGATGCCGCGTTCGGCGGCTACGTTCTGTCCCTCTTCATGCGGCTCGAGCAGGACGGTGGCGCCCCACTGCGCGGCCATCTCGCCCACCTCCTCGCTCCCGGTGACCACCAGCACGCGGTCGCCCGCGGCGGCTGCCTCGACGGCGAGGTGGGAGGTACGCCGCGCGAGCTGCCTGCGCGACTTCGTTCCCAGCGCCGGGCGAAGGCGCTCCTTGGCGGAGTCGAAATCCTTGATCAGGACGACCACCCAGGTTTTTCCTATCCCCATTGAGCGCGAATCCTCGGAACGATCTCCTTTCCGTAGAGCTCGAGAAACCGTCGCTGGTCGTCCCCCGGGTGATGAAACACCAGGTGCGTGAAGCCGAGCTCGAGGTAAGGCCGGAGCTGCTCCATGTGCTCGTCGGGATTGTCGGAAACAAGCCAGCGCCGGTACGCCACATCCTCGACCGTCTTCGCCAGCCGCTCCATCTCG
>DASYZS010000065.1:0-3365 GCA_035945895.1 Candidatus Dormiibacterota bacterium | reverse complement strand
CGGAGCTCCTGAAAGAGACACTCCATGTGCAACAGTCTTGGGGATTCTGCATGCGGAACGCCCGGCTCGATCAACCGCCCGCAGCGCTCGCAGATCAGCGTCTGCTGCGGAAGTGGCGTCGCCTTGCGCGGTGAACTCCCCGGGGAATAGAGGGTTCCATCCTGGGGGTCGAACAGGTTGAGTCCCAACGTCAATGCCTTCGACTCGCAGAAATTTATGACGTCATCAGGCGCCGATCCCGGGATGGACAAGATCAAATGTGCGGGTGAGGCTTCCAGCTCCGCAGTGTCAGGCCAGCGTTCGGCGAAGGCTGCCGCGAACTGCGCGACGCGAGGGTCCTCCTCGAGGACCTCGCTCCATGGCGCTCCGGAGGCGACGTGGTGGTAGGCATCGCGGGCAGTGTCAGCGTCGAGGTGTCTCACTGCAGACAGGATGACGAGGTCGAAACTCACCGGGCGATTCTGCCATGCCGGTCAACAGGTTTTGGCCGTCTCGCAACGAACGATCCGGACCAGGGTCTCTAGCCTCGCCCTCATCTTCAGAATTCGCCGAAGACCAAGTGCGGTGCTTTGCGTCTTCATTCCCGCGCGAGCTTGCCGCAATCTACGCGAAGCCCATCGACCTGAAGAGCTCCGGCATTTCGATCGAGAAGGCACGGCACAGGGCCAGAACGTCTAGATAGTCCTGCCTATCTGGCGCGTAGCGCGTGTGACCCCGCACTTGGAAATCGGCGGTTTCGCACCTGACGTTTCTTCCAGAGATCTTGCCGCGGCCTTCGAGCGATCCAACCTCGAACGGCAATCCCGCCGGGCCATAGATCTGTGCTCCTTGGTCGTCTTGCCTCGTCTCAGAGAAGTCGACCAAATGCACATCGACCAGGCGCTCTCGGCTGTCCACTAGCACCCAGTTGAAGTCGTTGTCTACTCGGAAGGCTGTAAAGCCGAGTTCGGCCATGAGACTCGAATAGGTCCGGCGATCAGTGGCAGAGATTGTGATGTCGAGGTCATCGTGCTCGCGCGTCTGGTGACCGAGGAGAGCGTCGACCCCCCAACCGCCGTTTAACCAGACGGTAAGGCCGCGGGCCTCCAAGCGTTCGAGGACCTCAAGGACATCAGAGGCGGCCATCTTAGCCACGGCCGAAGCATGCGACTTAACCCTGCGGCAAAGTCAAGCGATCCCCTATAGGAGTCCTCAAGCCTCTCCCGCATCTCACGAAAGTTCGAATGAGACCAAGTAAGGTGCTCCATCCTCAAGCCGAAGGAAGTGTCACGAGCGCGCTCACACCTCGCGGCGTGACGTTATTCAGGTCGAGCCTTCCGCCGTGGGCTGCCACGATCTCGCGGGCAATGGCCAGGCCCAGGCCACTTCCGACGCTGTTCGGACCCTTCACGAAGCGCTCGAACACGTGAGGCAGCAGGTCGGGTGGAATCCCTTCCCCTGTGTCGGTCACGTTGATCTCCACCCGCTCGGCCGACGCACCGGCCGCGACCTTGATCGACCCGCCCGACGGCGTGTGGACGATCGCGTTGGAAAGCAGGTTGCCGATCACCTGGCGGATTCGGGCAGGGTCGACCTCGATCACCGGCACCTTCTCCCCGATGTCCGTGGTCAGCAAGATTCCCGCCGCCTCGGCTTGCGCGCGAAACGATTCCACCGTGTCGTGGACCAGCCCTCCGATGTCGGTCGGCTCTCTGTGCAGGACCAGGTTGCCGGCGTCGGTCAGGACCAGCGTCCGCAGGTCCTCGACCAGGCGGTCCAGCGTCGCCGTCGCGTCCAGGATCGGCGCGAGGTGCGCCGAGTCCGCGGGATAGACACCGTCCGCGATCGCTTCGGCCTGCCCTCGGATCACCGACAGCGGTGTGCGCAGCTCGTGGGTCACGTCGGCCAGGAATGAGCGGCGCTGTTCATCCATCGTCTTGAGTCGTGCCGACATGGAGTTGAAGGCTCGCGCCACCGACCTGATATCCGACGAGCCCCACTCCGGCACCTGCGCCGAGTAGTCGCCTGACTCGATGCGCCGCGCGGCTTCGATCAGATTGTTCATCGGCAGCGCAACTCGCCGAACTCCGCCGGCCACCCCGAGGACGATCAGCCCGATGATCAGCAGCAGCGGGAAGAGGAAGAAAGGATGAAACTCGGGACCTGGCCCGCGGCCGAACAACGCGCCGGCGAGACCTCCGGTCAGGAATGCGACCAACAGCACCACCAGCACGAAGCAGCCGATGAACCGAATGAACGGCGCCGGTCCACGGCGCCGGCCCCATCGTGCGGGCGGGAAGGGCTCGTTCTCCGGCCACCATGGCGGGCGGCGGTAAGCGCGAGCCTCCCAGCGGCGGCTCATTCCGCAGCAGGCTCGGCAAAGCGGTAGCCGACGCCGAAAACAGTCTCGATGTACGAGGCGCCGACCTTCCGCCGAATGTTCTTGATGTGCGCATCGATGGCCCGCTCATACGACTCGACCGCGATTCCTCGCACGGCATCCAAGAGCTGTGCGCGCGTGAACACCCGGCCCGGTTGCCGCGCCATCGCGGCCACGATCTGAAACTCGCTCTTCGTCAGGTCGACCCGGTGGCCGCCGAAGCGCGCTTCCATCCGCGCGACATCGAGCTCGACATCCGAACCGACGCGTATCACATCCGACGGCGAGGCCAGTCCTTCGGCTCGGCGCAAGACCGCCCGCACTCGTGCCACGAGCTCTTTGGGCGAGAACGGCTTCGTCAAATAATCGTCGGCGCCGAGCTCGAGTCCGACCAGCTTGTCCGACTCGTCAGTCCGCGCGGTCAGCATGATGATCGGCACCACTCCGTCGCGCCGCAGCGAGCGCGCGACGTCGAGTCCGTCGAGGCCAGGCAGACCCAGGTCCAGAACGATCAGGTCGGGCCGCCCCGTTCGCGCGGAACGTAGTGCCGACGGCCCATCCGAAGCCGTGAGCACCGTGAATCCACCGTGCTCGAGATAGTCGCGCACCAGCTGCACGATGCGCGGCTCGTCATCAACCACAAGGATGGTCGCCACGTTGACGACCATCCTAGGTTCCGACATCGCTCCTAGACGGAGCGCGTGTCGCTAGGGGGTGGGGTGGTTGGAGGTGACGTCTCTCCGTGCTGCTGCTTGTGCCATTCCTGGGCGCGCTCCTCGAACGAGCCCCAGCGTCCCGGGCCGCCCGGGCCGAACTTGTGCCCGTAGCCCCATCCGCCGCCCATGAACATTCGGCGTCCCCAGAATCCCCAGAAGGCCAGGCGGAACAGCCAGAAGATGCCGAAGAGGATCAGCAGGAACCAGAAGATCCCGAAGAACCCGAACCCACCGTGGAAGCCCGGGCCGTAGTAATAGGCCGGCACCGTGCTGCCATCCGTGGCGGCCGG
>DASYZS010000064.1:0-2104 GCA_035945895.1 Candidatus Dormiibacterota bacterium | reverse complement strand
CCCATTAGAGGCGGTTCCTGGCCCTCTTCTGAACTCGAGTAGCGTCGTCAGGCGGCCGATATATCAGCAGACGCACGGCCCTTGGACCGTGCGTCGCTACTGTTTGAAAATCCAACCTTCGAGCCGGCTGGGTCGTGATCGAGGTCGAGCGGTCGGAAGCGAGCGAGGTGGCGGTCCTGACTGCGATTAGTTCCCGCTACGGCGAAGTCCGCAACTGGATCAGCGGTCCCCCGTGTCGATCGCGCCATCGATAGCGGCCAGCGCCGAGGGTGCTTCACTATCGATCAGCACAATGCGCGCGAGCGGTGTGCCGAACATTTCAGCCCGTATCTCTTCCAGAATCTCCGCGAATGGGCCGTCTGTGGTCACGATGTAATCGAAGCCGCTGAGGTGCGCAGCGTGACCGAGCCGGTCGGCGGCGTTACCCGGAGTCACCTGTCGATCGCGCTGGTAAAGCTCTCCCAAACCGACGATGCGGCATATGGGCAGGCGTGTAGCGTCGGCTTCGCAGAGCCAGAGTCGATGCCAATCCGCGAGTGGTTGCGGCCACCGCAGGTCCGTCATCCATTCCAAGTGTCGATGCTGTCGAAGTTCTTGATCGAGCGCGGGACGGCTCTCTTCAGCAGTCACATATCGCCAGAAGGCGTCGGCTCGGGTTCGGGCCTCAATGCATGCCTGTACGGTTGGTTCGCTGTGTTCGGGCAACCAGTCGGCTCCAGCATTCGGGCGCTGGCGGTGCTGTTTCTGTCGCTGCATGTCGCGCCCGACGAGCGCCTGGATGCGTTGAAGCTGGGCGCTCAAGTCGGGAAGCTGAGAGGGGTCCCTGAGTTTCAGCCAGTCACGTTTCTGTCGTCGCAGAAACAGAGTTGCCTTGCGCCTGTCGGGTAGCTGCCGGAACCATGACGGTCGAAGCCGCCAGATTTCGTCCGCGATTTCACGGTAATGCAGGTAGTCGTAGGGCGGATGAATCGGTGACGCGACCCGACGGATCGTCTCAATGCGCGCGTTGCGCTCGGAGAGGTCGGTGATCCGCAGCGCTTCCATGATGTTGGCGTTGATCGAAGCCCCGATCTTGTGTCCGCGCGTTTTTCGCCACTGCCGCACCTGGGCGGCTTCACCCCGTTTCTGAATGAGGTTGTAGACGAAGCTGTCGAAGTACAGCTTCAGCAGAGAGTTGACCGTCCCATAGGAATTCTGTCGAGCCGGATAACCCTGCGTCCGGGCCCGAGAACGTCGAGTTCGCATAGCCCGACGAGAGCGAGAGCGACGACGCCTACCGCGTGCGTAACAGCGAGGCTCGGGGGTTCCTGGAAAAACAGCGATTGATACCGCGATGTCACTGTGGCCGACCGGTGTCGAAGATGGGCCACCCGATCTCGGTGCGCCATTGCTCCTCGTCGCAGGTTTCGTGAGGGCCGACGAGGTAATACTCCCGGATGGGTCCTTCGACTGCGAGGGCGTGATCGGTCACGTAGGTGGCGAGTGATCCGTAGGCACGGTCGATCTCGCCGCTGTGAGCTCCGCGATGCAATGTGATGGCGAGTTCAACCCCGGACACAACTATGCCGGTCACGCGCCCGGTCGCTCGAATGGGACCGTCGGAAGGCAGGAAGACAGTCGCCTCGCCTCGCTCGTGCGTGAAGAGGTCGTTGGCATATATGGCACCGCCCGCCCCGGTGGGGGTGATCTTCTGGGCTGCCAGGAGGGCATGCAGTTCGCCGAGTGCTCCCTGGTACCAAGCGTTCGCATCTCGGACGTCGATGACATCTCGGACTGCTGCAGCCGGTGTCGCTAGTACGCGTCGGTGCTCGACCGTGACCGGCGCAGCATCGGCTGGCGGCTGGAGCAGGTCGCGGAGGGATGCCGCCGCCTGCTGGGTCCGGGCCAAGGTCATCTCGAGGCGCTGAAGGTGAGCAGCGATCAACTGATTGCGAGTGCCCGCGTCTGCCGTCGTGATGACCGCGTGGATCTCCTCGAGCGGCATCTCCAGCGATCGGAACCGACGGATGACCTGGGCGATCGGTATCTGATCGGTGGTGTAGCGGCGGTGGCCCGTAAACGGATCGACCTCTGCCGGTTCGAGCAGACCGATGCGGTGGTAGTG
>DASYZS010000063.1:0-3770 GCA_035945895.1 Candidatus Dormiibacterota bacterium | reverse complement strand
CCGGACTTGCGCAGGTGCTCCTCCGCCTTCTTGGCGATGAAGCGCGCGTCGCGGGAGTAGGGCTCACGCGTGATCGGGTCGACGACGTCGCAGATCAGAAAAAGCGTCTTGTGAGAAAGAACCGGGTCGATCGTCGCCGAGTCGGGGTCGGGCATGAGGAGCATGTCGCTCTCGTCGATCGACTGAAACCCGCGAATGCTCGATCCGTCGAAGCCGAGTCCGTCGACGAAGCTGCCCTCGTCGAGCTCGCCCAGCGGCAGGCTGAAGTGCTGCCATGTGCCAGGAAGGTCGACGAAACGGACGTCGACGACCTCGACGCCTTCAGCCTTCGCGCGCTCCAGCACCTCGCGCGGGCCCGTCCTGCTGACTGCCTTTGTCTCTACTGCCATCGACACCCTCCCAGAACACGTTTTGACTTCGCGGGCCTGGACGAACGAATACGCACAGCCTCAACCCAACCGGCGGCCGTCGGGGTTGTTGCTACGCGTCCTGCGGGCTGCGCCGCTTGACCACGATCAAGAGGAGCGCCCAGTAAGCCACGATGCCGGCGATGTACAGAGCTGTCATGAGTAAATCTTCTCCAATGCCCCACGGCTGAAATACAGGTGTTCATCACGAAATCGACCGGGTGAACTTCGTGCGGTGCAAACAAGGTCAGTTGGTCGGCGCAGGAGCGGCCGCGCCGGTAGGCGGGTCGTAGTGGGTCAGAGGCACTGACGGAGGCTCCAGGCCGAGCTTGGGCACGCCGAGGTCCAGCGACACGTCTCCGTGGACCATCTCGTCGCCCACTTCGAGATGCCGGTCGGGCATGCGCAGCGGGACAAGCAGACCGACCAGCTTCATCACGGCGAAGGTCGCGACCCCGTCGTAGACGAGGATCACGCCAAGCGCGAGCGCCTGGACGAAGAGCTGGTGGGGATTGCCGTAGAACAGGCCCTGGACGTAGAAGTCCGAAGTCTTACCGGTGCCGAAATACTCCACCATCTGCGGGTCGGCGATCAGTCCCACCATGAGGCCGCCGATCGCGCCGGGAAAGAGGTGGGTGTGCATCACGCCGAGCGTGTCGTCGATCTTCTTGAAGAAGTTGACGCGCGGCAGGTACTGCATGGTGAACCAGGGGATGACGGCCGCAACGCCTCCAATGAGGATCGCTCCAAAACCGTTCACCCAGCCTGCGCCTGGAGTGATGGCGACCAGGCCGGCGATCATTCCGTTGATCATCCCGGCCACGTTGCTCTTGCCTGTCATGAAGACGTCGAGCAGCATCCAGGCGATCAGGGCGGTCGCGGTGGCCAGGTTGGTGTTGAGGACCGCCGCCGCGGCGTCGTTGTTGGCGGTATATGGGTCTCCTCCGTTGAACCCGTTCCAGCCCAGCCACAAGAGGCCACCTCCTGCGATCGCCATCAACAGGTTGCTGGGATTGTTCTCCTGCCGGTCTTTGAGCAGACGAGGTCCGACCACGGCGGCGGCGACGACGCCTGAGATGCCGGCCGCGACGTGGATCACGTAGCCGCCCGAGTAGTCGACCGCGCCTAATTGCGCGAGCCAGCCGCCGCCCCAGATGAGGAAAGCGCCGACGGGGTAGACGAGTGTCATCCACAGCGGGACAAAAAGCATCCACGCTTTGAAGTTCATGCGGCCCAGAAGGGCGCCGCCAAGGATGATGACCGTGATCGCGCCGAAGACGAACTGGAAGTAGACCATGGCCGAGAGCGGGAACCGAAGCGGAGGTAGTCCGCCGCTGCTCGTTAGGAGCGGGATGGTCGCCTGGGTCAGCTCAGACGTAGCGAAGTTGACGGGCGACGGTATGCCGATGAAATCCTGGCCGAAGATCTTCGCCGAGTTGCCGAAGCTCAAGTTGTAGCTCCACAGCGTCCAGACGAGAAGTGTCATGGCGAACGCGTAGAGCACCATCAGCGCCGAGTTGAGGGCCCACTTCCTCTTCATCAACCCGGCGTACAAGATCGCCAGGCCAGGCACGCTCTGCAGTCCGACCAGCGTCGCGGCGGTCAGCTGCCACGCGGTGTCGCCGGGATTCAGCCAATCCTTGCCCGGGATGAGACCGTCGAGAAACATATGGCGTAATCCCCCTTTGGATGAAAAAGTGCCGAGACCGCGCGCAAGCGGGCTCCTTCAGCGCGCCGATGACGGCAATCGTCACAAAGGGATGGCACGCGGAACATGGTGTGAATGACACAAAAAGAGCGGCTGGACATTTGGTGGACAAGCCACACGAGGACGGCTGCGCTCGACTAACTCAATGCATCCAGCCGCACTACTGCTAACCCGGGGTGTTAGTTCTTGGCGATGCTCGCGTTGCTCTCGATCCAGTCACGGATCGGAGCTGCGCCGCCGGGGAAACCGACCAGGCGGTTCACCAGTCTCCCGTCGAGGAACAGGCCGAGGGTCGGAATGCCCGAGACACCGTAGCGGATGGCGATCTCCGGATCGGCGTCGGTGTCGAGCTTCCCGATCTTGACCTTGCCCGCGAACTCGTTGGCGAGCTTCTCGACGACCGGCGCCATCATCTGGCAGGGCGGGCACCAGACGGCGGTGAAATCCACCACCACCGGCTCCTTGGCTTGAAGCACTTCGGCCTCGAAACTCTGGCTGTCGAAGTGCTGCAGGTTTTTCATGCTCAGTACAAGGCCCCCCGGCCTCTACGTATTCCGGGGCGATAATCGGAAACACCCGTGGCAGTCATCGAAGCCCAACGTCCGCCCGTGCCGGACTGGGAACAGGCCATTCGCCAGTTCGGGAGCCGCTTCTTCGAGGCGACGCCTGGGGCCCTGACGTGGATCATGCTGGCCGCGCCCGCCTGGATCCCGATCGTCTTCAAGCTGCCGGGCGCCATCTTCGTCGCCACCGCGGTCCTCATCTTCGACGGCTACTGGCTGCTCCGCTCGGTCACGGTCGTCGTCGGCGTGTACAGCAGCCTCGTCCGCCTCCGGCGGGATATGAACCGAGACTGGCTCGCGCTCTGCCGCGAAGACCAGGCCGCCGGCAAGTTCGACCCGCTGCAGTTCTTCCACCTCAGCGTGGTGCCGACTTACACCGAGCCCTATCACGTGCTCGAGCGGACGGTGCAGGCGATCGTCGACTCCAACTACCCGGACGAGTTGAAGCTCGTCGGCATCATCACGCGCGAGACGGACAAGCCCGGCTGGGAAAACGTCGCCCGGCTGAAGGAGAAGTTCGGCGCTCGGGTGCGCGGCTTCTACCACATCAAGGATCCCCTCGAGCCGGGCATCGTCGTCGGCAAGTCCGCGGCGATGAACTGGGGTGGGCGATGGATGGTGCGCGTCCTGACCGAGGAGGGCTTTGACCTCAGCAAGGTCCTGATCACCGACCTCGATTCGGACTACCGGGTCCACCCAGAGTACTTCGCCTGGATCAGCTGGCACCATGCGCGGGAACCGCTTCGCGACTTCGCGATATGGCAGCCGGTGCCGCTGTTCCACAACAACATCTGGCAGGTGCCGATGGCCGTCCGGATCATGTCCGCGAGCACGTCGCAGTGGCAGATGTTTCTCCACTCGCGTCCCCACCGCCTGGTGGCGTTCTCGAGCTATACGTGCACGCTCGACTTCGTGCACAAGGTGGGCTACTGGGACAAGGACGTCATCCCCGAGGACTCGAGGTTCTACTGGAAGGCGTTCTTCACGTTCGGCCGCCGTTTCGCGGTGAAGTCGGTGTGGCTGCCGATCTACGGCGATTCACCAAACTCGCGCGACTACGCCTCGACGCACATCAGCCAGTACAACCAGATC
>DASYZS010000062.1:0-12758 GCA_035945895.1 Candidatus Dormiibacterota bacterium | reverse complement strand
CGCGGCGAGCCGGACCAGCGTCGTCGCCGCCGGCCCGTCACCGAAGACAAGCAGGAGCGGTTTGGGAAGGCGGGGCTCGATGAAGATGTCGAGCGACCCGCCGCTCGGACAGGTCGTGGCGATCATCAGCTCGCCTTGCTTCCGCGATTCCTTGACCTCGTCTCCCCCGACGATGTGGATCAGCTGGGGAGTTCCGTCGGAAAGCGCCCGGAGCGCCTCACGCCGCACCGTGGGCTCCGAGCAGCTGCCTCCGATCCAGCCCCGAAGGCGACCGTCGGCCGTGATGATGGCTTTGTCGCCCGGCCGGGCCGAGGTAGGCGGCTCGACGCGCACGACGGTGGCGAGCACGCATGGCGTGCCCGCCCCCTCGTATTCCTTCAGCAGGTCGAGAACTTCGTCGCCTATTCGTTCACTCCCGCCGCTCGGAGCGCGGCCCAGACCTTGTCGGATGTTACCGGCATGTCGATGTTTTTCACGCCATAGGGCGAGAGCGCGTCGATCACCGCGTTGACGTACGCGGCAGGTGAGCCAACCGTCGGCGACTCGCCGACACCCTTGGCGCCGAGCGGATGGTGCGGCGAAGGGGTCACAGTCTCCCCAAGCTCGAACTTCGGCGTCTCCCAGGCGGTCGGGAGCAGGTAGTCCATGAAGTTCGAGCCGATACAGTTGCCGTCCGCATCGAAGGTGATCAGCTCCATGAACGCGATTCCGAAGCCTTCCGTGAGCCCGCCGTGGATCTGGCCCTCGACGATCATCGGGTTGATCCGGACGCCGCAGTCGTCCACGGCGACGACTCGGCGGACTTTCACCTGGCCCGTGCCCTTGTCGACGTCGACCACCACCGCGTAGGTGCCGAACGGAAACGTCATGTTCGGCGGGTCGTAGTAGCTCACACCCTCGAGACCCGCCTCCATTCCCTCGGGCACATTGGTGTAAGCGGCGAAGGCGATCTCCTGGATCGTCTTGGATTTGTCCGGCGAGCCCTTCACGTAAAAGCGCCCTGTCTCCCACTCCAGGTCTTCTTCGGCCGCCTCGAGCAGATGGCCCGCGATCTTGCGTGCCTTGTCCCGCAGCTTGCGCGAGACCATCGCCGTGGCAGCGCCTGCGACTGGCGTGCTTCGCGACGCGTACGTGCCCAGCCCGTAGGGCGCGGTGTCGGTGTCGCCTTCCTCGACCGCGACGTCCGCGGCCGGGATGCCGAGCTCCTCGGTCACTATCTGGGCAAAGGTGGTCTCGTGGCCCTGGCCCTGCGACTTCGTGCCCATGCGCAACAACGCTTTGCCTGTCGGGTGCACGCGCAGCTCGGCGCTGTCGAACATGCGCAGGCCCAGGATGTCGAAATCGGCGCCGTGGCCTGCTCCGACCACCTCCGTGAAGCTGGCGATACCGATCCCCGTGACCTCGCCCTTCTTGCGTCGCGCCTCGACGTCCTTGCGCATCTCTGCGTAGCCGAGCTGGTCGAGGGCGACGTCCATCGCCTTGTGGTAGTCGCCGCTGTCATAGAGCCAGCCGGTCGCGGAGTGGTACGGAAACTGGTCCTTGCCGATGAAGTTCTTCTTCCGAAACTCCGCCTGGTCGATGCCGAGCTCGATCGCGGCGTTCGTCACCAGGCGCTCGATCAGGTAACTCGCCTCAGTGACACGGAATGAGCATCGATACGCCACGCCACCGGGAGCCTTGTTCGTGTAGTAGCCGTCGGCCGTCACGTGCGCGCTCGGGATGTCGTAAGAGCCCGTGACGATGTGGAACAGGCCCGCTTTGAACTTGGTCGGCTGCGCGTCGGCGAAGAAGGCGCCGTTGTCGCTGTCGAGGTGGACGCGCAGGGCGAGCATCTTGCCGTCCTTGTCGACGGCGAGGTCGCCCGTCATATGGAAGTCCCGGGCGTAACCGGTGGAGATCAGGTTCTCGCTGCGGTCCTCGACCCACTTCACCGGCCGGCCGATGAGCAGGCTCGCCGCCGTCGCCACGACGTAGCCGGGGTAGACGGGAACCTTGTTGCCGAATCCGCCGCCGATGTCCGGCGAGATCACCCTGATGTTCTGCTCTGGTAGGCCCGCGACCAGCGCGAAGACGGTGCGGATTGCGTGCGGCGCCTGGCTCGTCATGTAGATCGTGGCTTTGCCTGTCGCGCCGTTGACGTCGGCGATGCAGCCGCACGTCTCCAGCGGCGCCGGGTGGCATCGGGGATAAAAGGTGTGCAGGCGGATGACCTTGTGCGCCTTCGCCATGGCGGCCTGGGTGCTCGCCTGGTCCCCCGCTTCCCAGTGATAGATGTGGTTGTCCTTCTGCCCCTCCTTGTCGTCGCGGATCAGCGCCGACCCGGGTTCCTGGGCCTGCTGCGGACTGGTCACGACGGGCAGCACCTCGTAGTCGACCACGATCGCGTCGCGGGCGTCCTCCGCCTGGTACTTCGTCTCGGCGATGACCGCCGCCACCTCCTGGCCCTGGAAACGCACCTTGTCGGTCGCCAGCACCGCCTGGGTGTCGTAGCTCAGGGTCGGCATCCACGCGAGCTTGTGCTGCGCCATCAGCTCGCCCGTCACGACTGCGACGACCCCGGGCATGCCCGAAGCCGCCGCCGTGTCGACCGACTTGATGCGCGCGTGCGCGTGCGGGCTGCGCAGAATCACCATCTGCAGCATCCCGGGCAGCTCGATATCGTCGAGGTAGTTGCCCTTGCCCCGTATGAAGCGACCGTCCTCCTTGCGCTTGATCGATTCGCCGATTCGTCCGTGCATATGGACTTCGGTCGCCATCACTTGCCTCCCGCGGCCGCGCCGGCCTTCTCGCGCTGGACGACCTCAGACGATTCGCGCAGCGCCGCGGCGTGGCGGATCGCCTTGACGATGTTCATGTAGCCCGTGCAGCGGCAGATGTTGCCGCTGATGGCCCAGCGGATCTCGTCTTCGGTCGGGTTGGGATTGTGCGCGAGCAGCGCGGTGCCCACAAGCATCATGCCCGGCGTACAGAAGCCGCACTGCAGCCCATGCTCCTCGTGAAAGCCGACCTGAATCGGAGAGAGGTTCGCGCCCTGGGCAAGACCCTCGACGGTGGTGATGCTCTGGCCGTTGGCCTGGACCGCAAGCACGGTGCACGACTTGACAGGCTCGCCGTCGACCAGCACGGTGCAAGCGCCGCAGCTGGACGTGTCGCACCCGATGTGAGTTCCCGTGAGGCGGAGGTTGGTGCGCAGGAAGTCGACCAGAAGGACGCGCGGCTCGACATCGCCACCGCGCTCGGCGCCGTTGACCTGCATGCCGACTTTCATCGTTTGCCCTCCTTGGCCCGCTCGACCGCGGTCTTGAGGCCGCGCTGCACGAACACGCGCACCACGTCCTTCTTATATGTGGCGCTCCCGCGGAGGTCGTCGTTCGGCTCGGCCGCGTCCGCCGCCAGCCGGGCAGCCTCGGCGATGACGTCCGTCGTGGCCTGCTTCCCGCGCAGGAATTTCTCGGCCTCGACGGCCTTGATGTTGTTGGGCCCAACGGCCGTGAGGCCGATGCCCACGGACTCGATCTTGTCACCCGACAGTGCCACCTGCACCGCCACGGCGACCGTGGCAAAGTCGCCGACCTTGCGCTCGAGCTTGAGGTAGGCGCCGCCCGACCGACCCTTGGGCGCGGGAATCCGCACCTCGGTGACGATCTCGTCCGGCCGAAGCGTGGTCTCGAACGGCCCCTTGAAGAAGGCGTCGGAGTGAATCACGCGTTCGCCTTTGCCCGACCTCGCTACGATCTCGCCGCCGAGGGCCAGCACCACCGACCCCCAGTCGCCGGCAGGGTCGGCGTGGCATACCGAGCCGACCAGGGTTCCGCGGTTGCGGACGAGCGGATCGGCGATCCAGTGCGCCGCCTCGGCCATGACCGGCAGCCCCGCGAGCTCGGCGTGACCGCGCTCGATGTCGATGTGACGGACCAGCGCACCGATCAAGACGTGCCCGTTGTTGCGCACGACTCTGTTCAGCCCGCCGACCCTCGCGATGTCGACGACCAGCTCAGGCCGCGAGAAGCGGAGCTTGAGCAGCGGTATCAGGCTCTGGCCCCCGGCCATCACCTTGGCCTCGTCGCCGCGCTGCCCCAAAACTGACAGTGCCTCGTCGAGGGTCGTGGGAGCGCGATAGTCGAAGGCGGCTGGAAACATGCGGGCCCTCCTCCACTAAACGGCCGATCGTCCGTCCCCTTGATAACACCAGCCCAGAGCCTTGTCAAAGACGTGCGTCGCCCGGGCGGCTAGTACGATTCCGGCGTGGTGACCGAAGCTGTGAAAGCCCTCACAGGCGAGGAGATCACCGAGCTCTGCCTCCGGCACACCCTGTACGACTGGGGCGCCCAATCCGGCCTGAAACCCATGCCCGTGTCGAGCGCCAAGGGCGTCTACTTCTACACCACGGACGGGCGCCGTTTCCTCGACTTCAACAGCCAGCTGATGTGCGTCAACGCGGGGCACGGCGACCGCCGGATCGTCGAGGCGATCCAGCGTCAGGCCGAACAGCTCCCCTACATCAGCCCGTTCATGGCTCACGAAGCCCGCGCGCGCCTCGGCGCCAAGCTGGCCGAGCTGCTGCCCGGCGACATGGACAAGGTTTTCTTCACGCTGGCGGGAGCCGACGCGAACGAAAACGCCATCAAGATCGCGCGGGCGGTCACCGGGCGGAGCAAGATCCTGGCCCGCTACCGCTCCTACCACGGCTCGACCGGCACCGCGGTGCAGGCCACCGGCGATCCGCGGCGCTGGCCCAACGAGCACTCCACCGGGGTGGTCCACGTGCTCGACCCATACCACGGCATCCAGCGCGGGTGGGACACCGTCGAGCAGTCTCTAGCCCTCCTCGAGGAGACGATTCAGCTCGAAGGCCCGGAGACGATCGCGGCTTTCATCCTCGAGCCGATCACCGGCACCAACGGCGTGCTGGTCCCACCGGACGGATACCTGCAGGGCGTGCGCGCGATCCTCGACCGCCACGGGATCCTGATGATCTGCGACGAGGTGATGACCGGGTTCGGCCGCACCGGGCGCTGGTTCGCGGTCGACCACTGGGCCGTGGTTCCGGACCTGATCACCATGGCGAAGGGGCTCACCTCGAGCTACGTCCCTCTCGGCGCCGTCGGCGTGGTGCCCAAAGTCGCCGCTTACTTCGACGACCACGTCTTCTACGGAGGCCTGACCTACAACAGCCACCCGCTCGGATGCGCGGCGGCGTTGGGCACGATCCGGGCCTACGAGGAGGACGACATGGTCGGCAACGCGCGGCGTATGGGCGAGGTGCTCGCGCGACACCACCGGCGTCTGCGCGATCGGCATCCATGCGTCGGGGCGGCGCGGTCGATCGGTCTCTTCGGCTGCCTCGAGCTGGTGCGCGATCGGCAGACGCTCGAGCCGCTGGCGCCGTTCAACGGCACGTCGCCGGAGATGAAGGCCATCGCCCAGGGGCTGCTGGACGCCGGGATGCACACGTTCGTGCGCTGGAACACGATCATGACGAACCCTCCGCTGTGCATCAGTGAGTCCGAGCTGGATGAAGGCTTCGAGATCCTCGATTCGGTCCTCGAGATCGGCGACCGAGCAGTCCGCGATTAAGGATCTGCAGCTGGCGAAGCTGCAGTCCGGGTTGCAAGAGGTCCTCGCCACGAATCCGTTCTGGCGGGCGCGACTGCACGACGTGCACGGCTGGGACGACTTCGAGCGTTTGCCCCTGACGACCAAGGCGGAGCTCGTGGCCGACCAGTCGGCCAGGCCGCCGTTCGGCACCAATCTCACCTACTCGGTCGACCGCTACGTGCGTCTTCATCAGACCTCCGGCTCGAGCGGAGATGTGCCGCTCCGCTGGCTCGACACCACCGAGTCGTGGGATTGGTGGCTGCGCATCTGGGCGGAGCACGTCTACCGAGCTGCGGGCGTCACCGCCGTCGACCGCGTTTTCCTTGCTTTCTCGTTTGGGCCGTTCATCGGTTTCTGGTCTGCATTCGGCGGTGCGGAACGTCTCGGTGCGCTGGTCATCTCAGGTGGAGCGATGACGAGCGAGCAGCGAGTGCGCAGCATGGTCGACCTCGGCGCGACCGTCCTTCTTTCCACGCCGACCTACGCGCTGCGGCTGGCCGACGTCGCCAATGAGATCGGCGTCGAACTCTCCGCGGCCGGAATCCGCACGACCATCCTCGCCGGCGAGCCGGGCGGTTCGATCCCAGCCACGCGCGCCGCGATCGAAGCTGCTTACTCGGCGACGGCATTCGATCACACAGGGATGACCGAGCTCGGTCCAACCGGCCACAGCTGCACGGCGCGCGATGGCGTGCACCTCATCGAGTCCGAGTTCATCCTGGAAGTCATGCCCGACGGAGAGCTCGTGGCCACAAACCTCGGCCGCTGGGGCATGCCCTTGATCCGCTACCGCACCGGCGATCGCGTCCAGGTGTCGCGCGAGCCATGCTCGTGCGGTTCGCCGTTCCTGAAGATCGCCGGCGGGATCCAGGGCCGCGTCGACGACATGTTCACGGTCCGCGGAGTCAATCTCTTTCCCTCCCAGCTCGAGGGCATCGTGCGCCGCCACCCTGACGTGGTCGAGTTCGCTATCGAGCGCCGGCGCGAGCGGCAGATGGACGAAGTCACCATCCTCATCGAAGGCTCGGTCGCCATCGAGAGACTGGAAGCGGAGCTGCGTCAGGCGCTGGGCGTGAGGATCGAGTGTCGAATCGTGGCGGCGGGCACGCTGCCACGCACAGAGCTGAAATCGCGAAGGATCCTGCGCCCCCTAAACTGAGCCCGCGATGAACGTCGTGCTGCCGCTCTTGTCCTCACTGCTGAGCTTCCTCTTCGCGGCGATGGTGTTCGACCAGTGGCGCCAGCGGCGGCACAGCTTCCAGCTGGTGTGGTCGATCGGACTGCTGTGGTACGGGATCGCTGCCGGCACCGAGTTCCTCGGTGAGGCGTTCGGCTGGGGGGCGCCGCTCTACCGGACGTGGTACCTGGTCGGAGCCTTCCTGGTGCCCTCCTACCTCGGCGCCGGCACCCTTTACCTCCTGCAAAAAACCCGGTTCGGCTACTTCGTGGCCGCCTCGGTCGTGCTCGGGGGCCTCTTTTCGGTCCTCGCGACATCTAAATATGTGGGCTCGTCCACGGCGGGCTACGTGACGCTCGGGGCGGCGATCGTCGCGGGGGTTGCGATCGCCGTCACCACCGCCCGGCGCCGGGAGCTGCAGGGCCACGTCGCCATGGCGTTCCTGGTCGCCGGTACGCTGGTGGTCGCCGCCCTGGTTTTCACCGCAAGACTTGCCGGGGCATTCGTCGACCCTTCCACGCACGTGCCGGTCGCGTCGGCGTTCCCCGGATACCTCCGGGTGACCAGCGTGCCCTTCAACGCCGGCGGCGGGTTGGCGCTGGTCTTCGGGGCGCTGTACTCGGCCTACATCTACATGCCGAAGAAGCGGGCGGTCGAGGCCCGACTGGGCATCGTGGCGATCGTCGTCAACTTCTTCGCGTCCCTGCCGGCGGCTTTCGTGTCGCTGCTCCGCGGCAAGCTCAATACTCGGGTTCCCGCCACCATCCTGATCGCCGTTGGCGCCTTGATCCCGGGGATCACGAGCAGCCTCAACCGCTTTGGCGTCACGTGGTCGTTCTTCCTCGGCGAGTTCCTGGGCCTGGTGCTGATCTTCATTGGCTTCCTCGTCAGCGAGGAGGTCTTCCGCAACATCCGCCTGGGAGCGACGCTCTGGACGCGCTCGCTCGAACGCGAGGTCGGCTGAGGGCTCGGTCGGTTAGAGCCGGCTGATCAGGTCGTTCGCCCAGGCCACCAGCAGCGCCGCGTACCCCGCATTGATAGACGTCCCGGCTCCGTTGACGGCGGCCACGAAGCTGCCCAGGTAGGTCTTCGCGGAAGTGTGGTTGTTGGCGGTCAGGGCCGCCTGCGCGCTGGAGAGGTAGCCCCTCAGCTGCGCGGCCAGCGCACTCGACGTGATCTTCCCGGAGCCGGCGCCGTCGTTGACAGCGGTGGTAAGGCCGGCGACGGTGGCGTGCACAGTGATGGTGAGGGTTGCGGTCGAGACGTTTCCGACGCCGTCCGTGGCCGTGATCACGAAGGTGTGGGTGCCAGGCGTGAGCGTCTCGGTGTTGAACGCGACACCGCTCGTGATCGACCTTGACCCGTCGAGGACGGCGCCAATCGCCGTCACGTTGTCGGGATCGCTGCCGCTGTAGGTCAGGGTCACAGCCTGGCCTACGTCGTAGGAGCCGGCGTTGGTCGGCGCGGTGATGGACGTGGTGATCGCGGGTCCGCTGCGGTCGAGCCGCACCGACTTCGAGAAGCTCGCGGAGTTGCCCGCGTTGCTCGTCACCAGCGCCGTCACCGTGTACAGCCCGTCTACGCTGGACAGAGTCGCGTTGGTCTGCGGCGTCCCGCCGTTGATCGAGTAGAGCACCGAACCGATGCCGGTCGGCGCTGCGAAGGACGGCGTGATCGAGAGCGCCGGGTTGTTTACGGCGACCACACCGTTGATCGTCGCGCCGGCGACGGCGAACGAGCCGCTCGGGGCGACAGTGTCCTTGACCAGGTTGACCACGACCACCGTCGGGTTGCCGGCCGGGTCGGTTTCGGTGACGGTCAGCGTCAAGGGGCCGTCCTTGAACGAGGACGCCTTGATGTTCGGCTGCCACTTGGTGCTTCCGTTGAAGAACTTGTTGCCGGTGAGCGTGGTGGTGCCGTCAGTCATCGAGTAGCTGACTGTGCCGTCGCCCTCACCAGTGAACACGGGCTGGTAGGCGGACGCGTTGGCGATGTTGACGTAGGGCGCCGCCGACACCGCCAGGGGCGGCGGGACGGTGTCCTTGACCGCGGGCAGCGTCGTCGCGAAGCTGTTGCCGGCTCCGTTGGTCAGCGACACCGAGATCGACATCGGTCCGTCGATCAGCGCGGTCACGTCCACCGGCACAACCACACTTCCGGTCGTGCCCACGAAGTCCATGCCGTTCGACTGGTCGGCAACCGGCAGGCCGTCCGAGATCACGACGTTCGCGATCGAACCAGGCTGGCCGGTGACCGTGACGTTGTAGGTGGAAACCGTGAACTCGTTGGCGTAGTACGCGGCACTGACGGTCGGCGCCGGAGGCGCAACGCTGTTCTTACCCAGCAGGCCGCTCACGGTAGTGGACGTGCCGTTGGCCGTCAGCACGGCGGTCACGGTGATCAGCCCATCGGGGAAGCCGGAAACGTCGACGCTGGTGCCGAACTTGCCGGTGGCGCCGATCACGCCTCCTCCCGTGATCTTGTACGTGGTGCCGAGGGCCACCGTAAAGCTGACAGTGGCGCCGGGGGTGCCAGAGACGACCAGAGGCACGGCGCTCGCGCCGGGCGTGTTGGTGCCCGACGGCAGGTTGGCGCCCGCGCCGTTGGGCACCGAGAGATTCGAGGCCGCAGTGCAGGAGGTGCTTTCCCCGGCGTCGCACGTGCCGGGCGACGCGAACGGCAGCACGTTGGCCGTCTTCGCGACGTCGTTGCCGACACCACCCAGGTTCTCCGGCATCTCGTTGAACGGCGGCCCGCTCTGCTGGTGCCACGCAGCGTCGTGCTGGAGAACCAGCCCGAGCTCACCGAAGGGTTCGCCGTTGCGAGCGGCAGTGCCGCTGTATCGCGGGAAGTCCGAGCAGGCGGGATTCATCGAGCCCTGCGTGCTGGCGCAGAAGGCGTCGGCACGTGGGCCGAGGAGCTGGTCGGCCCCGTCGCTCTTCGACAGCGCGTACAGGAACTCGGGCAGGAACGGCATCAGCGTGCGGCTCACGGCCGGCATCCCGAACTGCGAGAACGGCACGTAGAAGCTGTTGTGGTTGCCGACCCAGTCGATGAGCCTGTCGCCACCGGTGCCGGCGAACAGGATGTCCTGGCCGGCGCCGCCGAAGGCAAGCGCCTCCCAGGCCGGCGAGCCCGCCGTGCCGTGCGAGTTGGGGACGGGCATGTCGTTGAGCGCGCCGTCCACGACGGTGCTGGCTCGCAGGTCGATCAGGTCGCCGCCCCAGCCGCCGTACACGCGAACCCGACCCATGCCGGACACGATGTAGTCATTGCCGAGGTCCCCGAACAGGGCCTTGTCACCGGTGACGGGGTCCGGAAGGAAGTGCGCAGCCTTGTTCCAGACCTGGTCGATCGGCATCGCCGGGTCGGACTGGTCGAAGGTCATGAAGAAGGGCAAGCCGGGCGCGCCCGCGTCGGTGCAGTTCGTGCCGAGCATTCCGGTCCATTCGCAGTCCAGCGGGTTGAAGCCGGTCGTCGGCATCAGCCCATCGCCGGACGCCGCGACGTTCGGGTCGAACGCGCCCGCGCCCGGCCACAGCTGGATCTGGCGCCGTGGATCCTCGGCGTTGAAGTACAGCGACTTGCCGATGTTGAAGCTGCGGCCCGCGTTGCCGTTCGGCGGGTCACCGTTGGGCATGAAGCCCGCCGGGTTGCCCGGGTTGAACGGGTGGTAGAAGTCGGTCTCGTACGGCGCCTTGTTGATGACGTAGTCGGTCAGGACGGTATCCATGGTGCCGTCGGCCAGGAACTGCGCGGCCGTGTCCTTGCCGTACATGTTGAAGTTGTCGGTGTAGCCCTTGACCGGCGCCTCTGCGCCGGAGATCGCCGAGTTGCCCGGTCCGCCGTGGACCACGCCGTTGCCAAAGCCGCCGTAGATGATGTTGTGCCCGAACGCGGGCGAGTAGGTCGGGCAGGGCTGGTTCTCCTTGCAGTTGGTCGAGAAGGTCGGGTTGCCGTTGGAGATGCCGGGGGCCGCCCATGTGTTGGGGTCCCAGTTGTAGGGGAAGAGCTCCGGGGCGTAGTTGAGCGCGCCGGCGACGTTGATCACCGCCTGCTGGACGTTGCCAGGCGTGGTGATCAGCTGGTTCAGCGACGGCGTCGTCGAGCTGGTGATGGCGACCACGCCATACAGCGGCTCGCCCAGGCCGTTGCGGCTGATGAAGCAGCGCCCACCGCCGCCGATGATGCACGCGTCGCCCCGGCCACCCGACACCCAGTTGTCGCCGTAGCTCGTAATGATCGTGTCGTTCTGGCCGCCGCCGAAGATCACGTCGTTGGCCGGGCCGCCGTAGATGAATGCGTCGCCAGCTTCACCGTGGATCTCGCTGCCCTTCATCAGGTTCACGCCGTCGATGGTCTCCGGCGTGCCGCCGATGTCGCCCACGCCGTTGGTGGCCTTGGCACCGGTCACCTGCGGGCCAGGGAGCTGGCGTGCCAGGTCGGGGCCGCCGGGCGTGTTGTCGAGCAGGGTGACTCCGCGCACGACGATGTGCGCCTGCTGCGTCAGCGGCAGCGTGTCGCTGTAGTTGTCGTAGTTGTAGCGCAGGAATCCGGTCTCGGCCACCTGCACCCCGCCGTCACCGACGCCGTACTTACCGTCGGTTCCGACCAGCCGGACGATCTCCGCGTTGTTGGCGGTGACGACGTCCGCGTTGGTGTCGTGGCCCTGGGTCGAGGTGTCGCCCTTGCCGGCGCGGTCGAGCAGCGTGCCGGAGCCGCCGAAGATCGTGTTGGAGCCTGAGGTGCGGGTCGCCGGCGTGCCCGTGCCGAAGAAGTCGGAGTTGCCGCCGATGATGTCGTTCTGCCCGCCGTCGCCGAAGATGACGTTGCTGCCGCCGCCGCCTTCGATGTAGCTGCCGGCGTCGGTGCCGCGGCTGACCGACGGGTTGATCAGGAGCGCGTTGTTCGCGTCGCGGCAGGCGCCGACGCGCTGGAGCAAGGTCGCAGCGCCGGGGTGACCGCCGCTCGTGCAGCTGGATGCGTAGCCGTACGCGTTGGACGTTCCGCCCTGGCCACCTGTGACGTACGGGTGCGAGATGAAGTCGATCGAGCTTCCGGCCTGGATGGTGTCGTTGCCCAGGCCGCCGAAGATCATGTCGTGGCCGCCGCCACCGGCGATGTAGTTGCTGCCCTCGTATGCGCTCGCGTCGACCTCAGTCGGGTCCATGCCCAGCTGCGTGATGCGGTAGTCGGCCCAGCTCGCGTGGCCGCGCGGGTCGAGCTGGGGCAGCCCATCCGTGAGCAGCTGGCCCTCGGTGGCGATGGACGTGCTGTACACCTGGGTGCTGCTCAGGTCCTCGAAGAGCGGGCTGACGAAGCAGTTCAGCTGAGCGGCGCAGCCTGCGTAAGGCGTTACCGAAGCCGACCGGTCGAGCAGCACGTCCTCGCCGAAGATCAGGTCACGACCGAGACCGCCGCTGATGAGGTCGTTGCCGCCTCCGCCGATCAGGATGTTGTCGCCGCCGCTGCCGTAGATCGTGTCGTTGGCAAAGTTGTCGGGCTGCACCGTCTGGATGGTGCGGACCCGCTGCGTGGTCTGGATCTCCTGCGGCAACGCCGGCAGAGGCTTGGTAGTGTCGCGCGGCCCGGAGACGTCCTGCACGATCGTGCCGAGGTCTCCAATCACGATCCCGTCGTAGTTGCCGTAGTAGCTGACCGAGACGACGTGGAGCCTGGTCGGGTCCACGGCGCCGAACGTGGTCGGGTTAGTGACCGAGATCGTGAGCGTCGAGGCGGTGGCGCCGGTGAGCACGCCAACCGGCCTGCCGTCGATGGTGATCAGGTTGAGACCGTCGATGGTGGCGCCGTTGAACGTGCCCGCTACCGGGGCTGCGCCCGCCAGCGTGAGCGCCGTCGGAGTCACGGCGACGATCGTGTAGGTCCCGTCGTCCGCCGTGCCGGTGCCCGCGATTCTCACCTGCTGGCCGGCGAAGTAGCCGGCGAAGTGGAAGTTCGGAAGCGCCGACCCGTCGGCGAGCGT
>DASYZS010000061.1:0-23569 GCA_035945895.1 Candidatus Dormiibacterota bacterium | reverse complement strand
GAAATCCCGCTGCACCTTGCGGGCGCGCTCCACAGCCTCGGCCATGCGGTTGAAGGCCGAGCCGAGCAAGCCGATCTCGTCGTGCCCCTTGATGCTCACGCGCCGCGAGTAGTTGCCCGCCGCGATGTCCTCGGCCGCCGCGGCGAGCTGTGTGATCGGCTGTGTCACGGAGCGGCTCACGACCAGGGCAAGCAGCATCGCCACGACCAGCGCCGCACCACCTGCCTCGAGCAGCCGCCCGGCGAGGTCGCCCGCCGCTGCCGTGGCGACGAAGGACTCTGGCTGGGCGAGCATCACGTAGGACGCGCCGAGGGGATCGATTCGCTTGCCGGGGAGCCTGACCGCCGCGGCCAGGTAGTTCTGGTCACCGAGCGGCGCGGCCGCCTCGAGCACACCGCTGAAGTGGCGCGACTGCGTCAGAGCGATCTGGGTGCCGATCGTGCCGCCGCCGCTGTCGTACACGACGTAGCGCTCGTTGTCGAGCAGCAGGAGACGTTCGCTCCCGAGCTGGGGCGCGTGCTGGTTCAGGCGCTCGATGAAGTCGTTGGAGGAATCAGGCCGGCAGAGTGTGGTGCCGGCGATATTGGGCTGAAGGCACTCCTGGCTGCGCACCGCCGTCGCGGCCGAGGCCACCTGCCGGTCGAGCTCTTCCTGGACGCTCTGGGTTTCGAGATTGCGCACCATCACCCAGGTCAGCGCGCCCGCGAGGAGCAGACTCACGGCAACGATGCCGGCGGCGGCGGCGAGCAGCCGGAGTCGCAGTGTCAGGTGCCTGCCAGCTCCAGGCGGTATCCGACGCCCCAGACGGTCTGGATGCTGGGGTCGGTGATCTTCGCCGCGGCCAGCTTCTCGCGAACCTGCTGGACGTGGACGTCGACCGTGCGCGTGTAGCCGGGAAAGTCATAGCCCCAGACCAGGTCCAGCAGCTCGCTCCGCTGGAACACGCGGCCCGGATGTCGCGCGAGGAGGGCCAGGAGGTCGAACTCCTTGGGCCGGAGCTGGACTTTTTCGGTCCCGTGCCGGACCTCGTGGCGTTCGATGTCGACCTCGAGCTTGCCCGCGCGGACGAGCCTGGGTAGGTCGGGCTCGATGCGCGCGCGGCGGAGCAGCGCCTTGGCTCGGGCCACCAGCTCCTGGGGATGGAAAGGCTTGGTCAGGTAGTCGTCGGCGCCGACCTCGAGGCCGACAACCTTGTCGGTAACCTCGTCGCGCGCGGTCAGCATGATGATCGGCACCTGGCTCTGCTTGCGGATCTCCTTGCAGATCGTCAGGCCGTCGGTGCCGGGCAGCATGATGTCGAGGATCACCAGGTCGGGCTTGACCTGGCCGAACCGGGCCACGGCCTGCGCCCCGTCCCCCACTCCCTCGACTTCGTAGCCCTCGCGTGTGAGGTACAGGCGCGCCAGCTCGAGGATGTGCTTCTCGTCGTCGACGACCATGATCTTGGAGCTCATCGCCTTGGCCATTACATATGTAATAACTGCGCTCGAATCAGGCGCGTGTCTTACATCTGCAAGCGAAATGTAAGGTCGCCTATTTTGCGGCGCGGAGCACAAGCTTCAGCGGGTTTCCGAGCAGGCCGAAGCGGTCCCTGATCTTCTTTTCCAGGTAGCGCCTGTACGAAAAGTGCAAAAGGCCCACGTCGTTCACGAACATCACGACGGTCGGGGCTTCGGCCCCTGCCTGTGTGGCGTAGCTCAGCCGCAGGCGCTTGCCCTTGTAGGACGGCGGTGGGTGCTCCTGGAACGCCTCGCGAAGTACGCGGTTCAGCTCGCTCGGCGGGATCTTGAGCCGCCTCTGCCCGACCACCTCGAGCGCGGTGGGCACAAGGGTCCCGATCCCCTCCTTGGTCTTCGCCGAGACCGCCGCTACCGGAGCGTACGTGGCGAACTTGAAATGGCGGGCCAGTTCCTTGCGCCAGAACGCGGCCTTGCGCATATCCGGCTCGACCAGGTCGATCTTGTTCACGACGATGACGAGGCCCTTGCCGGCATCGAGCGCGTAGCCCGCGACGTGCTGGTCCTGGGCCAGCACGCCCGCCGATGCGTCGATCACCAGAAGCACGACGTCCGAGCGCTCCATCGCGTGGATTCCGCGCAGCAGGCTGTAGCGCTCCAGCCGATCCCGACTGGACGACTTGCGGCGGATGCCCGCGGTGTCGACCAGGACGACGGGGACTCCATCGAAGATGAGCTCCGTGTCGGTCGGGTCGCGGGTCGTCCCCGGGGTTGGGCTGACGAGGGCGCGTTCATCGCCCAGGAGTGCGTTGAGCAGCGACGACTTGCCGACGTTCGGCCTACCCATGATGGCGAGGCGGTCGGCCTGCTCCCCCTGCGCCTCTGGCTCGGCGGTCGGGAGCGCATCGAGCACTCTGTCGAGCAGGTCCCCCACCCCCAACCCGTGCTGGGCCGAGATCAAAGACGGCTCGTCAAAGCCGAGGGCTAGCAGCTCGTGGGCAAAGTGGCGCTCGGTCGGAGAGTCGGCCTTGTTGGCGGCGACGATCACCTTCTGCTTCGAGCGCCGCAGCATCTGGGCGATGTCGCGGTCGATCGGCGTCAGGCCCTGCCGCACATCAAGCAGCAGGAGGATGACGTCGGCCTGGTCGATCGCGATCCTGGTTTGCGCCTCGATCGCCGCGCGCGACGCGTCTTTTGCGGAGTCGAGGTCCAGTCCAGCCGTGTCGACCACCGAGAACTCTCGGCCGCGCCACTCGGCGACTCCGTAAAGGCGGTCGCGTGTCAGGCCTGACTGCGCGTCGACGATCGCCTTGCGCTGTCCGATCAGGCGGTTGAAGAGGGTCGACTTGCCGACGTTTGGTCGACCGATGATCGCGACGATGGGCCGTGCCAAGGGTCAAACGACCTCCAGCGGCTCGGCATGAAATGGGCCGCCGTCGTTGTCGGCCACGAACGCGTTGGCATCGACGGGTTTGCCCTCGTTCACCGCGACGATCAGATACACGTATCCCGACCACGCGCGCTCGGTGTCGAAACGAGACGCTTGCGCGGGATGGTCGGGATGGCTGTGGTAGTAGCCGACGATGTCGAGGCCGGCCGCATCCGCCTCGCGCTGAATGCGGATGTGGTCGCGGGGGTCGATCTCATAGCGGTCGCGAGCGCGATCGACCACGATGTTGCGGGCACGCTTGACCTCGGTGACGGTGCGGTCCCCACGCGGACCGACCATGATTCCGCAGATCTCGTGCGGGTAACCCTCGGCGCCATGCGCGCGTATGGCTTCGAGGGCCGGACCATGGATTTTCATTTCATGCGACCGTAGAGACCTGTTGAGAGGTAGCGATCGCCCGAGTCGGGGAACACGGTGACGACGACTCCCTCACGAATCGTGGCGGCCAGCTTGCGCACCGCCCACAGCGCGGCGCCGCTCGAGTGACCGACCAGCAAGCCCTCGCTGCGGGCCACCTCGCGCGCCAGGTCATATGCGGGCTCGGTCGGGCAGCCCCAGACCTCGTCTGCCAGCGTGGGATCCCAGATGCGCGGCACGATCGCCGTCGGAAGGTGCTTCAGGCCCTCGAGACCGTGGAACGCGTCCTCGGGCTGCACCGCGATCGTCCTGATTGAAGCGTCGTGCTCCTTGAGCCTGCGCGACGTGCCGACGAACGTCCCCGTCGTGCCGAGGCCCGCGACGAAATGCGTGATCCGCCCCGGGGTCTGCTCGAGGATCTCGACGCCCGTCCCTTCGTAGTGCGCGCGGGGATTCGCGGGGTTGGAGTACTGGTCGGGGTAAAAGTACCTGTTCGGCTCCCTCGCCACGACGTCGCGCACCATGCGGATCGCTCCGTCGGACCCTTCTTGGGGGTCGCTGTATACGATCTCGGCGCCGTAGGCGCCGACCAGAGCCTTGCGCTCTGCGCTCACGTTGCCCGGCATCACGAGCTTGACACGGTATCCCTTTGCGGAGCCGATGAGCGCATACGCGATCCCGGTGTTGCCGGAGGTCGAGTCGATGATGCTCGTGCCTGGAGTCAGCGCGCCGCTGCGCTCACCGTCCTCGATCATCGCCAGGGCAGCGCGATCTTTGACCGAGCCGCCAGGGTTGAACCACTCTGCCTTGGCGTAGACCTCGACGTGCGGAAACTCCCGCTCGAAAAGGCGCACACGCAAAAGCGGTGTGTTGCCGACCAGCTTGGTGATCCCCGGAGTTCCTGTCGACCGCATCGTCCTCAAGGTTAGGGATGCAGGTGGTTGAGGATGAGACCTCCGAGCACGAACATGCCGGCGACGGCGTAACCGATGAAAGACCGGCGGTAGATGGTCCCGCCCTCCGGCGCGAGGATGGCCGCTATGGCCAGCCCGATCAGGAACCCTCCGCCCACCAACGCGAAAGGACCTGAATGCTTGAGCACTCCGAACAGTAGAAAGGCCGCCCCCACGACGACCTCGATCAGCTGCAGCAGCGTGGAAGCGGCCAAGCTCTACTGCGCGATGGCCTGGGTGAAGTCGGCGACGATGTCGTCGGGGTCCTCAAGCCCGACCGACACGCGCACGGTGCCGGGGCCAATGCCGAGCTCGATGCGTTCACCCAGGCTCATGGATCGGTGCGAGGTGATTTCGGGATAGCTGATCGTCGTCTCCACGCCGCCGAGGCTCGCCGCGAACGTCACCAGCTCGAAGCGCTTGATCATGCGCTGGACCGCCGCGCGGTCACCTGCCAGGTCGAACGCCATCATCCCGCCGGAGCCATTGGGCAGGATGCGTTTGGCGATCGGGTAAGTCGGCGAGGGTTCGAGCAGTGGGTGGTGGACGTAGCGGACGCCCGGCATCGACTTCATCGCCTTTGCCAGCAGGATCGCGTTCTCCGTGTGCCGCTTCATGCGGACGTCTAGCGTCCGGATTCCGCGAAGCGTGAGCCAGGCATCGAACGGTCCCAGCGTGGCGCCGGTGCGCGACACGCGGGCACGCACGCTGTCGATCAGAGTCTTGCGACCGGCGACAACGCCCGCGACGAGGTCTGAATGCCCGCCGAGATATTTGGTAGCGCTGTGCAAGACGGCGTTGGCGCCCAGTTCGAGAGGCCGGCAAAGGAGGGGCGTCGCAAACGTGTTATCTACGATCAGGAACGCTTCGATCTCACGCGCGAGATTGCCCAGCGCCTCGAGATCGACGACTCGACACAGTGGGTTGGTGATCGTTTCCGCAATGATCACGCTCGGATTCGCTCGTTCGACGGCGGCGATGTCGTTGAGATCAAGAAACTCCACATTGAATCCGGCGGGCTGCAAGTCCTGCTTCAGCATGGCCAGCGTCCCGCCGTATGCCTCGCGCGAGGCGACGATGCGCGATGGAGTTCCTGAGATCAACGCATGGATTGCGGCCATTCCCGACGCCGTCGCGACGCCCGCCTCCGCTCCTTCCAGCTCGGCGACGGCCCGCTCGAGCATGTCGCGGTTGGCGTTGGTGTTTCGCCCATAGTAGTAACCGGGGCGCTCGCCTCGCGCGACCGCGTCGTAGTCGTCGAGGTCGGTGAACACGTGGACCGAGGCGGCGCTGATGTCCGGCGCCAGCGGGCTCCGCGCCCCCAGCTCGCGGCCCGCATGGACGGCGCGAGACGCCGGCTTCACTTCTTTAGCGTTGTGCGACCGGCATAAACCGCGGCTTCACCCAGCTCCGCCTCGATCTGCAGCAAGCGGTTGTACTTGGCGACCCGGTCCGACCGCGCGGGGGCGCCGGTCTTGATCATGCCCGCGCCGGTTGCCACCGCGAGGTCGGCGATGGTCGTGTCTTCGGTCTCACCCGAGCGATGGGAGATGACCGCCGAATACCTAGCCTTGCGCGCCAGGTCGATCGCCTCGAGCGTCTCGGTCAGCGTGCCGATCTGGTTGACCTTGATGAGGATCGAGTTGGCGACGCCACGCTCGATCCCTTCCTTGAGGCGGGCGACGTTGGTGACGAAGAGGTCGTCGCCCACGAGCTGCACTTTGTCTCCGATCGAATCGGTCAGATGCTTCCAACCCTCCCAGTCGTCCTCCGCCATCCCGTCCTCGATGGACACGATGGGATAGCGGGCGCTCCAGTCCTGGTAGAGCTCGAGCAGCGCCGCCGCGTCCAGGGCACGTCCCTCGCCCTTGAGGACGTACCGGCCGTCCTTGTAGAACTCGCTCGCCGCCGGGTCGAGGGCGATGGCCACGTCTTTGCCGGGCTCATAACCCGCCTTGCGAATGGCTTCGACGATGAGCTTCAAGGCATCCTCGTTGGAACGCAGGTCGGGGGCGAATCCACCCTCGTCGCCGACGGCGGTCGCGAGACCTTGCGATTTCAGGACGGCTTTGAGCGCGTGATAGACCTCCGAGGTCGCACGGATCGCTTCGCTGAAACTCGGCGCTCCTACGGGACACACCATGAACTCCTGCAAGTCCACAGACGTGTCCGCGTGGGCACCGCCGTTGAGGATGTTCGCCATCGGGAGCGGAAGGAGCGAAGCCTCACGGCCGCCGAGATGCCGGTACAGCGGCTCGCCCTTGACGTTTGCGGCAGCGTGCGCGACCGCAAGCGAGACGCCAAGCGTGGCGTTGGCTCCGAGGCGCGATTTGTTCGGCGTGCCGTCCAGCTCGATCATGGCCTCGTCGACCGCGTTCTGGTCCTCGACGTCGAAGCCCCGGAGACGGCGCGCGATCTCGCCTTCGACGTTGGCCACGGCTTTGGTGACGCCCTTGCCCCCGTAGCGTTTCGGATCGCCGTCCCTCAGCTCGACCGCCTCGTGCACCCCGGTCGACGCACCGGAGGGCACGATGGCGCGTCCGGTGCCTCTCTCGGTATGCGCGGTGACCGCGATTGTTGGATTGCCGCGTGAGTCGAGCACCTCGAGCGCAGAGAGCCCAGTGAGCTTCGTCACGATCGCTTCGAAGTCTAGTTTGGGACGCTTGACCAGGGCCCGAAGGCCTGGGTCGGGTGCACGCTGAACCCGTAATCCAGCAGCACCGCGGCATCGCTCGGCGATCGCCCGGTGTCGTTCAGCACAACCGCGATCAGGTGCCTGCCTCCTCGGGTCGCGGTCGCCACCGTGCACCCGCCCGCGTTGTCCGTTAGGCCCGTCTTCAAGCCGGTTGCGCCCGGGTAAGTCCAGAGCAGCATGTTGACGTTGTGCGGATAAAAGGCCTTGTGCTTGGACGTTGCGGCGATGGCGATGTCTTTGGTGTCGGCGATGGCGGCGAGGTTCGGGTAGTAGGTGTCGAGATACGCCGCCGTGTGGGCGAGGTCGCGCGCCGACATGCCGTGCCCGGGAGCATCGAGGCCGCTGGGATTGACGAAATGAGAAGCCGCCAGCCCGATGCTTTTCGCCTTCTGGTTCATCTGCCGGATGAAGCGATCCCGCGGCACGATACCGGAGGCGAGCGCCTCGGCGGCGTCGTTGCCTGAATCGAGGAACAGCCCATACAGGAGCTCGCGCACGGAAAGCCGTTCACCCGCGCTGAGGCCCATCACGCTGGGCACCACCTTCGTCGCGTCCGGAACGACCTCGACGACGCGGTCCAGCGAACCGGCGTCGTCGACCGCGACCATCGCGGTAATGAGCTTGGTCAGGCTGGCGGGCGCCCGCGACGTCTCTGCGTCACGCTGCCACAACACCTGGCGCATGTCGAGATCGACCAGGTAGACGGCCTGCGCGCGGATTGGAAGCGCGGGCTGCCCGTGCGTCGCGAGCCAGTACGTGGAAAAGTCGAAGTGATCGAACGTCTTGGGCGCGGGCGCGGTCGAACTCTGGAGGTTGAACTGAAACTGTGCGGTCCGGTTGTGCGCCACATAGACGGTTGTGGCAATCGCGGCGGCGATCACGCCGGCCGACAGAAAAAACGTCAGCTGCTCGCGGCGTTTTCGTCGCCGGGCGCGCGTGAAGGATCGTTGTGCTGGAACGTGTGCTGGGATGTTGCCCGGATTTTATCTAAGTGGGAGCGTGTATCGGCGCCATCGCCGGCGGACCGGGCAGCGATGGGACGGGCGACGTAGTCGGTTCGTGCAGCCGCGTCGCGAGCTGGTCGCTCGCGGCTTCCATCGTCTGGAGGACGGTGGCCGAGTCCTGCGCATTCATGAACACGGGCTGCCCGTAGTCGTAGATCCGGTACGCCTTCCACGTCGCCGCGACGAGCTGCGTGCCGTAGAAGGTGTAGGTGCCGATCACTCCTTCCCGCGTCTCCTCGGACCACATCTGGTCGAAAACGAAGTTCCCGTGCGCGTAGGTGATGAGCTTGCCGCGATAGATCTCGATCCCCTGGTACCAGTGCGGATGGTTGCCGATGACTATGTCCGCGCCCCAGTCGATGGCATCGTGCCCGATCTCCACCGGATCGTCGGGAGTTGGGACGTGCGGGTCGGGCATCGGCTGCCGCTCGTACTCCTTGCCCCAGTGGAACTGGACGACAACGATGTCCGCCTGCTGGCGTGCGAACTCGATGCTGGCCTTCACGGCGGCCTTGTCGATCGCGCGGCCGACACCGTTGAAGCCTATGAACCCAAATTTGATCCCCCGCACCTCGACAACCGCGACAGGGCCGAGACCGGAGACCTCCATGCCGTGCTGGGTGAGCAGCTGCGTCGTCAGGTTGATCCCCTGGGCGCCGTAATTCGAGGTGTGGTTGTTGGCAAGGTTCACGACCTTCGCCCCCATGTACGTGAGCCCGTCGACGAATCGGGCATCACCGCAAAACGTGAAGCCCGAGTTGGGATCGACGGGACAGCCCGCGAACAGTGGCGTCTCGAGGTTGATGTACGTGATGTCGGCGCTTTTCGTGTAGGCGGCGGTCGGGCGAAACGGCCACAGGAAGTCGTGGCGCACGGTCGCGAAGTAGTTCACCCCTCGCGCCGGGATGACGTCGCCTGTGACGAGCAGGGTGCGGATCCGGCTCGGGTCGGTGGGCACCACGTACTTCGGATGGAAGAGGTTCTGGAGGCTGAGCACAGGCAGCCGGCCGGTGCGATCGGAGAAAGATGGCTGGTCCGTGAAGTCGGGCGCGGCCACGAGCTCGCGCGTGCCCGATGCCACTCCGGTAGACACGACGGGAGCGGCGGTCTGATTGCACGCGACCAGGGCCACAGCCACGACGACGAATCGCTTCATGTGACCGGCAATTCTGCCAGCAGGTCTTCGATCGCGATCAGCCTCGCCACATACGAGCGAACCGGCTCGCCCAGCTCACCTGCTGCCCGGAACAGGCGCTGGTTCCCCTCGGCGCGACGGGTGTCGAGCATCTTGCGAAGGTTGGGATCCAGCGCCCCTTGGCGGAGCACAACATCGACGACGCTGCCGACCCACGACGCATAGAGGGCGACCTCTTGCTCCCTCGAGTCACGGCCGGCCACGGGAGACGCCGTATGAGTGTGCTCCCCCCAGAGCACGCTCAGCCGCCGCAGCTCCGGGGTTTCGGCCGTCTACGCGCCCGCTTTCATCTGGGCGATCACCGCGTCCGCCACCTGCGACGTCCCCACCGCGGTCGGGTCGTCGCGCTTCTCCTTCAGGTCATAGGTCACGTTCTTGCCCAGCGCGATCACGTTGGCGATCGCCTTCTCCATCGCATCGGCGGCGGCGGTCTCCTCGAGGTAGCGCAGCATCATCACGCCCGACAGCATCACGGCCATCGGGTTGACCTTGTTCAGCCCCGCATACTTGGGCGCGCTTCCGTGGGTCGCCTCGAAGACCGCGCCGTTGCTCCCGATGTTCGCGCCAGGCGCGAGCCCGAGTCCGCCGATCATGCCCGCGCCAAGGTCGGAGATGATGTCGCCGTACAGGTTCGGGCAGCAGAGGATGTCGTATTCCTTCGGCCGCAGCACCAGCTGCATGCACATGTTGTCGACGATGCGGTCTTCGAACTCGATGTCGGTGTTGTGCGACGCGACGTCTCGTGCGACCGCAAGGAACAACCCGTCGGTGTGCTTCATGATGTTGGCCTTGTGCACCGCAGTGACCTTCCGCCGGCCGTTGCGCCGCGCGTAGTCAAAAGCGAACTGCACGATCCGCTCGCTGCCGGTGACAGAGATCGGCTTGATGGAGAGGCCGCTGTCCGGGCGGATCTTTTTCTTAAGCAGCCCTGAAATTTCCTCGATCAGGTGGGAGGCATCGGGCGTGCCCTTCTCGAACTCGAGACCCGCGTAGATGTCCTCGGTGTTCTCCCGGACGATGATGAAGTCGAGGTCGTCGCGCAGGTTGCGAGCGCCTTTGTACGCCCTGACCGGGCGGACCAGCGCGTAGAGGTCGAGGGCCTGGCGCAGCGCGACGTTGACGCTGCGGAACCCGCTCCCGACCGGGGTCGTGATCGGACCTTTCAGCGCCACCTTGTTCTTGCGGACGGAGTCGAGGACGTGTTCCGGGAGTGGAGTGCCGAATTCCGCGATCGCGCCCTCGCCGGCCTGCTGGACGTCCCACTCGAACTCGACTCCGGTGGCTTCGAGGACGCGGACGGAGGCCTCGCAGATCTCAGGCCCCACACCGTCGCCGGGGATGAGCGTTACGGCGTGCTTAGCCAATCCGTTGAACGAACAGTGCCGCTACCGGTTTTTGAAATAGTCCGCGTTGATCTGGATGAAGTTGCGCCACTGCTCGGGGACTTCATCCTCCGGAAAGATCGCGTCGACCGGACAGGGATCGACGCAAGCGCCGCAGTCGATGCACTCGTCGGGGTCGATGTAGTACATGTTCGCGGCGTCGTCTGTGTGGATGCAGTCGACAGGACAGACCTCGACGCATGACGCATCCTTGACATCGATGCACGGCTGGACGATGACGTAAGCCATGTGCACGAAGGGTACCATGCACCGTTAAATGCCCGAGACCGAGCCGAAGCCGAAGCTGATTGAACTCGTAGCGCCTGGCGGAGCCCAGGGCTGGAAGGTCGTCCTCAAGAGCGGAAAGCCCGCCGTGGTGCACGAGATCCAGGTGGGTCAGGCCGAGGCGATAGCCGCGGTCCCAAGGCTCCAGCGTCTCTACGAGCGTCGCCACCCCGCGTTGTCGCCGGTCCTGGCGTTTGGCACCGACAACAACGGCGTGTGGGTCGCGGTCGAGCCCAATGAGGGCACGCCGCTCACCGCGATCCTTTCCCGCGGGCCACTGACACCGCCTGCCGCCGCCACTCTCGGGGCTGCCGTGCTCTCCGGAGTTGCGGCCCTGCACGAGGCCGGCATCGCGATGGGAGGTTTCGGCGCGACCGCCGTGCGGGTCACGGCGAACGGCGAGGTGCGCCTCGCGGGGCATCCGGCCGCGGCGGTTCGAGGCGCGCCGTCGCAGAGCGACCTGCGGGCCGACGTGCGCTCGTGTGGCATGGCGGTATGCGCGGCGTTCGGCGTCGATCCCGCGGGAGCGCCGGCGCCGCCGAACATCCCACCGGGACTGGTCGTGACCATGCGCTCGATGGCAAGCGGCGCGATGGGGCCTTCAGCAGACCGCGCTCAGGGCGCGTTGCGCGAGATGGCCGCGGCCCTGCTTGCACCCGACCGCGGGATGGCGGCGCAGTCGGAGCTCGCAACGCGGTCCGGCGGGCGCGAGATGCCGCCGATCACACCGTTCCTGCCTCCAGGGACAGTCGTCACGCAGCCGCGACCCAGTCAGCCGCTGCCGGCTGCGACGCCGCCTGCACCGGCGCCCTACATCGCCCCCGGGCCGCGCCGCGAGGACACGCCTGTCCGTTCTCCGGCCTCATACGAAGCTCCCGACCGGCCGGTGCAGACCTATCCGTCGATCCCGGCGATCACGTTTCCGCCACCTCCAGCTCCCCCGCCCCCGATCGAGCCGCCGCCCCCGGTCGCTCCGTCGACTCCGTCTCCGGCCGTCCCGACCTGGGCCGAAGCCTCGGCCGCCAGTGTGGCGCCGCCGGAGCCGGCGGTGGAGCCGCCTGTAGCGCCTCCTGAGCCTCCCAAACCGCCTGCGGTGCCGACCTGGGAGCCGGCGACGCCTCCGCCCGCGCCCGCCTTCTCCACCTCGCCACCTGCCTCCGCCTTCTCAACGGCGCCACCGAGCCCCGCTGCCCCAGCGCCTCCAGCTGCCGTCCCCGCGCCGCGTGAGCCGGAACAGACCTGGACGCCCATGGAGCAGCCCGTGTGGAAGCCAGGGGCAGCTGTGCCGGCGGAACCGCTCGGCGGCGGCATGGTCGTCGCGGAGCCATCGCGCTATCCCACGCCGGCACCGCCGTCGCGAATCACCACGCCGCCACCGGTGCGCAGGCCCACCGTGGCGCGGCCACCGGCCGGCGGAGGGATCCTTGCGGAGCGTCCAGCGTGGCTGGTTCCGGCCGCAGTCGCCGTCGTCATCGTGCTGCTGCTCGGGTTCGTTGGCGTGAAGGTGTTTTCGAGCCGGGGCGCAGGCAACCCAATCGCGAGGACGACGGCCACTCCGTCCACGCACCCAACCGGTACACCTCGTACGTCGCCAACGCCGTCGGGCAAGGGTCCGCTGGCTGTACCGACGACATTCGGCCCCGCGAGCGCGGACCCGGTGAGGTCGATCCAGATCTGCGCGCCTTCTTCGCCGTGCACCATCCCAGGGTCGTCCCCCGAGAGCGCTTCGGTCTGTGACCTCAGCGCGTGCAAGCTCGAGGTGGCGATGTATTTCACCGCGGTGCAGAAGAGCACGCAGACTTCGTACATCCTCAAGTTCTTCGACAGGTGCACTGGCCAGACCACCGATCTGCCGGGGGCCGGCACAACAACGCCCGCGTCCGGTTACATCGTCTCCATCCCAACTGACCACCTGTCGGTCAGCATCCCCAGCGGAGTGAAATCCGGGGCGCTTGTTGCGGTGTCACAAACGCCTGCAGTGGCTGCGTCGGCGCCGCTGCTGCTCGGTTCGGAAACGAGCTGCGCCTAGCGGCGCAACCCGTAGCGCAGAAAAAGAAAATCTCCGTTGCGTCGGGCGCTCAGGAGCCGGCTCCAGAGGTTACGGCCCGGCAGCAGTTCGGCGCCCGCGACCATTCCCAGCCGGGTTTCTACGTCTCGGCCGGCAATGACTGGTGAGATGGTCACGAACGCCTCGTCGAGAAGATCCGCGCGAACCAGGTCACCCGTGAGGTGCGGCCCACCTTCGGTCAGGAGCACGTCGAAGCCGCGACTCCGCAGTTCACGGACCGCGTGCTGGAGATCAACGCGACCGTTCTTCTCGATCGTGAGCACCTCAGCCGAGTCCGGAAGTTTTCCCTCCAGCACAGTGGCCCCCTGGTTGGTAGTGATGATCATCGCTCCGTCAACCACCGCGGGATGGGATGCGTCGAAATCGCCCGAGGCTGTGATCAGGACGAGACGGGGCTGTGGTTTCCGTCCAAGACGCGCCCGCAGGTCCGCAAAACTCCGCGCCATGCGCGGGAAGATGTGATCTGCGGTCCAGCGATGACCGGGCGTGGCTCTGAGTGTGCCCGCCCCCAGGAGCACCGCGTCGGCGCACGCCCGCAGCAGCCCCATGAGAAATCGATCGCCCTCGTTTCGTCCGCTGATGATCGACCCCGCGGAAGGTTCCGAGCCTAGCGCGACCACACCGTCGAGCGACGTGACGAAATTCGAGTAGATGACGCGGCGGGCAAACCCGAGCGAGCCGTAGAGCTCGGCTAGCTCGCGCGGAGTGTCGTAACGGGGCAGATCGGGCGCCTCGTAGAGAACCTCGAACGGTTCGATCAGTGGTCCATCCGCAGGTTCGCCGTCTGCAGAAACTCGGCCCGCAGCTGCGGATCGTTCTCATAGTTCCCGCGCCAGTTGGACGTCCACGTCCGAGAGTGGCTTTCCCGAACGCCACGCATCTGGGTGCAGAGATGCATCGCATTGAGGTGCACTGCCACTCCGTGCGGTTTGAGAACCCGTACGAGCTCGTCCGCGATTTCAAAGCCGACGCGCTCCTGCACTGTGAAGCGGCGCGCGAAAACGCGGACGAGGCGGGTCAGCTTCGAGATGCCGATGATCTCTTCGTGCGCGATATAGCCGATGAAGGCGTGGCCGTGAAACGGCAGCGCGTGGTGCTCACACAGCGAGAAGAACTCGATCGGTCCTTCGATGACCTGGCTGATGTTGCAATCCGGCCCACCGTGGCATTCGGTCGGGAACGCCGTGAGCAGCTTGGGGTCGCCTTCGTATCCCGAGGTCGCCTCGAACAGCGCGCGGAGGAACCTGGTCGGTGTCGCCTCGGTCCCGGGCGTATGCAGGTTCATGCCGAAGGTCTCGAAGATCTCGGCGGCGTAGCCTTCGAACTTTCGCCACGTTTCTGGCGCAACCTCGCGCGGCCGGACCTGCTCCCAATGCGTGGTTTCCTCGGGGTCAAAGGCTAGCGTCGACATGGGCCTCTCCTTGATTTGTTACGCGCAACTCTAGTTGGCTCGTTCTTTTGCCGGCGAACTTCCGGCCGTCGCACGCTCCGAGCTTTTGATGGAAATGGCGGACGGGGTGGGATTTGAACCCACGAGGCCCTTGCGGGCCTACGGCATTTCCAGTGCCGCGCCCTCGACCAAGCTAGGCGACCCGTCCTTCGAGAATTGTGCCGAACGTGGCTACCAGGTCGCCTTGCTCGGGCGGCACGCGCTCCGCCAGGCGATGCAGTTGTCTAGCGCGTGGTCGACCGTGCGACCCGTCCTGAGGAGATTTTGCCGAACATGAGAGGCACGTCGCCTGGCTCGGGCTGCACACGCTCCGCCCGGCGATGCGGTTGTGCAGCGCCCGGTCGACCGTTGGGAGGGCACACACATCGCGGCTAGACTTCACGGCTGCCATGGCCCCGACCGCTCTGATCACCGGTATCACCGGTCAGGATGGTTCCTATCTCGCAGAGCTTCTGCTCGACAAGGGCTACGAAGTCCACGGGATGGTCCGGCGCTCGTCGACCATGAACCGCGTGCGGATTGACCATCTGACCCATGCACATCCCAGTCACGCCGAAGGATCTCGGTTCGTTCTCCACTACGGCGACATGACCGACTCAGGCGGCCTGAACCGCCTGGTCAAGACCATCCGCCCCGACGAGATCTACAACCTCGCAGCGCAGAGCCACGTCGCCATCTCGTTCGACCAACCCGAGTACACGGGTGACGCGGACGGCCTGGGCACGACGCGATTGCTCGAGGCCATCCGGACGACAGGCCTGCCCACTCGCTTCTACCAGGCGTCGACCTCGGAGATGTTCGGAATTACACCCCCACCGCAGAACGAGAGCAGTGCCTTCCATCCACGCAGCCCATACGCGACCGCGAAGCTTTACGCGCACTGGATGACGGTGAATTACCGCGAGGGGCACGGATTGTTTGCCTGCAGCGGCATCCTGTTCAACCACGAATCACCTCGTCGCGGGGAGAACTTCGTCAGCCGCAAGATCACGCGGGGGGCAGCCCAGATCCTCGCCGGCAAGATCGACAAGTTGCGCCTCGGCAATCTCGACGCCAAGCGCGATTGGGGTCACGCGCGCGACTACGTCGAAGCGATGTGGATGATGCTCCAGCAGAACGAGCCGGACGACTACGTGATCGCGACCGGGGTCACGCGCTCGGTGCGCGATTTCGTCGAAACCTCGTTTGCCCTTTGCAGCCTCGACTGGACCAGATATGTCGAGGTGGACGAGGCTTATTTGCGGCCGAGCGACGTGCCGGAGCTGCGCGGCGATGCATCGAAAGCCCGACAACGCCTGGGCTGGCAACCAAAGACGGGCTTCGAGGACCTCGTTCGGGAAATGCTCCAGCACGATATGGAGCTTGAAGGCGTCGATCCGCAGCAGCACATGAGGCGCGCCAGCGCGCCGGCTAGAGGCTGACGGCGTTACAGGCCGGCTCTTCCTAGCGCACGATCCGCTTCGGGGCCGGCGACGATCACGGTGTCCGTCACGTCCCACGAACAGGCCGTGCTCGACGCCCCCGGACCTTCTTCCGCTCAAGCCCAGAGCCGGCCGGGTGGTCTCGCCCTCGCCGGCTAGCCCGATTGCTGGACGTCGATCACGAAGCGGTCCGGGCCGGTCAACCAGAAGGCTCGGTAGCAGCCCGCGCCGTTGATCCCCAGCCCGAGCTGAACGACGCCCTCGAAGTCCTGCACCCGGCGGACCTCGGCGATCGTCGAGTCGCCGGTGACGATGTCCGTCGAACCGCTGTAAGACGTGTGCAGGTCCGAGCCATGGAACGTGATCAAAATTCCGTGGTCACCCTTCAGCGTCGCCTGGACCCCGCTTGGCGACATCGTGAACGTGGTCCCTGAGAACGGCTGGCCGACCTGAACGTCATGGGGCGCGCCGTTGGCGAACTCGACGGTCAGTCGGTCATACCCGCTGTGCGACCCAGTCCGGAGGGCGCTGATGTCAGCGACGGATGGCCCGCTGCCGAACGTGTAAGCGTTGGCACCGCCGCAGGCGAAGGCAGGGAGCTGAGAGGGCGTTGCGGTAGGAGACGCGGCTGGTGACGGCGCCGGCGATCCGGTAGGCGAAGGCGAGGGCGAAGCCGTGGCGTGCGCGCCGCCGACCGGCGAATGCGATCCGCGAAGCGGCCCGGAAACCAGGAGCACGCCGACGAGGAGGACCGCCATGACGGCCGCCGCGACTGCCGCGATCCAGTACGGACCACGGGCCTCGGGCGCAGCCGAGACTGCGCTGCGCACGCGATTGCGCAAGTTGGAGCTCGGTGAGCCTGCCACGTCTTCGAAGACCTGGTTGAGCTCGCGGCGAAATCTCTCGTCACTCATCGGATCACGTCCTCCACGGTCAGATCGGCCCGCAGCCGCTTCGCCGCGCGGTAAATGCGCGACCTGGCGGCAGCGGGCGAGACACGCAACGTCCGCGCGACCTCCTCCAGCGGCAGGTCCAGGTAGAAGTGCAGGATCAACGGCAGCCGCTCCTCGGGCGACATGCGAAGCAGTGCGCGATGAAGGTCGGTCTGGCTCTCGCCGACCTCCTGGCCCGACCGCAGCTCGCCGAACTTCAGCACCGACCACCAACGCGTCCGCCGCGACATGCGGCACTCGTTGGCCACGATCGCGAGGAACCACGGCCGGAGTGACGGCGCATCGCCACGCAGCTGGCCGATCTTCCGCCAGGCCTTGACCGCGGCCTCCTGCACCGCGTCCTCAGCCGCCCCTCGGTCGCTGAGCATCACCGCCGCCAGGCGGTACGCCGGATCGAGAAGGGGCTCGATCAGACGCGAAAACGAATCCGCGTCCGCGACTCGAAGCCCTTGATCCATCAGCGCTGCAGACATCTTGCTGCCTGTGAGATGCAGCTACGAGCGATCTAGTTGCAGCTCACCCTCGGCCCGACGGGCGGCCTATCGCCCTGGGGCCTTCGGGGCCGGCGGCGATCACGGTGTCCGTCAATCCGAGGAACAGGCCGTGTTCGACCACGCCCGTGATCTCCTTCAGCTCCGCGCCGAACCAGACCGGATCCTTGATCCCGCCATCGATGGTCAGGTCGAGGATGACGTTGTGATTGTCGGTCTCGTACGGTGTCTCCTCCCCGCCCCGCATCACCAGGCCCACACCCAACGCGGCGATTCGCTCCGCCGTGGAGCGCCACAGGAACGGCTGCACCTCGACCGGCAGCACGCCAGCTCCAAGCTGGGGTACGAGCTTGGACTCGTCGACCACCACCACGAAGCGTTTGGAGGCCGACGCGACCAGCTTCTCTCGAAACAGCGCACCCCCACGGCCCTTGATGAGATTCAGAGCAGGGTCCACCTCGTCCGCCCCGTCGACCGTCAGGTCGATCTGACCGACGAGCTCGGTGACGATCGGGATCCCCAGGGACGCCGCCAGCTCCGCCGTCTCGCGCGAAGACGGCACACCTCGAACCTTAAGGCCGGACTCGACCAGACGGCCCAGCCCCTCGACGAAAAGCCGCGCCGTCGACCCGCTGCCCAGCCCGATCAGCATCCCGTCCTGAACCAGCTCCAGAGCCTTGTCGGCTGCGGCTTGCTTGAGCTCGTCAGCCAACTGCATCGCGGATCGCCTTGATGCCAGCGGCCACGCCGCGCTGATGGCCGTAGACGGAATTGCCGGCTACGAGCACAGTCGCGCCCGCGGCGACGACCAGCGGCGCCGTGGAAGCGTCGATACCTCCGTCCACCTCGATCTCCACCCCAGAAGACAACGCGCGAAGGCGGCGAATTTTCTCAGGCGAGTGCGGAATGAATTTCTGGCCCCCAAAACCCGGCTCGACCGTCATCACGTTCACGAGCTCGATGTAGGGCAGGATCTCGCGCAGGTCCTCGACTGGCGTCGCCGGATTGATGGCCACTCCCGCGCGAGCCCCGAGCTCGTGAATCGTCTGGACGGTCCGATACAAAGAGGTCGTCGCCTCCACCTGCACTTCGATCAGCGTTGCGCCGGCCGAACAGAAGGCTTCGAGGAACAACTCGGGCCGCTCGACCATCAGGTGCGCCTCGATCGGCAGCGAGGTCACCGACCGAACCGCCGCGACGATCCCCGGCCCAAACGTGAGGTTCGGGACGAAGTGTCCGTCCATGATGTCGACCTGAATGCGATCCGCCCCCGCCTCATCCGCCTCTTGCACCTGCGAGGCGAGGCGCCCGAGGTCGGCGGAAAGAATCGATGGGACTACTTCGATCCGTTGGCCGCGCGGTCGATGAGCCATCGTGCGTTGGCAATCATCCCGGATGGAGTCTCGCCGCGTCGCGCGGCAGCCACGGCAGAGGCCTTGCCCGACCCCGTCGCGATGATCAGGATCCGGCGCGCGTCGCGGATCGCCTCGAAGGTCATGGTGACGCGCTCAGCCGGAGGCTTGGCCGAGTCGTGAATGCCCACCGTCAGCGCCGTCGAGCGCAAGGCCCGATGTCCCGGGAACAGCGAGTTGACGTGGCCGTCCTCCCCCACGCCGAGCAAGACGAAGTCAAACGGCGCGACAGAAGCCACGACCTCCGCGTACGCGTCCGCGCCTGCATCTGGTCCCAGCTCGCCCGGGATCCGGTAGACGGTGGCCGGATTGACACGATCGAGCAGACTGTTTTTTGCCATCCGATAGTTGCTCTCGGGGTCCAGCGGCGGGACGCAGCGCTCGTCGCCAAAAAGCACCGACACGCGGCCCCACGGCACGTTCAGTTCAGCCAGCAGCTCGTACGCGCGCTGAGGCGAGGTGCCTCCGGTCAAGACCAACGACCCGCCTCCGGAGAGGGCTTCGGCGATCTCCGCGGCCGCCGATTCCGCGACCTCCTCCGCCGACGCCAGGACGACGAACTCAGCCACCGGGCCGCCTAAAACTTGGCCATCAGCTCGGCCGCCGCCGCGAGGGATCGGTTGAAGACCTCGTCGTGCGTACCGGTCGAGAGCAGGTCCAGGATCAGCGACACCTCATCCTCGCTTTCCAGCTGCTGGACATGGCGGAGGGGATCGCCCTCGCCGATCTCGATCATGGTCAGCAAAACGCGGGCGGTGTCAGTGCGCCGGCGCTCGGGAAACTCGACGTCCGCCGACCGCGCTCGCTCGGGATTGTGGTGCACGCCGAGGCGGAAGGTCGTGCCCTGGGACACGCCGGCGATCCGAACCACGCTCAGCTCTCCGGGGGCGAGCCCCTCCCTGGGCATCGAGCGAAACTCCACCTCGACCGTGCGGCCGTTCGAGTCGTAGTGCGCCGCGACGACTCCCCCGCTTCCCGCCGTCGCCCGCCGCAGCGTCCAGCCCAGCGCCGACGCCATCCAGCCCGCGAGCAGCGAGGCCACGATCCGATTGCCTCGGCCCTCGCCGGCATAGTCGACACCGACCTCTGAGATTCCGTTCAGCAGAGCACGCCGCTCAACTGGTGAGAAGAACTGCGCGATGGTCTCCCGCCACGGCCGCAGCCTCGACCACTGCAGGTCGGCAAGGCCGAGGCGGTGATGCGCCAGCTTGAGCATCCCCGACATTCGCTGGAAGGAGTGATATGGCTCGTCGAAAGCCGCAGAGTCGACGACCAGCCCATCGCAGATACGCAATGCGTCCAGCAGCTCCGCCTTGCCGAAGGGCGGTGTGCCGAGCCACCAGAGGTACGTCGGCACGCCGCTGACCAGCAGCGGGTCGAGCAGCGCGGCGAGATGGTCCTCGGCCGGCCCACGGACGTGCAGCGTGATCAGCTCGCACTGAACGGCGCAGGTGGCCTCGGGCCGGCGCACATCGGTGCTGATCCAGGCGTCCAGGCGCTGCCCGGTCACCGGCGCGTCCTCGCGGATCACGATGGTCTGGGCGGGATGCTCCATGGCGATCGCCTGAGTTGTCAGGCTCGCCACCTTCTCATCCTGGTCGTTGGGCGCGATCCCGATGAGGGTCATGACGCAGGTGCGCGGATGGAGGTGCTCGTCGTCGCCCACCTCGGCCCGAGCGAACTGATGACGGATGTCGTCCAGCGCGCTCAGGACGTCGCCGATCGTTACGTCCTCGCCGTGCCACGACGGGTTCGAGGTTATGGGCGATGCCATTCTCGTCCGTCCGCCTGCAGAAGCTTCGCCGCCGCGTCCGGGCCCCATGAGCCTGCGGCGTACATCCCCAGCGGGGGCCGACCATCACGCCACGCGTTTTCGATCGGGTCAACCAGGGTCCAGGCCGCCTCGACCTCGTCGGCCCGCGTGAACAGCGTCGGGTCGCCGATCATGCAGTCGAGGAGCAGCCGCTCGTAAGCCTCGGGCGCCTCGACGAGGAACGACGTGAGGTATTCGAAGTCCATCGTCACGCTGCGGATGCGTAGGCCCGCGCTCGGCACTTTCGCGCCGAACTTCAGGGAGATGCCTTCCTCCGGCTGGATGCGCAGCGTGATCGCGTTCGGGTCGACCTCCTTCATGGCCTCGCGGCCGAAGGTGAGGTGCGGCGGACGCTTGAACTGGATCCGGATCTCGGTCACGCGCTTGGGCAGCCGCTTGCCTGCACGGATGTAGAACGGGACTCCTGCCCAGCGCCAGTTGTCGACGAACACTCGCATCGCCGCAAACGTCTCGGTCTGCGAATCCGGTGCGACGTTCTTCTCCTCGCGGTAGCCACCGACCTGCTCGCCCAGCACCCATCCCTTGGTGTACTGCCCGCGCACCGTCGACTGTTCGATGTCCTCGCCGATCAGCGGACGGATCGAGCGCAGGACCTTCACCTTCTCATCGCGCACGGCGTTGGCTTCGAAGGCGAGCGGCGGCTCCATCGCGGTCAGGGTCACGAGCTGCAGCCCGTGGTTCTGGATGATGTCGCGCATCGCGCCGGCATGGTCGTAGTACGCGCCGCGGTTCTCGATGCCGAGCTCCTCCGCGACCGTGATCTGCACTGAATCGATGAGGTTCGTGTTCCAAACCGGTTCGAAGATCGAGTTCGCAAAACGAAAGGCCAGGATGTTCTGGACGGTCTCTTTACCTAGGTAGTGGTCGATGCGATAGACCGAGTCCTCGCTGAAGACCTTCTGCAGCGTTTGCGTCAGCTCGCGCGCAGACTGGAGGTCGGTCCCGAACGGCTTCTCGACCACGATCCGATGGAAGCCATCGCCCATGTTCAACCCCGCGGCTTGCAGCTGCACCGCGATCAGGGAATAGGTCGGCGGGGGCGTGGCGCAGTAAAAGATTCGGTTGCCCGGAATGTGATTCGTGGCGTCGAGATCCTGCAGCTTGCGGCCGAGGGTCCTGAAGTCGTCCAGCTTGCTGAAATCGACGGTGACGTAGAAGAGGTTCGAGAGAAGCGCGTCCAGCACACGGTCGTCGATCGGCTGCGTGCGCGAGAACTGGTGGATCTTCTGGGATGCCGTCTTGCGAAAGTCGTCGTCGCTCATCTCGGTCATTGCCGCACCGATCACGGCGAACCCCGCCGGCAGAGAGCGTTGCTTGGCCATGTTGTAGAGCGCGGGCAGAAGCTTGCGGCCGCTGAGGTCTCCGGTGGCGCCGAAGATCACCATGACCGCCGGGTCGGCGATGCGGTAGTCATAAAGACCCTGCGCTAGTGGATTGGGGGCGGCCTCCTCGACCTTCACTTGTTTTCTGAGGCTGCGTCCTTCACGACCGAGTGGCCTCCGAACTGCTGCCGCATCATCGCGAGCATTCGGTCACCAAACGTGTTCTCCATGCGGCTGCGGAAGCGTGCGAAGAGTGACTCGGCGATCACCGGCGTCGGCACCGACTCGTCGATGGCCACCTCGACGGTCCACCGGCCCTCGCCAGTGTCCTCCACCCAGCCCTTGATGGTCGACAGCTCGGGGTCCTCAGCCAGACCGCGGGCGATCAGGTCGAGCAGCCACGAGCGCACGACGCTGCCTTCGCGCCACGCCTCGGCGATCGCTCGCATGTCCATCCCTGGGAAGGACTTGGAGAGCTTCATGACCTGGAAGCCTTCGGCGTACGCCTGCATCAGGCCGTACTCGATGCCGTTGTGGACCATCTTCACGAAGTGGCCCGAGCCCTCCGGGCCCGTGTGCACGAGGCCGCCGCCGTCGGGCGCGAGGTCTTTGAGGATCGAAAGCAAGTGGTCGTAGATGTCGGGCTCGGCGCCGACCATCAGGCTGTATCCGAACTCGAGGCCCCAGATCCCTCCCGACACCCCTGCGTCGACGTAGTGCAGACCCTTGGCGTTGACGCGCTTGCTGTCATCGAGCGCGACCTTCCAGTTGGTGTTGCCGCCATCGATGATGATGTCACCGGGGTCGCCGAGCTCAATGAGCGTGTTGATGGCCTGGGTCGTCGGATCGCCGGCCGGGACCATGATCCACATCACGCGGGGCTTGCTTTGGAAGTGCGCGACGAAGTCCTTCCAGTCCTTGGCCGGCACCGTACCCTGGCCCGCGTAGGACTGCACCGCCGCCGGCGACAGGTCGAAGCCGATCACGCGATGGCCCTTCTTGAGCAGACGCAGCGACATGTTGCCGCCCATGCGGCCGAGGCCGACGAAGCCGATTTCCACGGTCAGCGAACCGCCGACTTTACGGCCGCCGTCAGCGCCCGCCAACCCGCCGCCGGATGCGATCCCAGCGTCACGCGCAGCACCGGGAGCTTGCGCGACGTAAGCGACTGCAGGTCGCCGATCGCCTGCGCCTGCTTCAGAACGCTGAAGGTGTAGGGCTGGCCCGGAATCGGCACGTCCTTCGTGTCGTCCTGAACGATCTGCAGGAACAGGCCCGTTTTCGGGCCGCCCTTGTGCAGCTGCCCGGTCGAGTGCAGGAAGCGAGGGCCGTAGCCGGCGGTGGTCGCGATCTTCGTCTTGTCGCGAATGGCGCCGCGAATCGCGGCGATAGCCGCCTCCGATTGAGGCGTGCGCGCCGTGTAGGACATGATCGCGAAGTACGCGCCCTTCTTCGCTTTCTTGAGCAAAGAGGCGACGCCCGCCTTCGCTTTGGCCACATCCACCGACTCCGCCGGGGGCAGCTTGCCTCGCGACTTGAATGACGCGAGGACCTTTTTCGTGTTGTCCTTTGACTCCTGCACGTTGGGCTGGTCGAAAGCATCGATGCCGAGGATCGACCCGGCGATCGCCACCGCGACCTCCCAGCGGAAGAACTCTCCGCCCAGGTCGAGCTTGTCCCGCATCGTCAGGGTCACGACGGGTTGGCCCGCGCGCTCGAGGGCCTGCACGGCCCGGTTGGGCGGATCGGCGTCCATTCGGATGTAGACGAACAGACGGTCATCCCCATAGACCGCCGGCTTGCCCACCGGCTCGCCTTCGACGGGCACGATGCCCTTGCC
>DASYZS010000060.1:0-9547 GCA_035945895.1 Candidatus Dormiibacterota bacterium | reverse complement strand
TGACTGATCGCAGGAAGAGCGGCGACCGACAGCGCCGCCAGTACCACGCCGATTCGCCGTGCGATTGCAGTGGACATGTGTGCCGCCCTCCCCTCGTTTCTAGTCGCGCAGGAATGCTAGCGGCCCGGGGAGCTGGATGACCTGCGGACCAGTGCTCACCGCACCACTTCGGTCGTTGACCGACAGGACTTCGAAGCCCCCCACGACGCTCCCTTCTGCGAACAGTGTGTGTGACTTGGGATCGATCGTTGCGGAGCTCAGCCCCAAGCCGTTGAACGTGGCCAGGACCGTGGAATGGCCGGTCGATGGGTCGATCTGTTCCACCTGCGGTTGAGGGCCGCCTCGCAGCACGAACAGGTCACCGTTTGATGCGTCGACGGCCATCCCAGTGATGTTCGGTCCGAGGGAGGGGTCGGTGACGACCGCCCCGCTGACTGTGTCCACGGCAAACAGCTGGCCGGCGAAGGTCAGGACGTAGAGCGTGTGGGACTTTGGCGCCAACGCGACCTTGGTGTCGAAAAAAGCCGCGAACGGCAATGATGCGACGTCAGTCTCGGTGCCTGATGCCGGATCGATGGTCACGACGGTGGAGGAAGCGCAGGCGATCAAGTCGCAATCGACAACACCCCAGACGGACTGAGTTTTGGGGTCGACCGCGATGCTCTGGCTAATCGGCCGGAGCAAGATCGGGCCTGCCGACACTGATCTTGCAACGGGATCGACGACCGCAAGCTGGAAGAAGACCGGACCGCCGCCGCCTTTCGCGTTCGGGCATGACGTGCAGGTCATGATCAGGGCGTCGAGGTGGCCGCTCTTGGCATCCGGCGCCATCGCCTGGACAAGCGCGTTAGGCCCGACTCCAGAAAGGGAAACGAGCGTGGTTATGGTGCCTGACGCCGGATCGATCGACGCGACGGTGGACGGGAACGCAATTCCGTAGAGGGTGCCGTCGGCGGGGGCTGAAGCCGGGACGGCGCGGACGCCGACCGCCACCGAGGCGACCGCGAACGCCAGACCAAAGCTTGCAAGTTTCTTCAGCATGGGCCCCTCCATTGCTGATTTCTGACCGTTGCGTCGAAGCTTAACCGCGGTCGGTTAACGAATCAACCTCGGCCTTCAGCTGTCGTACGCCAGGTTCGGCCGCAGCCAGCGCTCGACCTCGGCCGCGGTCATGCCCTTGCGACGGGCGTAGTCCTCGACCTGGTCCCGCCCGATCTTGCCGACCATGAAGTACCGCGACTGCGGGTGCGCAAAGTAAAGGCCTGACACAGCGGCGGTCGGGGTCATGGCCCCGCTCTCGGTCAGGTCCATGCCGATGGACCGCGCGTCCAGCAGGTCGAACAGCGTCCGCTTTTCGGTGTGGTCGGGGCACGCCGGGTAACCGAACGCAGGCCGGATGCCGCGGTACTTCTCGGCGATGAGCTCGTCGCTCGAGTGCCTCGGTCCGAACTCGTACCACGACCGGCGCACGACCTCGTGCAGGTATTCGGCGAACGCCTCGGCGAGGCGGTCCGCGAGGGCCTTGACCATGATCGCCCGGTAGTCGTCGTGCTCGGCGACAAAGCGCCCCGAGAGCTCGTCGACGCCGAGGCCGGCCGTGACCGCAAACGCGCCGATCGAGTCGTGGCGGGGCGAGACGAAGTCCGCGAGCGACAGGTACGGCTTGTCGTCGCCGTGGTCCACCTGCTGGCGGAGCATCGGAAAACGCACGCCGTTCTCCAGCGCAAGGTCGTCGCCATCGGCGTGCGCGGGCCAGAAGCCGTACACCCCGCGCGCCTTCAACCATCGTTTGCGCTGGATCTCGTCGAGCAGCTCCTGGGCATGGGCGAACAGCTCGCGTGCCGCGGCGCCCTGGGCCGGGCTGTCGAGAATGGCCGGGTACTTGCCCTTCAGCTCCCACGCGTGGAAGAAGAAGGCCCAGTCGATGTACTCGCGCAGCTCCGCGAGCTCAGGCTCGATGACCTTCCTGCCCTCGAACGGCGGCTTGGGCAGATCGTCGAAGGGCAGGCGCAACCTCTTCGACCGCGCGTCGTCGAGTGTCAGCAGCGGCCGGCGCGAGGAGGTGTGCTGCGCGCGCAGCTTCTCCTGCAGCGCGAAGTTCTCTTGCTCGAACTTCGGCTTGCGGCCGTCGTCCAGCAGGTCCGCCACGACGCCGATGACTCGCGACGCATCCAGCACGTGCACCGTCGTCCCGTCGTATGCGGGTGCGATGCGAACTGCGGTGTGCTGCTTGGACGTGGTCGCACCTCCGATGAGCAGCGGGATGCGGAAATCGCGCCGCGTCATCTCCTTCGCGACGACCACCATCTCGTCCAGAGACGGCGTGATGAGTCCCGAAAGTCCGACCACGTCCGCGCCCAGCTCGACCGCGACATCGAGGATCTTGTCCGCCGGCACCATCACGCCGAGGTCGTGGACCTCGTAGTTGTTGCACGCGAGCACGACGCCGACGATGTTCTTGCCGATGTCGTGCACGTCACCCTTGACCGTCGCCAGCACCAGCCTGCCGCGGAGGTGCTGGTCGCCAGAAGCCTCCTTCTCCGCCTCCATGTAGGGCTGCAGGTAGGCCACCGCGCGCTTCATCGCCCGAGCGCTCTTGACGACCTGCGGGAGGAACATCTTTCCGGCCCCGAACAGGTCGCCCACCACCTTCATCCCGTCCATCAGCGGGCCCTCGATGACCAGCAGCGGCTTGCCGAACTTGACCCGCGCTTCCTCCGCGTCCTTTTCTATGTATTCGACCTCGCCGTGAAGCACGGCGTAGCCGAGCCGCTCCTCGACCGACCCTTCACGCCAGGAAAGGTCGACCTCGCGTTTCGAGCCGCCACCTGAGACGGACTTCGCGAAGTCCACGAGCCGCTCGGTCGCGTCGGGCCTGCGGTCGAACAGCACGTCCTCGACGAGCTCCAGCAAGTCTTTGGGGATGTCCTCGTACACGACGAGCTGCCCGGCGTTGACGATGCCCATGTCGAGGCCAGCGCGAATCGCGTGGAAGAGGAAGGCCGAATGGATCGCCTCACGCACGCGGTCATTGCCGCGGAACGAGAAGGAAAGGTTGGAGATGCCGCCCGACACGCGGACGCCTGGGCACACTCGCTTGATCTCGCGGGTTGCCTCGATGAACGCCTTGGCGTACTGCGAGTGCTCCTCGATTCCTGTCGCGACGGCGAGGACGTTGGGGTCGAAGATGATGTCCTCGGGCGAAAAGTCAGCCTTCTCCGTCAGCAGCCCGTACGCACGCCGGCAGATGGCGACCTTGCGCTCCACGGTGTCGGCCTGCCCTTTCTCGTCGAACGCCATCACGACCACTGCCGCGCCCAGCTCGCGCACCTTGCGCGCGTGCTCGAGGAAGACCTCGTCGCCTTCTTTGAGGCTGATCGAGTTGCAGACGCCCTTGCCCTGCAAGCACTCGAGGCCCGCCTCGAGCACCGACCACTTGGAGCTGTCGACCATGATCGGCAGCCTTGCCACCTCCGGCTCGGTCGCGATGAGGTTCAGGAAGCGGACCATCGCCGCTTCGGAGTCGAGGAGGTCGGCGTCCATGTTCACATCCAGCAGGTTCGCGCCGCCTCTCACCTGGTCGAGCGCGACCTGAGCCGCGCCGGCGAAATCGCCGGACTCGATGAGGCGGCGGAATCGGATGGAGCCCGTGACGTTGGTGCGCTCGCCGATCATCACGAAGCCCCCCTCAGGACTGATCTCGAAAGGCTCCAGGCCGCTGAACCTGGTCCGCGCATCGAGCTGGGGCACGCGCCTCGCCGGCACGTCCGCCATCGCGGCCCTGATCTGCCTGATGTGCTCGGGGCCGGTGCCGCAGCATCCGCCAGCGGCGTTGAGGTAACCGGCTTCCGCGAACTCCTTGAGGAGGTGGCTTGTCGCCGGCGGCTGCTCGTCGTACCCGCCGAACGCGTTGGGCAGACCCGCGTTGGGATAGCAGGTCACGTACACCGGCGCGACCCGCGCCATGGCGGCGATGTAGGGCCGCATCTCAGTGGCGCCCAGCGAGCAGTTGATGCCGGCGGCGAAGGGCCGCGCGTGCTCGACCGAGGTCCAGAAAGCCTCGACTGTCTGCCCGGAGAGATTGCGGCCGCTGCGGTCGACAACCGTCATCGAGATGAAGAGCGGAACGTCCGGCGCGACCTCCTTGACCGCCGCGATCGCGGCCTTTCCGTTGAGCGTGTCGAATATGGTCTCGATCAGGAGGATGTCGACTCCTCCCTCTACTAGCGCGCGTGCGGCTTCGGCGTAGCCGTCGCGGAGCTGCTCGAAGGTCACCTCGCGATACGAGGGATCGTCGACGCGCGGTGATACGGACAGCGTGACGTTCGTCGGACCCAGGGAACCCGCGACGAAACGTCCTTCGTATTCGTCCGCTGCCTTCCGCGCCAGCAGCGCGCCGGCGAGGTTCATCTCGTAGACGAAGTCTTCGAGGCCATAGTCGGACTGAGAGACGCGAGTCGCAGTGAACGTGTTGGTGGTGACGATGTCCGCGCCCGCCTCGAGGTAGTCACGGTGCACCTGCCGCACGATGTCCGGCTGCGACAGGCTCAGGATGTCGGCGTCGTTGCGAAGGAGTTTGGGGTGGTCCTTGAAACGCTCGCCGCGATAGCCCGCCTCGTCGAGACCTTTGCGCTGGAGCAGCACGCCGATCGACCCGTCGAAGATCACGATCCGCTTCTGGAAGAGCGCATCGAGCCGCTCGCGAACCGACGTTGCCACCGCCATGGTGACCCTTAAGGCTACGTGACGAGTCCCTTTTAGTAGTCGCCCACCGGGCTCCAGACCTGGAACCGGCCGTCGTCGTAAAGGAGGCTGCGACCGCCGGTTGGGAGAGCGTCGAGCGCGGCGTGGCGCCCGCCCGAGTCGAGCCTATCGGCCTGGATGTCGATCAGCACGTAGTCGCTTGTCTCGAGCTTGTCGGGAAATTCGTTGATGGTGTGCCGGTTGGCGAGCCACACGGCGAGCGATGCATCGGCGTCGACGGGCGCGTCTTTCGGGATGACCGCGGCCGCGGTCTGCAGCTGAGCGACGACGTTGGGCCGGCTGTAGGCCCAGTCCGATGCCAGCAGCGCAGGCGGGATCTGACCGTCACCCCATCCGACCAGCAGCGCCGGCAGCGCCAGGACGACTGCCGAGGCGGGCCGCAGCTCTGGCGTGCGCGTCATGAGGCGTCTCGCGCCGATCGCGCCGGCGACCAGGAGCGGGAACATCAATAAAAGGACGTAACGCTCGCTCAACAGGACCGCGAGCAGGGGCGGGACTGCGAACAGCAGCCAGCGCGGTGCGAACAACGGCAGTCCGAGCATCGACGCGAGAATTCCGCCGGTGACGAGAAGCGCATCGGGCAGGGACGAGCCGGGTAGGGTGGGGTGGACGAGGATCGCGCCGACCACGAACCAGAAAACTGCGAGATACAGGATGACGCGCCACTGCTTCTTGATCTCGGCCGCGCCGTAGGAGCGCAGAAGGAGCGCCAGGACAAAGACGGTGTAGGCCTGGTCCGTCCCGCACGCCAGGTCCAGGAAAAGGAAGGACCACAGGAGGGAGCGCCTGCCTCTCAGTCCCGCCCAGGCCGCGACCAGGACGAAGGCGAGCGCCAGGTTCTCCGGGTGGAACGAGGCGCGCGAGGCCTGCTGGGTCGCGGCCCAGAACGGGATCGGCGTGGCGAGCGCGACTGCAAGCAAGGCGGACTCTTTGCGTTCCGCGGGCAGAAGGGCGCGAAAAAGGAGATAGGCGCTGGGGCCGGCGGCCGCCAGTCCCGCTGCGGACAGGATCGCGAGCACGATCGGGCTGGGCCACAGCAGCTCGATGCCCGCGATCGGAAAGAGGATCAGCTCGAGGTGCACCCATTCGCCGCGGGTGATGCTCCAGACGGCGTGCTGGTAGGCGGCCAGGTCCGTCCCGTCGCTCGTCAGGCCATAAAGCCGCTGCAGGTCGGCATACAGCAACCAGGAGAAGGCGATTGCCGCCGCGAGCATCGGTATCGCGGAATAAACCCACCACGCTTCGGTGCGAGCTGCATCGCGCGGGACGGCATCAATGCCCGCGGCTTCGACAGCCATGTTCAGAGCTCGCGCTCGTAGAAGTAGGTGATCGCGCCGTCCGCGCCTTCCCGATTGATGAAGCCGAGCTTCTCGTAGAGAGCTCGCGCCACCACATCGTCCTCGCTGGTGCCGAGGTCCATGGTGTCGGCGCCTCGCTCCCGCGCGAGCTCGATCGCCTTCTCCAGCAGCGCCCTGCCGAGGCCCCGTCCCCGCCGCTCTGGAACCACGTACAGCTCGGCCAGGTAGGACTCCAAACCTTCGCTCCAGACGGCCGGGCGGAACCTCAGCAACGCGATGCCGTCGGGCCCTTCGCCGCCCAGGAGCACGGCGTCACCCTGTTCGACAAGCAGCTCCAGCCGGGCCTTCAGCCGCTGGGGTCCTGGGGTCGGTTCGTCGTACTCACGGTTGAAGCGGTCGAGCAGCAGCGCCGCGGCCGCGAGGTCGTCCGCAGTGGCCATCCACACGCTCGGGATCATTCGGCGAACACCATAGCCTCGAATAAATAAACCGACTGTCGGTCGGTTATAATGGGGCGCATGGCTCGGACGTTGAATCTGGAGACCCACACCGTGCGCCGCGAGGCGTTCGTCGATGCCGCGACACGCCTCATGACGACCAAGGGCTACGACCAGATGAGCATCCAGGATGTCCTCGACGCGGTCGGGGCCTCCAGGGGCGCCTTCTACCACTACTTCGATTCGAAGCAGGCCCTGCTCGAGGCCATCACCGACCGGATCGCGGATCAAGCGCTTTCCCAGGTGAGGCCCATCGTCGACGACCCCAAGCGGGCGGCCATCCCCAAGCTCGAGGCATTCTTTGGCGGGATCGCGCAGTTCAAGACCGAGCACAAGGCGCTGATGCTCCAGTTCGTCAAGGTCTGGAAGTCGGACGACAACGCGATCGCCCGGGAGCACCTCCGGCACACGATGATCAAAAAGGTCGCCGCGGTCGTCGAGCGCATCGTCCGGCAAGGCGTCGCGGAAGAGGTTTTCGCGGTCGAGTCGCCCGCCGAGACGGCGTTCATCTTGATGACGTTGATCGGCGGCTTGCAGGACGAGGCCACGGATCTGTTCCTGGCCCGGCAGGCCAACACCATCTCCTACGAGGATGCCGTGCGGACGATGGCCAGCTTCACAACGGCATTCGAGCGGATCCTCGGCTCTACGCGTGGATCGATTCAAATGGTTGACCAGAGCACTCTTCGCGAGTGGTTCGGGTAGGAGGGGCAAATGACGGACATCATCGAAGTCGAAAAGCTCACCAAGAGCTATGGCTCCAAGCGCGGCATCATCGACGTTTCGTTCAACGTCGGCCAAGGCGAGGTGTTCGGATTCCTCGGCCCCAACGGAGCCGGGAAGACGACCACGATCCGCGTTCTGATGGCCCTGCTCCACGGGGACGGCGGCAGCGCGCGGATCGCCGGCCTGGACGTGTGGGACAAGTCGGTCGAGATCAAGAAGATCGTCGGCTACGTGCCGGGCGAGCCCTCGCTGGACAACAACCTCACCGGTGGCCAGATCCTCGAATACTTCGCCAACCTGCGCGGTGGCGTCGACAAGGCGTACCTGAAGTCGCTGATCGACCGGTTCGACCTCGACACGAGCCGCAAGTTCCGGCAGTACTCGACGGGTAACAAGCGCAAGGTCGTGCTCATCCAGGCTTTCATGCACAAGCCGCGCGTCCTCATCCTCGACGAGCCGACGAGCGGCCTTGATCCGCTGAACCAGCAGCAGTTCGACGAGATGGTGATGGAGGCGCGCGAAGAAGGCCGCACCGTCTTCCTGTCGTCGCACGTGCTGAGCGAGGTCGAGAAGACCTGCACGCGCGTCGGCATCATCCGTGACGGCCGCATCGTGCGCATAGGCGGCGTGGCCGAGCTGAAGGACATCAAGCGCTACGAAGTGACGATCCACTTCGCCCAACCGGTGCCCCTCGACACCTTCAACGGCCTCGACGGCGTCAGCAAGGTCGAGCAGCTCGACAGCGGATCCGCGGTGCGAATCGCCATCCAGGGATCGGCCGACGCGGTGATCAAGGCCGCGGCGAAATACCCGGTGGTGTCCCTGACCAGCTATGAACCGAGCCTCGAGGACGTCTTCCTCGGCTACTACGAAGGGGAATCCGCCGGTGTTGCTTAAGAACATCTTTCTCAAGACCCTCCGCGACTACCGCGTCGCGATCCTCGGCTGGGGTATCGGCATGGGGATCACGATCGTTTCGCCGATGGCGAGCGTCGGCACGCTGATCAACACGCCCGCGGCGCGCGCTCAGCTCGCCCAGCTCGCGGCGCAGTTCAAGTGGGCCGCCGACCCGGTCGCGGCGAACACCATCGGCGGCTACGCGACTTTCAAGATCGGCATCTTCATCCTGCTCATGGCGGTGTGGCCGCTGCTGGCCGGCAGCCGCATGCTCCGCGGCGAGGAGGACCGCGGCTCGTTGGACGTGCTGCTCTCGCTGCCGAGGACGCGACTCCAGGTCGCGCTGCAGAAGACGCTGGCGATGTGGGCCGCCCTGCTCTTGATGGGCGCGATCGTCGGTGTGCTGGCTTACCTCGGCGGCGTGAAGTTCAAGGCCGAGTTCGGATTCGGCGACGCCCTCGTCTTCGGGTGGAACCTCGTGCTGATCTGCGCGGTGTTCGGCGCGATCTCGCTGTTCGTATCGCAGTTCACACGCGAGCGCGGACCCGCTGCCGGCATCACGGGCGGACTGCTCCTGGTGTTCATCGTCATCGACATGGTGCACCGCGTGATCCCGAACACCGACTGGTTCTCGCACCTGTCGCCGGTCTACTACTACAACCTGAGCAAACCGCTGGTCCCGAGCTACGGCTCCAACGTCGGGGCGATGCTCGTGATGATCGGGCTGACCTTTGTCCTCACCGCCGCCGCCATCGCGCTGTTCGTACGCCGGGACGTCGGAGATGCGGTCCGGATTCCGATCGTCGGACGCTTCGTGAAGCAGGCCCCGCCGAGCAAGGCGCTGCCCGAGCGGGACTGGTCACTGGGCTCCGTCTACACGCGCGGCCTGGCCACCGCACTGGCGCCTACGATCTGGTGGACGCTCGGCATCGCGGGCTTCGCGGCCTGGATGGTGGTGGTAGTGAAGCAGCTCGTGAACTCGCTTACCCAGCTGCTGAACGCCAGCACCTCCGGCGCGGCTTTCCAGCGCGCGATGGAGAAGCTTGGCGGCAGCTCATCGAAGATCGACGAGGTGCTGCTCGGCGCGTTGTTTGAGCTGCTGCCGGTGCTGCTCATGGCTTTCGCGGTGACGCAGGTCAATCGCTGGAATGCGGACAACGACGACGGCAGGCTGGAGATCGTGCTTTCCACGCCGCAGCCTCGGACCACCGTTTTGCTCGGCCGGTTCGCGGCGCTGGCCACGGCGACGATCTTCATCGGCGTCGTCACTCTCGCGGCGTGCGCCATCTCCGCGGCCATCGCCGGAGTCCAGCTCGACGGCACCAACCTCGCCGAGGCGACCCTCGGGATGATCCCGCTCGGCCT
>DASYZS010000059.1:0-10621 GCA_035945895.1 Candidatus Dormiibacterota bacterium | reverse complement strand
ATCGACGCGGCGCGCGAAGAAGGCATCCGGATCACGTTGATCGACGCCTGCTACCTGCGCGGCGGTCTCGACGGGAGGCCGCTCGAGGCTGAGCAGCTCTCTTTCTCCGACGGCGACGCCGACAGGTGGGTGCGGCGTGTGGAGGAGCTGAAGGAGGCGGACGGAGTGCGCATCGCGGCCGCGATCCACAGCGTCCGCGCGGTGGACCCGGAGTCGATGCGCGTCGTCGCCACTTACGCGCGCGAACAGCGAATCCCGCTGCACATCCACCTCGCGGAGCAGCCCGCCGAGGTCGAAGAGTGCCTTCGGGTGGAGGGCTGCACTCCAGCTGAGCTGCTGGAGCGCGAAGGGATCCTCGGCCCGGACCTGACGGTGGTCCACGCGATCCACGTCACCGAGCACGACGTCTCCGTCCTCGGCGCCAACGAGGTCACGGTATGCGCGTGCCCGACCACCGAGCGTGACCTGGGCGACCGAGTCGGTCCGCTCGTCGCGCTGGCGGACGCGGGCTGCTCGCTGGCGGTGGGCAGCGACTCGAATGCGGTCATCGACATGCTCGAGGAAGCGCGCGGCGCCGAGCTGGACCAGCGGCGGGCCACCGGCCGCAGGGTGCTGCACGAGCCGGAGGAGCTGTTCAGTGCTGCCACGGTGAACGGCATGCGCTCCCTGGGCTGGGACGCGGGAGAGCTGCGGCCGGGGATGCTGGCAGACTTCGTCACGCTCGCGCAGCCGAGCCTTCCGCGCCGAGACATCAACCTCGGCTACGTGATCTTCGGTTGCTCGCGCTGCGATGTCACAAACGTCGTGGTCGGCGGCGAACCCATCATCCAGAGATGAAGCGCCTGCGCAACATCGGCAGGCTCTTCACGGGCACCGCGGTCGGTGTGATCGAGGACGCCGCGATCATCTGCGACGGTGAGGAGATCGCGTGGGTGGGCAAGCACGGTGACGAGCCGCGGCCGCTGATGGAGTCGGTCCACGACGAAGAAGACTGCGCGGGCGGTCTCGTCACGGCCGGGCTCATCGATGCGCACACGCACCCCGTCTACGCAGGTGACCGCATGGCCGAGGTCGCGATGCGATCGGCCGGCGCGAGCTACGAGCAGGTCGCAAAGGCCGGCGGCGGAATCCGCGCGTCGGTGAAGGCGACGCGGGCAGAGCCAACCGCCGAGCTCGAAGATGCGACTGCTCGGCGCTTGTGGTCATGGCTCGAAGGTGGCGCGACCACCGTCGAGGCAAAGACCGGTTACCTGCTCCAGCGGGACGGCGAGCTGGAGTGCGTGCGCCTGCTTGCGCGACTCGCGCAGCGCAGGGACCTGCCGCGGATAGAGGTCACGTTTCTCGCGGCGCATGCGCTTCCGCCTGACCGGTGGGCACGCATGAGCGCATACGCGAAGCAGGTGGCCGAGTGGTGCGAAGACGCTTATCTCGCGGGCGCGCGATTCTGCGACGTTTTCTGCGACCGCGGATATTTCAGCGTCGCGCAGTCGCGCAGCATTCTCAAGGCCGGGCTCAAGGCGAAGCTGATCCCGCGCCTGCACGCGGACGAGCTCGACCGCACGGGCGGGGCGCGCCTCGCCGCTGAGTTGAACGCCGTGTCCGCGGACCACCTGCTGCGTGCCAACCACAGCGATGCGGTGGCGCTGGCGCGCGCGGGTGTGGTGGCCACGCTCGCTCCGGGCACGGCGCTGTCCATCGGCAAGGTCCCGCCGGTCCGCGCCCTCATCGACGCGGGCGCGGTGATCGCACTCGGCACCGATCACAATCCCGGCACCAGCGGCATCACCAGCATGAGCGCGGTGGTCGCGCTGGCGGTGGCGGTGTTCAAGATGTCGGTCGAGCGCGCCCTGCTCGCCGCCACGCTCGGCGGCGCTTACTCGCTCTCGCGCTCAGACCGCGGGGTCGTGGCGCCACGAAAGCTGGCCGACCTGGTGCTGTGGGAGGCGGAGCACGAAGGCGCCTTCGCCTGGGCTTACGGCCTCAAGCCGCGGATCGTGTGGCTCCGGGGAACGCAACTATTTGCCTCATAACGTTGCTAATTGCGTGCAATGAGCTTATAAGTTGCACCTGAAAACGGCCTGCGGCGACAACTGTATTCAACACGCGGTCGAAATGGAGGAAGGCAAGTAGTGGCAAAGTGGAATCCGTTGGCGCTGAAGATTCTCATGTGGGTCATGGGGGTCTTGCTCGTGGTCAGCTCGGCGGCGAGTTTCATCGGGGTCAACCTCATTCCCGGGAACACGGGCATAGCTGCGGCCGCCTCCGCGCCGGTGGCAGGCATCGCATTCGGCGCCGGACTGATGATCGCGGGCTTTGACCCCGTGGCGAACATCAGCTGGGTTCGCGCGATCGTCGTGTACGCGATCCTCGAGATCGTCTACAACGTCTTCACCGCGATCACGATCGGTGTCTTCGACATCGTCGCTTTCATCATCGCGATCCTCGTCGCGGTGCTCGTCCTCGTCCTCTACCCCAACAAGCCCGCTCTGTGGATGCAGAGCGGTGCGAGCGGGGCTCGCGCCTAGGACCTCTTCTTTCGATCGATCACAGGGGGCGGCAGTTGCCGCCCCTATTTTTTTAGTCCCGAATCACGGTGGTGCCGGCGACCTCGTCGTGCACCGGTCTTCGGACCACCCACGACACCGGCAGCAGCGCAAACCTGTACAGGGCTTGCGTTGGTGTGAGACGCGAACCGTCGACGGAAACGACGCGCTCGCGGAGCACCAGCCCACCGAGCGTCCGGCCGGTGATGCTCCAGCACGCGACGTGATACGCGGCCAGGAGCAGCAGCACGCGACGCGGCCTGCGCAGCCCGGTCACGCCCGCGAGCGATAAACAGAAGGCGACGTCGACCGCGGCCGATCGCGCCCGGTCTTCCCGCGACGCCTTGCGCCCTGGGCGCGGCTCCTCGCCGCGCAGTCGCAATAGATAAAGACGCGTGAGCAGCAGGTGCACGTGACGGTGCGACAGGTCGTAGACCAGACGCGGCAGCGCGGGCCGGTGTCGGGTGGCGGTTGCCCGAACCCGGCCATCGCCGGCTTCGATGCGCCAAGTCCCGCCGCCCCTGGCGAGCAGCCCGCCTTCGATCGGCCACTCGACGAAGTTGGCGCCGACGCGTGGCTCGCCGAAGCGCAGCATCGTCACGGGGCCGACGCGCACCTCGTTGTCGCTGAAGCGGGCGATGCCGAGGGTCAACGCGCCGATGGCGTCGACGTACGAGTCGCGCAGCGCGGCGCCGCGGATCGGTCGGGAAATCTCGATCGAGTCGGTCGTGTCGACGCTGTCGCCGTGCCACCTGACCACATCGATATCTTCGTCTGGATGGCAAAGCTCGAGTTTTCCGCCGCGGTGACCGTGGAAACGACGCCCGAGCGTGCATTCGATTATTTCGCCGACTACCGCCACGTGGCCGAGGTGCTCGAGGGCGTGAGCCGGTGGGAGCCGATGGGCGAGAAGACGACCGGGGTTGGCGCCAGGTATTCCGTCGAGATGTCGGTGTTGGGCCTACCTCTGAAGAACGTGCTTCGCCTGAGTCGCTGGAACCGGCCGCGCGAGATCGCATGGGTCTCCGAGTCGGGGCTCATCCGACAGGAGGGCGGGTTCACGTTCCGTGAGGTCGCCGGAGGAGCGCGGATCGAGCTGCGGATCGCGTACGTGCCGCCGGCTTCGGTCATAGGGGCGGCCGCGGCGCGCCGGTTGGACGGCCTGGTGCGCCACCGTCTGCAGCGCGCCCTCGAACAGATTCGCGAGACTCTCGAGTCCTAAAGTTGGGCGCATGAAGCTGACCCGCGAAGCCGGGGCGATCCTGGGCCGGACCTCGATAGGGATGCTTGCGCTGCGGGGGGAGCGCACGCCGCTGGTCAACCCCGCGGTCTTCAGCTTTGCGAGCGGCGCCATCTGGATGACCACTTCGCGCTACGCCGCAAAGACCGTGCTCGCGCGGCGGGACCCTCGGGCCGCGTTCCTGGTAGACGGTGGCACGAAGGCGGTGCTCATGCGCGGCGCGCTGGAGGTGTTCGACCCGCTGTCTCTGTCGAACGACGTGCGCGCGGTACTCGAGGGCCCGGGCTATTTCCTCGGCATGGCGGGTTACGCGTTTCGCAACGCGCCGTTCTTCGCCGGCTATGTCCTCGACCTGCTGCGCCTGCCCCGCGAATGGCTGCCGTACAACCGGGTGGTGCTGCGACTCAAGCTGAGCGACGCCGACATCGTCGAGGGCGCTCCGTTCCCGCCGGCGCAGGCCGCGCGCGTCCCGGCGGTCCCCGCCGAGGTGAGCAGGCGCCTGGCCGGCATCTCGCGTGGGTATGCATGCTGGATCGAAGGCGGCATGCCGGTCCTGCGCCCCGCGTTCTGGGAGGTCGAACGCGGTGTGGTCAGCGTCGCGCCGACCAGCGGCCGGCCGAGGCCGGGCACGCCGGGGGCGCTGGTGGTCGAGTCGCATCACGCGTTCCGGCCGTCACTGATGGTCGGCGCCTGCCTGCGCGGGATGTTCGTGCCCTCGGTTGACGGCGACGCGATCGCCGAGCGCTACGACCTCGCAGCTTCGGAAGTGCCATCCGTGATCGACCTCATGGTCGAGCGGGTGACGTCGTGGCGCGGGTTCGCGATCACGACGGGCGTGCCCCGAGGCGCGCGGCAGCTTCGCCTCGCAGAGGGATGACAAGACCCGCCGCGCCTGAGCTCCGCGTCCGCAAGTGGGACGGACAGCAGTGGAGCGACGCGCCTGACGCCGTGGTCATGGAGGAGCCGCTGCAGCTCCTGCTCGACGGCGAGGAGCTGTCGGTCGTGATGCGGACCCCCGGCGAGGACCTCGAGCTTGCTCTCGGTCTGCTTTACGCCGAGGGGATCTTGCGCAATCTCGACGACGTCAAAGAGGTCCGCGTGAGCGCGGAGTCGGGCGAGGGCGCGACGGCAGTTCGCGTCGACGCTTCGATCGTCGAATCAAACCAGGTCGACGTGCATCTCGCGCACCCGCCGCGGCGTAGGCCAGAGCGGTCGATGCTTGCCAGCTCCGCTTGCGGCGTGTGCGGCGCGGTCCTGATCGAAGACCTGCGGCGCGACCTGACGGTGCTGCCGGAGGGGGTCTCGGTCGATCCGGTCGTGCTGCCATCTCTGGTCCCCAAGCTGCGCTCGGAGCAGGGCGTGTTCGAGCGCACGGGAGGTCTCCACGGCGCTGGTTTGTTCACGCCCGAAGGCGATCCCATCGTCGTGCGCGAGGATGTCGGGCGGCACAACGCGGTCGACAAGGTCGTGGGCCGGATGCTCCTCGAAGGACGGCTGCCGGCGCGCGACTCGGTGCTGGTGGTGAGCGGGCGCGCGGGTTACGAGATCGTCCAGAAGTCGATCAACGCCGGGATCCCGGTCCTCGCAGCGGTTGGCGCGCCGTCGAGCCTCGCGGTCGCGCTCGCGCGCGAGTTCCACCAGACGCTGGTCGGGTTCCTCCGCGGAGAGCGGTTCAACGTGTACTCCGCGGGCGAGCGCCTGACAAACTCTTGACGGTTAGTAGATAAAGCTCTGCGGCCCGCTCGATAAGCTCCCAGCAATGAACAAGGTTGCGGTCATCGTGATCAGTGCGGTGGCGCTGGTCGCGTGCGCCACTCCATCGAGCGCAGTGTCTTCACCGTCGCCGTCGAGCCGCGGCCTGCAGAAGATCAAGCACATCGTCGTGATCATGCAGGAGAACCGCAGCTTCGACGAGTACTTCGGACTCTATCCCGGTGCCGACGGCCTACCGCGCGCCAACGGCCAGTTCTCTGTCTGCGTTCCCGATCCGGCCAACGGCGGATGCGTCAAGCCGTACCACGACCCGACCGACAGGAACGGCGGGGGACCGCACGGCAGCGCGAGCGCGAGCGCGGACATCGACGGCGGCAGGATGGACGGATTCATCGGCCAGGCAGAGGGCGGACGCAAGGGCTGCGTCGTGACCATCGATCCCAACTGCACCAACGCGGTCAAGACCGACGTCATGGGTTACAAGGACGCGCGCGACATCCCGAACTACTGGACCTACGCCAACGACTTCGTTCTCCAGGACCACATGTTTCAACCCAACGCGTCGTGGAGCTTTCCGGAGCACCTGTACCTCGTCTCGGAGTGGTCGGCGAAATGCGCGAAGGTGGCCGACCCGATGAGCTGCACCACGAACATCGATTCGCCCGGCGACCCGATGACGGGCGGCGGCGTCGGGAAGATCAACGGAGCCGACCAGGCCGCGCGCAACTTCGCGTGGACCTCGCTGCCTTACCTGCTCTACAAGCACGACGTCAGCTGGAAGTACTACGTGGCCGAGGGCACGACGCCGGACTGCGAGGACGATGCGGCGACGTGCCCGGCGAAGCAGCAGAAGGTCGGGACGCCGGACATATGGAACCCGCTGCCCGGATTCACCGACGTGCGCAAGGACGGCCAGGTCTCGAACGTGCAAACGATCGACAACTTCTACAAGGATGCGAAAGCCGGCCACCTGCCCGCGGTCAGCTGGGTCACGCCCAACGGCGCGGTGAGCGAGCATCCTCCGGGACTCGTTTCCGAGGGCCAGGCATACGTCACCTCGCTCATCAACGCAGTGATGTCGAGCCCTGACTGGAGCTCGACCGCCATCTTCCTGAGCTGGGACGACTGGGGCGGCTTCTACGACCACTTCGTCCCTCCGTCGGTGGACAGCGCGGGGTACGGGTTGCGCGTGCCCGGGCTCGTGATCAGCCCCTACGCTCGCCGCGGCTACCTCGACCACCAGACGCTGAGCCACGACGCGTACGCCAAGTTCATCGAGGACGCGTTCCTGGGCGGGCAGCGTCTCGACCCCAAAACCGACGGTCGGGCCGACTCGCGGCCGGACGTCCGGGAGAGCGCGTCAGACCTGGGCGACCTCGCGGCCGACTTCAACTTCGACCAGTCCCCGCTGCCTCCCGTCAGGCTCGACCCCCACCCGAGTCCAGGAGCAGCCTCGACCGTCTAGCAGCGGCGCGGTCCCGAGCCCTGCGACGGATCTTCGGCGCCCATGCGGCCCATCTCCGGGCTCAGCGTCTGCGCTGCTCGCTCACGAATGCCCGATGCGATCGCTCCGCTGCTCGACCCTTCGCCCGGATCTGAGCCACCTGGATCGCCGAATCTCTCGCCGCAGTCTCGGGCCCGCGCCTTCGATAATCGACCGGTGATCACCGCTCTGCGCTGGCACCCGGCCGCGCGCGCCGGCGTGCTGGGCATCTACGTCCTGGCGGTCGAGTGGACGCGGGCGCTTGCCAACCAGGTGCCGGGCTGGGCGGCCCCGGCGCTGCTCGTGGGTGGGCTGGCGCTGGGACTTGCCGCCTTCGGGTGGCCGGCGGAGCGCCTGGGCCTGGGCACGTCGCGCCTGTGGCTGCGACTGCTGGGCGGCGCGGCGCTGGGCGCGGTCTTGCTGGTCCCGGCGGCGGCCCGTTCGGGTGGGGCGCCGCTGCTGCCCGCGGGCCTGGCGGTCGCGGCGGTGGCGGTGTCGATCGGGGAGGAGCTGGCCTTCCGGGGCGCCCTCTACACCGCCCTCGATGAGCTGGGCGGGGCGCCGCTGGCGGTGCTGGGGTCGACGCTGCTGTGGACACTCGCCCACGCGCTCTCCCACCCGCCGGTGTTCCTGGGCGCGGTCGCGGCGGCGGGCCTGCTGCTGGCGCTGTGGCGGTGGGCCTGCAAAGACCTCGTCGGGCCGATCGTCGCCCACGTGATCGCCGACCTCGCGCTGTGAGAAGGCTTGCGCTCCTCATCGCCGGGGCCGTCGCCTACCTGCTGGCCGCCTGGATGGTGGCGCCCGGCTTCTACGACGGTTTCGGGCCGCCACAGCCCTACGACTGGACCTGCCCGCCTCCACAAGCGGGGGCGAACATCAAGCCGAGCTCGGGCCACCTCGACATCAAGGTGATCAACGGCAAGAGCGACGCCGATTCCGTGTTCACTGACGACGGGCAGGTCGTGATCGGTTTCCTGCCCGGAGCATTCGACGTCACCGGCAAGACGAGCGTCCATGTCGACATCACGCCGCTGCCGACATGCCCGCAGCCGGCCGGGCTTCGGTTTGTGACAAACGTCTATCAGGTCGCGGCCGACGCGCCCCTCGTTATGGCGTCGAACCTCACGCTGCGTTACTCCAACCTGGAGCCCGATCCGAGCGACGTCTATCGCACCGACGACCCCGGCGGCCAGTGGATCTCAATCGGACACTCGTCGCAAGCCGCGCCGTACACGATCGACACCCACACCGAGAAGCTCGGTTATTTCGCCGCGGGTTACACCGAATCGGCGTCGCCGGCGCCGGGGACGATCACGGTGGGCGGAGGACAGGTGCTGCCGATCATCGTCGCAGGCCTGATCATCCTGGTCGTGCTCGCCGGCCTCCCTCTTGCGGTCGCGCGCCGGCGCCGGTGAGCGGCTCAGCGCTGCTGGTCTTCAATCGCAGCTCGGGCGTCGGGCGCGGCGCGGCGGACGCGGAGGGAATTGCGGAAGCGATTCGTGAGGGCGCCGGCGCGGTGGTCGAGACGGCGGTCGTCGGCGACCACCCCCAGGCGCGAGCGGCCGCGGCGGCGTTTGTGACCGCTGCCGTCCGTCCAGCGCTGGTGGTGGCGGCGGGAGGCGGAGGAACGCTGCGGGCCGTCGTCGAGGGCATCATGGAAGTCTTTCCCGACACGCCGCCCGGGCCTGACGTGCTGTGTCTCGGCGCCCTGCGCATGGGCTCGGGCAACGTGATTGCGCGGCGCCTGGGCGTACCCCTCGACCCGGTCCAGGGCGGGCGGCAGCTCGGTCTCGGCTTCGCTCGGGGAGTCACGCGTCGCTGCTCCGTCCTGCGCTGCCGGCACGGTGGCACCGGCGGGACGACGCTCGTGCGCCACGCGCTGACGATGGCGGGATTCGGCGCGTGGGGCAGAGTGCCGGGTGACCTCGAAAGGTGGCGGCACTCCCACGCCGGCTTCCGGCGGCGGGCCGCGTCGTGGATCGGGCTCGAGCGCGTGAACGGGTTCGAGTACCTGCTGGTCGGAACGCAACGTATGCTGGCCGGCACCGTGCGGCCCTCAGAGTGCGAGCGGGTCGAGGTCGATGGCAAGCCGCCGTTTCGGCTGCTGGCGGCGGCGGCGATGAACCTCCCGATCCCTCCCATGCCGGATCCTCGGGTCGACCTGGGAGACGAGGCGGCGGGGATGATCATCGTCCCGCGGATGGGCCGGCCGTGGCGACGGCGGGTCGAGCCCGGCCACCCCGTCCGGCTGACGCTGCTCGATCGCGAGTCGGTCGAGTTCTTCCTTGACGAGGACCCCGAGGTCGCTTACCGCTGGATCGAGCTGGAAGTTCCGGGCAGCCTCGCGGTCGTGCCGGGGGACGCCGCGTGACCGTCCAGGTCGCGGTGGTCGGCATCGACGGCAGCGGCAAGAGCACGCTGGCGGCGGCGCTGGCCGTGGTGCTGGCGGCCGAGCACGGCCTGGTCGCGGGATCGGCGGTGGGGGACGAATTCTGGATCCGGGCGCCAGAGCTGGACCTGGCCGCTCCGCGCTTCCATCCCCAGGGCTACGCGGTCGCGGCGAAGCTCAACCATCTCTTTCGCGACCTGACGCGAATGCTGGTGGATAACCGCGCGCTTTATCCCACAGCCAAGGTCTTCCAGATGCTGCTCCAGGACAACGCGGCATTGAAGCTGTCGTCGAAGTACCACGTCGACGTCATGGTCAGCGACGGCAACATGTTCGTATCCGGCGCGGGCCGGGCGCTGAACTACCGTGGACCGGCCGACAATCCGCCGACGGTCGACGACGTCGACCGCGGGATCCAGCACCTGCTCAAGGGCGCGCCGCTGCCGGCCGACAGCGCGGGGCGGCTGCCCGACCTGAGGGCCGCCATGGCCGTCGCCGTGATTCTTCGGATCCTCCACGTGCAGGGAATCTGGGTGCCGGACGAGACCGTCTGGCTCGACCTGGCCCCGGACGCCGCGATGGCGCGGGTCGAGGGGAGGGGGACGAAGGTCGACCGGCACGAGAATCCGGCGGACCTGGCCAAGGCCCGCGACGGCTACGTGCGCGTGCTCGAAGTCGTTCGCCGGCAGAAAGGTCCGGACTCGACGCACGCGATCGAGGTGGCGTCGATGCGCGCGGGAACGGTTCTGTCCGCGGCTGAGGAGACGCTGCTGCCGCGTCTTCCGGCGGCGGGCGCGGATGCATCGCGGCACGGAGTGCTGCACGCGGCGACGGCGCGCACGAGCTTGTGGCGTCGAGTGCTCACTTTTCGCTATCTGTGGCGCTACCTCGTGCGCCGCTTTTTCGAGGGGGCGTGGCGGGAGCCGCTGTTCGCGTTCAGCGCTCCGGGAAGGCTGTTCCTGCGCGACGGTTATTCGGCGGGCGTGATGCGCGCGATCTACGACCAGCCGGCCAGGCCGGACGCGATGGCGCGCGCGTTCTACGGCTATCCGCTGCATCGCGCGGTGCGCGACCGGCTGGCGATTCTGCAGCGGCTTGTCGAGGCGGAACTGCGGCGCCGGCTGCAGGGTGGCGCTCGCGTGAAGGTGTTCACCGCGCCCAGCGGATTCGCCTACGACCTGCTCCAGCCGATCGCGCGGCTGGCACCCGAGGAGGCGAAACGCGTTGACGTCGTGGCGGCGGATCTCGACCCG
>DASYZS010000058.1:0-30413 GCA_035945895.1 Candidatus Dormiibacterota bacterium | reverse complement strand
GCGCCGGTCGTCTCGGTCCCGCTCCAGGGCGCGTTGGTCGCCGCGTCGAAGACGGTGGTCGCGGTCTGCGAGCTGCCGATGTTGACCGTGAAGGGCTCGCAGGCTCCGGTCGAGCCCGCGTAGTTGTTGTCGCCCGAGTAGACCGCCTGGAAGCTGTAGCTGCCGGCCTGCAGCGGACCTTCGGTGCTCGAGTTGGGCACGGCTCCGCCGGCGGTCAATGCGACCGTGCCGGCCGAGGTGCCGGTGCCGGTGCAGCCGATATTGGTGAAGAAGGTGTAGGTCACAGTCCCCGCGGCGACAAAGCCGTCCGAGGTCGTCACTGTGGCCGTGTCGTAGGCCGAGGCGCCGGTCGTCTCGGTCCCGCTCCAGGGCGCGTTGGTCGCCGCGTCGAAGACGGTGGTCGCGGTCTGCGAGCTGCCGATGTTGACCGTGAAGGGCTCGCAGGCTCCTGTCGAGCCGGCGTAGTTGCTGTCGCCCGAGTAGCTGGCCTGGAAGCTGTAGCTGCCGGCCATCAGTGGACCTTCGGTCGAGGAGTTGGGCACCGCTCCGGCTGCGGTCAAAGTGACCGTGCCGGCCGAGGTGCCGCTGCCGGTGCAGCCGATGTTGGTGAAGAAGGTGTAGGTCACTGTCCCTGTGGCGACGAAGCCGTCCGACGTCGTCACTGTGGCCGTGTCGTAAGCCGAGGCGCCGGTCGTTTCGCTACCTGCCCACGGCGCGTTGGTCGTCGCGTCGAATACCACCGTCTTAGTCGACGAGCTGCCGATGTTGACGGTGAAGGGTTCGCAGGCTCCGGTCGAGCCGGCGTAGTTGCCGTCGCCCGAGTAGGTCGCCTGGAAGCTGTAGCTCCCAGCCGCGAGCGGGCCCTCTGTAGCCGAGTTGGGCGCCGCGCCGGTGATACTCAGAGCTCCACCGCCGGCGAGAGTCCCGGTGCCAGAGCAGGTGCCGTTGCCGAAGAAAGTGTAGGTCACGGTCCCGGTAGGCGTGAAGGCCACAGAAGAAGCCACCCCAGTCGCCGTGTCGTAGGCCGAGGCGCCAGTGGTCTCGGTCCCGCTCCAGGGCGCGTTCGTCAGCGCGTCGAAGACGACTGTTGCGGTGCTCGACGTGCCTTTGGCCACGCTGAAGGGCTCGCAGGCTCCGGTCGAGCCGGCGTAGTTGCCGTCACCCGAGTAGACCGCCTGGAAGCTGTACGCGCCAGCCGCCAGCGGCCCTTCGGTGTTCGAGTTGGGAACAGCTCCGATGGCGTTCAAGGTGACCACGCCCGCGCCTGTCCCGGTGCCCGAGCAGGTGCTGTTGCTGTAGAAGGTGTAGGTCACGGTGCCGCTGGCAACGAAGCCGTCCGAGGGAGTCACGGTCGCCGTGTCGTAGGCGGAGGCGCCGGTCGTCTCGGTCCCGCTCCAGGCCGCGTTGGTCGCCGCGTCGAAGACTATGGTCGCCGTCTGGCTGCTGCCTGGCTTGACGGCGAAGGGTTCACATGGGCCAGTCGAGCCGCCGTAGTTGCTGTCGCCCGAGTAGACCGCCAGGAAGCTGTAGCTCCCAGCCATCAGCGGGCCTTCGGTTGAGGAGTTGGGCACGGCTCCCGTCGCGGTCAGCGTGACCGTGCCGGCCAAAGTGCCGGCGCCCGAGCAGGTGCTGTTGCTGAAGAAGTTGTAGGTCACGCTCCCGGTGGCGACAAAGCCGTCCGAGGTCGTCACCGCCGCCGTGTCGTAGGCCGCGGCGCCGGTCGTCTCGGTCCCCGCCCACGCCGCGTTGGTCGCCGCGTCGAAGACTGCCGTCGCCGTCTGGCTGCTGCCGGGCTTGACGGCGAAGGGCTCACAGGCTCCAGTCGAGCCCGCGTAGTTGGCATCACCCGAGTACGTGGCTTGGAAGCTGTAGCTCCCGGCCTTGAGCGGACCTTCGGCCATCGAGTGCGGAACCTTGCCAGACGCGTCAAGCGTCTCCGTACCAGCTGAAACTCCGGTGCCCGAGCAGATCCCGTTGGTGAAGAAGGTGTAGGTCACGGTGCCTGTCGCAACAAAGCCGTCCGAGGGAGCAACCGTCGCCGTGTCGTAGGCCGAGGCGCCAGTCGTCTCAGCTCCGCTCCAAGGCGCGTTGGTCGCCGCGTCGAAGACCGCAGTTGCGGTCGTCGAAGTCCCAGGCCCGACTGCGAAGGGTTCGCAGGCTCCAGTCGAGCCGGCGTAGTTGTTGTCGCCCGAGTAGACAGCCTGGAAGCTGTAGTTGCCGTTCGCCAGCGGACCCTCGGTGTTCGACTTCGGCACTGAACCTGACACGGTCAGCGTGACCGTGCCTGCACCGGTGCCAGTACCCGAGCAGATCCCGTTGCTGAAGAAGGTGTACGTAACCGTGCCTGTTGCGGTGAAGCCGTTCGACGGCGTCACTGTGGCCGTGTCGTAGGCGGAAGATCCGGTCGTCTCGGTCCCGCTCCAGGTCGCGTTGGTCGCTGCGTCGAAGACAACCGTTGCGGTGCTGGACGTGCCCTTGGCAACGTTGAACGGCTCACATGCTCCGGTCGAGCCTGAGTAGTTGCCATCGCCCGAGTAAGTCGCCCGGAAGCTGTAGCTTCCCGCCGCCAGCGGACCCGCGGTGTTCGACTTCGGCACCGAACCCGATGCGGTCAGGGTGACGGTGCCGGCTCCTGTGCCGGTGCCCGAACAAATCCCGTTGCTGAAGAACGTGTACGTCACCGTCCCAGTCGCGGTGAAGCCATTCGAGGTGGTCACCGTGGCCGTGTCGTATGCAGAGGCGCCGGTGGCCTCGGTCCCGCTCCAGGCCGCGTTGGTTGCCGCGTCGAAGACAGCCGTCGACGTGCTCGACGTGCCTTTGGCGACGCTGAACGGCTCACATGCTCCCGTCGAGCCTGAGTAGTTGGAGTCACCCGAGTATGTCGCCTGGAAGCTGTAGCTCCCGGCGGCCAGCGGACCTTCGGTGTTGGAGTTGGGCACTGCCGCGGTAGCGGTCAGCGTCACCGTCCCCGCACCTGTCCCGGTGCCACTGCAGGTGTTGTTGGCAAAGAAGGTGTACGTCACCGTGCCGGTCGGGACGATGCCGTCCTGTTGACCGCTGACGGTGGCCGTGTCGTATGCCGACGCCCCAACTTTCTCGGTTCCACTCCACGCCGCGTTGGTCGCTGCATCAAAGACTGCGGTTGCTGTAGCGGTCGGCACCTTGCCAACCGTGAGAGGCTCGCAAAGGCTGGTGACAGGCCCGATGTCAGTGCCGTCGCCGCTGTAGGTCGCGTTGTACGAGTACTGACCGGCGGTAAGTGTCTTGGTCGCGGAATTAGGAACGACTGCGTTATTGACCGTGACCACCTGAGTCGCCGCTGTGCCGCTGCACAACAAGTTGCCGGTGAAGAAGCTGTAAGTGACCGTGCCTCCGGCATTCGTCGCCGCCCCACTCAGGGTTGCGGTGTCGAACACGGGGCTCCCCACGTTGATCGATGTCGTGCAGGGGTTGGTCCCGTCGATGCAGGTCGAGATCGTCGGCGTGAAGAAGATCGCGGAAGTGGCGAGCGCGCGGTCCTGCGATCCAGTGCTCGCGCCGTCGAGGCTGACCAGAGACTCGTGGTAGGGCGAACCACTGATGGAGCTTGCGGAGTTACCGACGCCCCAATCCTTGCGGCTTGCGATGTGTCCGCCCCACGTGATGACGATCGCCTGGCTCGCGGTCATCGCGGCCGGCACCGAGAACGAAAGGCTTACGGCCGTAGTGCACGACCCGGTTCCACTCGGGGCGTTGTCGGTGAGGATGATGGCCGGTCCGATCGTGGATCCCGTGGGTCCGTACAGGTCCAGCGTGCCCGTCTGCTGCGTGCCGCTGAACGACCCGCCGGCGCCACCGCATCCCTGCTCGCCTCCGGGCCCTGAGCCGAAATTCTCAGCGGGCGTGGCTGTCGTCGCGATTGGCGTGGCCGGCGACGTTTGAACGCCGGAAGCGTTGTACGCACTGCCACATTGAGACGAGGGCATCTGGCCCGCGAGGACCAGGTCCTGGCATGGACTGTTGTTGTTGGCGTGGATGATCTGCCCACTCGCCGATGTGGGGACGGACGAGGTGGTTTCAGTGGCGTCGTAGGACGCGATGTAGTCCTCGGCGTGACCACCGCTGTGGACTGTGTCGTAGGTGAAGACGATGGTGTGCGGGCCTGCACCGAGGCCGTTGATGATCGTTCGGTAGGAGATGAACTCGCCCTCGCGCCAGTGCGACTTGGAGCCGTTGGAGTTTCCGTTGACCCAGTTCTTGTAGGACGTCGAGGCTCCTGAGTTGATGCCGCTGATCGCGACCGAAACCGCGCTGATGTTGGATCCGATGCAGGGCTGCGCCGACAGAGGAGGACCCACTGGTCCATTGGTGCACTGGTCGATACTTGCCGACGCTCCGCTCGGTGCGGCTGACGCCGGCATCGGGAACAGTGCGACGACGACGACCAACGCCGAGAACCCGACGAAGAGAGCCCTCATGCGCTCGCGAACCCTTTGACTCGGAAAACTCACCCAGTCTCTCCTCGTTGTCTGGCTGGTCAATTCCTTCACCTCTCCTCGGTCCCGATTGCTGAAATTCTCAAAACAACAAGAAAGGCGCCTGCCGGCACAAAGCCGGCAAGGCGCCAGGCGCCAGCGCACGCACAAGTGCACTCATTTACGAGCGCGGGCATCCATCCTCCCTACACGACACACCGGAATGCACCGTCCTCCACGGTGCGGTTAGCGATGGTAAGGGGGCTTGCTCTCAGGATCTATAGGACTTTTGACCCATTCCTTAACGCCCACGTGCGCGATGAGAGCAGTCCGCGCAAAAGCGACACTTATAAAAGGAAGAGACGGGCGGAGCGCGGCCCCGCCCTTTCTTTCAGCTCAAGCGATCACGGAAAGCTGACGACCGGGACGACGGCGTCAGGGTTGAGGATGGTCGAAGATCCGCCGGTCTCGTTGACCACGTGACGGATCCCGCCCTTGCCGTGCACCTTGTCGAGGAAGATCGTGAACAGGTCGTGCAGGCTGCCGGGCGGCAGCGTGGCCGGGACCTCGAACCCGCGCTCGGCGAAGATGTCGAGCCCCTGGTTGAAGAACGAGTAGCTGCCCATGCCAAACCCGGTGAAGCTAGTAACCGTGTCCGCCACCTTGAATGCCGCGAAACCGTCGACTCCAGGCGCCTCGCGCCATGCATCCTGGCTTGGCACGTCGTAGGGCATCTCGTTCTGGAAAAACACGTCGGTTCCGTTGTTCCCGTTCCAGATGACCTCGTACTTCTGGAAGTGCTCGACGAACAAACCGTAGGCGGTGACGTTGTCGCCATTGACGACGACCCCGGTGTCGGCCGTGTTGCTGGTCCACCCCACGCCGTTGCCATGGTCGGCCCGCCACACCCAGAGGTCGTCGAGGATCGCGTTGTCGCTGTTGACGATCAGGGCTGTCTGCACGCGACCCGCCGCCGGCCCGCCGACGCGGAAGAAAACGTCGTAGAGGCCTGAAGGGTCGGTCGCGTCCGAAGCTTCGCGGCCGCTGCCGACCTCGAGCAGCACAGGCGAGAGCTCAGGTCCGGCGTCAAAGATGATGCCCTCGACGATCACGCCGTTGTGAGGGTGGATGTTCATCGCGGGCGCCCCGTTCTGTGGGACGAGCGTCGCCATGCCCAAGCCCAGGACGACGGTATCCGGCTGAGTGACCTCGATGGGCTCCTCGAGGCGATACACACCCGGGGTGAGAAGGAGGTTCAGGCCGCGATGGATCTCCGAGTTGATCTTCGCGCCGGAGTCGGAAGGCGATGCGACGTAGAACGAGCTGATTGGAAGAGACGACCCTGGCGTCGGCCCGCTGGCCCAGCTCGGACCCGACGTGTCGTGCTGCAGCGAAGGTACGAACACGTTGTAGCTGCCGTTCCCGTCGAGGTAGAGGAAGGGCGCTTCACGGGTCACGGGACTCGTAGCCAGCGTCGTGAAAGGCGGGTTGGGGAACGCCTGCGCCGGCGCCCCGACCACACCGGAGAAGACCTGGTTCCAGACCGCGTTCGACCATCCGCCGATGGAGCTGTTGCGCGTGATCCACTGCTGCTGTGTCGCGTTGATCACGAATCCCGTCTTCGAGTCGGCGATGAATCCGCCGCTCGCGAACTGGGGTCCGCCGCAGTAGTCGAACAGGAACACGAGGCCGTTGATATTCACGCGCCGAAGTGGCGCCGCCTGGGATACGGCGAACAGCTCATTGCTGCCGACGCACCCAGGACTTTCCGGCGCGGTGGCCGCCGCCGGCAAGAGGTCGGCTCCGGCCGTGTGGACGTCGATCGTCAGGTTGGAAACCGAGCGCCAGAAGTTCACGAGCGCGAAGCACTGGTTCAGTGCGTTGTTGTTGCACTGGTTCGGAACCTCGATCGCGCCGACTATGTGAACGTCGTCCGGAGAGAGGCCAAGCCCCGCGACCGTCGTGTAGTAGCCGAGTTGAAATACGAGCGGATGGGCGGCTGACCCATATGTGCCAGGCGCGAAAAGTACCGCATCTCGACGGCTGCCGAACTGGTTGTGCGCTTGCGCGACCGCAATCGTGTTCAGCTCAGCCTGGATGCCGGCCTGCGTCATCGCGGGCGTGAAGATGTGGACATTCGCGCCCAAATCGGGAGCGCTGCTCGCTGCGGCCGGTCCCGGGGCGCCGAACACGAAGGGCGCCACGGCCAGCGCAACAGCAGGCAGCCAGATACGAAGACGTCGTAACTCCATCTATTCAACCTCCGCAACCAAACAACCATCTGCGCCAACGATCCGGCTTCAGCTCATCGCACCACCACCTTGCTCTGCAGGATGAGGTCCCGCGACGACCGGCCCGCGTGCAGCGTGTACTCGCCTTGCGGTGTCACCCACTCGCCCGCGGATTCGTCGAAGCAGGCAAAGGCTCGTGCCCGAACGGTGATCCGCGCGACGACCGATGCGCCCGGCATCGCGGTGACTGTCGCGAATCCCGCGAGAGTTCGCAAAGGCCGAGCCGGATCGGCCCCCGGGCTCTCGAGGTACACCTGGATCACCTCGCGTCCCGCCCGCCTTCCCGCGTTGCGCACGCGCAGTAGGAGATCGACATCTGCACCGGCTGTGATTTCGGCCGACTCCGGCGCGAGAGACTCGTACTGCCACTCGGTGTAGCCCAGCCCGTGGCCGAAGCAGAAAAGCGGTTCGATTCCCTTGCGGTCGAAACCGCGATAGCCGACGAGCAAGCCCTCGCTGTACGCGAGATTCCCGTTGTCCGGGCGGGCGAGCAGGACGGGCGAGTCTGCTTCATTGCGCGGCATCGAGACGGGCAGCCTCCCACCTGGCTCGCTGTCCCCGGTGAGCACATCGGCCAGCGCCTCTCCGAAAGCCTGGCCTGGAAACCATGCCTGGACGATGGCGGCCACGTCGTCTGCCCACGGCATCAGGACCGGCGTGCCGGAGTTGACGACGACCACCGTGTTGGGATTCGCGGATGCGACCCCGCGCACGAGGTCGTCCTGGCGGCCGGGGAGAGCCATCGACTCCCGGTCGTATCCCTCGCTCTCGGTCCCCGATGCGGACCCGACCACCACGATGGCGACGTCGGCCGCAGCCGCCGCTTTGGCGGCCTGCTCCATCAGGCGTTCCTCGTCCCAATAAGGCGCGATGCCAAGCCGCATCGTTACGAAACGGGACTCAGGCCGGTAGTCGACGCGGACATCGACTTCCTGGCCGGCGCGCATCTGCACAGGAACGCGCAGCTCCGGCGGACGTGAGAGCGCTTCCACCACGTCCCGCGGCGGAAGGCTGGACGCCTCCGCGACGACCGCATCCGAGACCGCTATCCGGGTACGGCCGACGCCCGCCGCCCCGATGATGTGCGGTCCATCGATCTCAGCGCGGTAGCGCGCGCGCATCACGACCTCCGCGCCGCGAACATGCACCGCGTCCGGCAGGCCGTCCCACCAGGTCAGCACGCTCGTCGCGTAAGGCGCGTCGTACAGCACAGCGCCGTCGGCGGCGCGGACCTCGAGGTGGACACCCGGCATGCCGGTGATCGGGTCGGTGAGCGTCCCATCAAATGGGATCGCGACGGTGGCGCCGGTCAGCGATCCCTGGTGCACGGTCACGTTGACGTCCATCGCCTCCCGCAGTGAGTCGGCAAGGGCCGGCCTCACCACCGGCAGGACCCGGATGCTGCCTCCGCCCTGCAGCTGGGGCTCGATCGCGTTCGGTCCGATGAGCGCCACCTTGCTCACGCTGCCTGCCGGGAGCGGCAGCAAACCCCGCTCGTTCTTTAAAAGGACGAGGGAACGCGAAGTGACTTCGCGCACCAGGCGCGGGTCGATCAGCGCGGCGTGTGGAGAGGCGACCTCCCGAACGCCGTTCAGCGCACCGAGACGGCCTGCCAGCGCGAGCAGGCGCGCGACCTTGTCGTCCACGACGGACTCGGCCACCCGTCCCGCCCGCACCGCGGCAACGAGCTTGTCGCCCCATGGTCCGATCGGTCCCGGCATCACGAGGTCGAGGCCGGCAAGCGCGCTCGGCACTGTCGACGTCGTCGCGGACCAGTCGGAAACGACGACACCTTCGAAACCCCACTCGCCCTTGAGCATGTCGTGGAGCAGCGGCGAGTTGGCGGTCATCGTTGCGCCGTTGACCGAGTTGTAGGCGGCCATCACGAGGTGGACGTCCGCTTCGGCGGTGGCGGCTTCAAAAGGAGCCAGGTACAGCTCGCGCAGGACGCCTTCGCCGACGCGCGCGTCGTAGGTCCGTCGCTCGGTCTCTGAGTCGTTGGCGACGAAGTGCTTTGCAGTCGCGGCCACTCCCGCCTTCTGCACGCCGCGCACGTAGGCGACCGCCATGCGCGAGGTCAGGAATGGGTCCTCCGAGAAGCATTCGAAGCCGCGCCCGCTGAGAGGCGTGCGCACGATGTTGATGGTCGGCGCTAGCAGGACGTCGACGCCCTTGGACCGCGCTTCGCGGCCGAGCGCGGTGGTGAGCTCTTCGATGAGGTCGACATCCCAAGTGGCACCGAGCGCGATGGGACACGGGAGCGACGAGGAGGGATTCGCGGCGTCGTAGCGAACGCCGCGCACGCCCGCGGGGCCATCCGACATCACGATCGGGCGCAGGCCGACAGCCGCCTCAGCGTTGAGGACCCACGAGTCGGCGCCGGTCAGAAGGCGCACCTTCTGCTCGAGGCTCAGGCGCGCGACCAGCTCTGAAGGGTCGCCGGTGACGCCGACGGTGACACTGCTCAAGTTCGAATGCTTTCTCCTCGAATCGAAAAGGTGGTCCGGCCGGCGCGGTGCCGGCCGGACACGATGGATCGCGCTGTTAAGAGACGGGCCTGAGCTGCATCAGGATGTAAGGCATCTGCGGGTCGCTTGGCGACGGGTTCATGTAGGGGTGTGACTGGTTTGGCCAGCCCGTGTACTTGGCGCTGCTGTAAACGTTCCAGTCGGCGCCGTAAAGGAGCGGAGCCTCAGGCACGGCGGTGGACATGATCATCTCGAGCTTCTGGACGATCGGGTAAAGGCTCGCCGTGTCGCTCGGGTCGGTGCTCTCGTACTGGCGGAGCGCCGCCAGCGCGTCAGCGTTGTTGAAGCCGACGTGGTGTGCCGCGGTGTTCTGACCCGAGAAGTCGAGCCAGTCCTGGAGCTGGATGTACGGGATGCTCCCGCCGTTGCCCCAGTGGATCGCGGTCTGCCACGAGCCGGGGTTCGAGGTGAGGTTGGTGTTCCAGTCGGAGTAGCCCTGCGCCGGCTTCGTGGTCACGTCCATGCCGAGCGGTTGGAGCTCCTGCGACATGAGGGCCGCGTTTTCCCAGTAGTCGGAGAACGGAACGGGGTCGTAGATGGAGAACGCGATGATCTTCCCGCCCTTGGTCCAGCAGTTGGCGGTGTTGCTGCCGTCGCAGTTGCCGCCGGACTTGAAGGTCGAGGATCCTGCGTCGTAGTGGGAGCTCGCGGGCGGCGTCCAGCCCGCGTTCTTCAAGATGTCGTAGACGTCGGCGCCGGAAGGAAGGTTGTTGGCCTTGGCGGTCGCGCCATCCGGGACGCTGCCGTTGATCGAAAGGTCTGCGTTGAGGCTGCCGTCAGAAGGCAGGAAGGCCTTCTGGTTCGGCAGGATGAGAGCGCTCGACGACTTGGCCGGCAGCTCGTAGCCGGATTCGCCGAGCAGGGCGAGCGCGTTGCGGTCGACGCCGTAGCTGACCGCTTTGCGCACCGCCGCCTCGTCGATGCCCGTAGCGCCGCCGTTGCCGGAGTTCAGGTTGAACCACAACACGACGGTGTTGCCGGAGGCGAACCAGGCGTGGTTGGTCAGCGGGTTCAGGTTGACGAAGTTGGCGTAGACGTTGGGGATGTCGTTGCCGGCCCAATCGAGCTGGCCGGAAACGAGAGCGTCGCTGGCGGCCGCGTTGGTCGCGATCGCCGGTGTGTCGATTTCCGACTCAGGCGGTGTGCCGCCCCAGTAGTTCGGGTTCGGCTTCCACTTGATGAGCGAGCTCGTGTAGCTCGCAAGCAGGAAGGGACCGGTGCCGACCGGCTTCTTGATCTGCATGGTCGGGTTGGCCGCGACCTGGTCGGCGATGTCCTTCTTCAACACGTAGGTCGTGCCGAGGATGGACCACAGGCCGGTGTATTGAGGATTCTGGAAGTGCAGGATGACGTCGTTGCCGTTGACCGTCGGGTCAGACGCTTGCGGCGGCACGCCGTACGCGTCAGCCTTCGGGTTTTCCAGCATTTTGTAGGTCGCCGCGACGTCGGCCGGACCGAACGATGATCCGTCGCTGAACTTCACGCCCTGGCGGATCGTGATCTTGAGGTCCTTGCCTCCGTTCTGGAAGGCGAACGCGGTCGCCAGCCATGGATGCGTCCCCGCCGCGGTTGGGTCGAGCTGGTCGAACTCGATCAATGGTTCATTGACCAGGCTGCGCGTGCCCATGCTGGATGCGACGGAGTTGGTGTCGTACGGGTTGAAGTCCTCTGAGAACGTCACGCCCGTAGTCGGCTCGGCGATGAGCGGCTTGCCGCCCGACACAGAGCCCGGGTTGCTCGACTGCTGGCATGCGGAGAGCACCATCACCCCCGCTCCGAGCAGTCCTGCGAAAGATCGCCACTTCATGAATCAATCACCTCCGTGTATTTGTGCGGTTTCCACTTCCCCTCTCCCCCCGGACGTCCCGGAGGAGACCGAAACGCCACCCACGAGCTCAACCTTCCTCACCTCTTTTTCTCTGTGTCATTCCCGATCGGTCCCGTAGTCGTTGTTCCGTTGTCGCTTGCCTGCCGCTCCGCAGGGTCGACGTGCAGCCAGCACGCCGCGATATGGCCCGCGCCGACACCGATGCTCGGCGGCGCCTTGCGCCGGCACACGTCCATGGCGTGTGGGCATCGCGGATGAAACCGGCACCCGCTCGGCGCCGCGAGCAGGTTCGGCGGCGCCCCCCCTCCCGCCAGCGCGGGAGGCTGCGCCCGATCCGGATCGGGCGCAGCGGAGAGCAGGAGTTGCGTGTACGGATGCGCCGGGTTGTCGGTGAGCTCCGCGCTCGGCGCGACTTCGACCAGCTGGCCGGCGTACATCACGACGATCACGTCCGCGAGGTAGCGCGCCGACGCGATGTCGTGTGTGATGTAGAGAATCGCCAGGTTTTCTTTGTCCCGCAGGTCGGCGAGCAGGTTGAGCACGCCGAGGCGGATCGAAACGTCGAGCATCGAAACGGGCTCGTCCGCGATCAGCACGCGCGGCTTGACCGCAAGCGCCCGCGCGATCGCAACGCGCTGGCGCTGGCCTCCGGAAAGCTCGTGTGGGAACTTGTCGGCAAACTGCGCGGGCGGTTTCAGCGCGACCCGCTTGAGAAGATCGGCCACGGCCGCGTCGCCATTTCCGTTGACGAGGTGGTGGATCTTCAGTGGGCGAATGAGGTCGTGGCGCACGCGGTGCACCGGGTTGAGCGAGGCGAAGGGGTCCTGGAAGACCATCTGCACCTGGCGCGCGTAAGAGCGCGGACGGCCTTGGGGAACCGGCCTGCCGTCGAGCAGCACCTGCCCCTTGTCCGGCTTTGTGATCTCGGCGAGGATTCGAGCCACGGTCGTCTTACCGGCGCCGCTCTCGCCGACGAAGGCGGTGACCTTGTGTGCGTCCAGGCTCACCGACACGTTGTCCACCGCGTGCACGGGCGCTTTACGCGCAAACAGTCCGCGGCCCTGGTTGACCCAGAAGTACTTGGTGAGGTTGCGGCCTTCGAGGACCGGTGCGGTCGCGCTCATTGCAGCTTCGACTCAGTGAGCCGCCGGTACAGCACGTCCGATGGCTCCGGCAACGAGAGCTCGGGCGGCGGCGTGGCGCCGTCGCGGTGCAGCCAGCAGGCGACCTCGCGATTCGCGCCGGTCACCGGTTGGAGCAGCGGCACTTCCTGCTTGCAGCGATCGAACGCCCACTTGCAGCGCGGATGGAAAGCGCATCCCGACGGCAGATCCCTCAGGTCGGGAGGAGACCCCGGAATCCCCTCCATCGGGACACGCTTGCCATGCAGCGGCGGAAAGCAGTGGAGCAGGCCGTGCGTGTACGGGAGGCGAGGCGCGCGAAACAGAGCGTTCGCGGGCGCGCGCTCCATCATTCGGCCCGCGTACATCACGGCGATGTCGTCGGCGATCTCGACCAGAAGCGATAGGTCATGAGTGATGAACAGGGCCGCGAAACCAAGGCGGTCGCGAAGACCCATCAGCTCTTCGAGGATCTCGCGCTGCGTGACGACGTCGAGCGCGGTGGTGGGCTCGTCCAGGATCATCACCTGCGGCTCGAGCGCGAGGGCCATCGCGATCATCGCTCGCTGGCGCATGCCGCCCGACAGCTCGTGGGGATAGCTGCGCAAGCGGTCGGCGTTCATACCCACCATGTCCAGCAGCTCGCCGGCGCGCGCGAATCGTTCGTCCTTCGACATCTGCGGACGGTGCGCCTTGAGCAGGTCGTCGAACTGCGAGCCGATGCTGATGACCGGGTTGAGCGCATTCAATGAGCTCTGAAGCACCACCGCGATCTCCGACCACCGCACCTCTTGCAGCTGGCGCGGCCCCGCGGCAAGCAAGTCGATCGTGCCTTTCGGCCCGTCCCCGGTGAACGGCCTGGAGTTGAAAACGACGGTGCCCTTGGTGATCAGAGCCGGCGCGCGAAGCAGTCGGATGGCGGCGAGCGCGAGGGTCGTCTTCCCACTTCCGCTCTCCCCGGCAAGGCCGAGCACCCGGCCGCGTCGGAGGGTCAGGTCGCAGTCGATGACTGCGTGCACGGCCTCGTCGCCGTAGCCGTAGTCGACCGAAAGGCCGTGGATCTCGAGCACGGCGTCGGATGGCGCGGTCGGAGCCGGTGCCCGAACCGACGAGAGCACGGAGGTGGCCGAGAGAGTTCCAACTTTGATGCCGGCCTTGCGTGCGCTGCGGGCGCCCAGCCCCGCCGTGCGCAGCCGCGGGTTGATGAACTCGTCGATGCCGAAGTTCACGAGGGCAAGTCCCGTGCCCAGCAACGCGACGCAGATCCCGGGCGGCGCCCACCACCACCACCAACCGCCGCGCACAGCGTTGTTGGCGAAACCCTCGCGCAACATCTCGCCCCAGTTCCACAGGCCCGGCGGCGAACCGGTCGGCGAACCGGCCAGGCCGAGGAATGAGATCGCGACGTACGCGTAAACGGCCGAGATGGTAGTGAAGAGAAACGACGCGGCTACGATCGGCACGAGGTTGGGAAGGATCTCGACGAGGATGATCCGCAGCCGGCCCTCGCCTGACACCCGCGACGCTTCGACAAAGTCGCGGTTGCGCAGCGAAAGGGTTTGCGCGCGCAGCGTGCGGGCGGTGTAGGCCCAGGTGGTCACGGCGATGATGGCCGCGACCAGGGCGATGCTCGAGCCGGCGGACGGCACGTAGTCCGCCAGCACGATGAGGAGTGGCAGGCCCGGGATCGCGAGGAAGACGTTCGCCACGAGCGACAGGCCCTCGTCGGTCGTGCCGCCTATGTATCCGGCGGTGACGCCGAACATGATCGACAGCACCGTCGCGATGGCCGCCGCGACCAGCCCCACGAACATGGTCGCCTCGGTCGAAGCGAGCAGCTGCGACAGGGCGTCCTGCGCGAATACCGTCGTGCCGAGCCAGTGCGCGGCGGAGGGCGGAAGCGGCAGCGGGTAGTAGTTCGCCGGAAACGAGGTCCCCGGTCCGGTGCCGGGCACGAGCACGTGCTGGACCCAGTTCTGGGTGTCGGTCCTGTTCGGATCGTACGGCTCGATCCAGCGCCCGATGATCGCGATCAGGGCGAACACGCCGATGATCACGAGCCCGGCGATGACCTTGGGGGAACGCGGGATGCGCAGTATCCGGGCGCGGCGCAGGGTCGCCGGCGCCTGGGCGAGTGTCGTGCTGTCGAGAGTCATGCCGCCTGCCTCGCCCTGGGATCGATCGCCACGTAGATCGCGTCAGCGATGAGGTTTGCGCCGAGCACGACCAGCGTGATCACGACGAACACGCCCTGGACCAGCGGATAGTCGAGCTTGCCCAGCGCGTCGTAAAGGTGGAACCCGATCCCGGGGTAGTTGAAGACGATCTCGACGAGGATCTGCCCGCCGACCACGAGGCTGATGGCGATGGTGAAGTTCGCGACGACCGGAAGCAGCGCGTTGCGTGCGGCGTACCAGACGACCGTCCGCGTCGGCAGACCCTTGGCCTGCGCGACAAGGACGAAATCTTCGTCCATGGTGGTGATCATCTGGTTGCGAATCGCGAGGATGAAGCCCGCCATCGAGGCGAGGATCACCGTCGATGCCGGAAGGATGGCGTGAGCGAGGACGCTCTCGATGTACGGCAGGTTCGGTCCGGGCGTGGTGGTGAAGATGTCGTAGCCGAACAGGCTCGGGAACCATTTGAGAAGGGTTCCGGTCTGGCCGAAGATGAGAACGAGGACGATGCCGAGGAAGAAGTAAGGCAGCGCCTGGAAGAATGTCGCGCCCGGAATCAGCCAGTCGACCCAGCTCCCGCGCCGCCACGCGATCCACGTTCCCAACGTGCTGCCCAGCAGGAAGCTGAGGGTCGTGGCGACGATCAGCAGTCCCAGGGTCCACGGCAGGTAGGAGAGGATCAGCTCGCCGACGGGCGCGTTCTCCGACCATGAATGACCGAGGTCCCCGTGGGCCAGGCTGCCCACGTACTGCAGGTACTGGTCCCACATGCTGGTGTGGACGTTGTAGCCAAGCTGCGCTTCGATCGCGATGACGCACTGGTCGTTGCAGTTGCCTGACTGCGAGGCCCTCGCGACCGCGCCGGCCACGGGGTTGCCCGGCACGACGCGCGGCAGCAGGAAGCTGACCGTGATCGCCACCCAGGCGGCGAGAGCATAGACGCCGAGCCGTCGCACCAGTGAGCGCATCGCTATCCGCGCCCCGATGAGATGCAGCCGCAGCTTTCCCGGATGATGAGCTGGACGGGCAGCACCACGTCTGTCTCCGACTTGCCGGTGCTGATCTTGGAGAAGAGGATGTCGAACGCCGTTGCGCCCAGCTCCTGCATCGGCTGGCGAACCGTCGTCAGCGGAGGATGGAGATGGCGGGCCACCGGCACGTCGTCGAAACCGGTGACGGCCACGTCCTGCGGCACCCGCACCCCGTGTCGCGCCAGCGCGTGCATGGCGCCAAGCGCCGTCTGGTCGTTGGCGCAGACAATCGCCCGGGGCAGCTTCTTGTTCGCGTCGAGCATCGAGTTGATGACCTTGGCGCCGCCCTGCGCGCTGTAGTCGCCCTGCCATTGCTCGCCGAGCTCGACGCGCGCTCCGTGCGCAGACGCTTCAGCCTCGATAGTCTTCGCGCGCGAATTGTTGTCAGGGCTGTCGACCCGGCCCGACAGGTAGGCAAGCGTCTGGTAGCGATGGTCGACCACCAGGTGGCGCACCAGCTCGCGCATACCTGCCTCGTTGTCACACCGCACATTCATCGCGCGGCGCGTCGGCGTACCTGCGAGAGTGACGACCGGAAGTATCGACGCGAGACGAGAGATGTTGCTCGCCGAGATCATGCGGTCGTGGAGGATCAGCCCATCGGCCTTGCCCGCCACCGCGGCCACACGCGACGCGACGTTGCCGTCGTTGAAGCCGACAGAACCCATCAGGACGTCGAAGCCTCGCCGCCTGGCCGCGAGGTCGATCCCGCGATAGATGACGTCGATGAAGAGGAAGCTCTCGTCCTCATCTGGAAAGGGCGTCTCATCGCCGCGCCGGAAGACAACTCCGACAACTTCTTTGAGGCCGTTCGATAGCGCCCTCGCGGCGCCGTCGGGCACGAATCCCAGCTCGGATACTGCCTTCAGGACCCGGTCGCGCGTGCCGGCGCGGGGACTGCCCTGGCCGTTGAGGACGCGCGACACCGAGGCAATCGAGACGCCCGCTCTGCTCGCGACGTCGTAGATCGTGAGCGGACCTCTGGGTCTTTTCGGCTCGGGCAATGAGGGTTGATGCTCCAACCGACGGGCCGCCGGCTCGGGTTCCCCTGTAAGCGCTTACCGGTAAGCGCTTACAAGATCGGCATTATATGGAGGCGAAGGAAGTTGTCAAGCTTGGCGATGGAACCGGACGGCGGAAGATCGGGGGTGAGAGATGGCGAGCGTTTTCCAGCGCACGAACGTTGCCGCGGCAGCGGCGATTCTCGACGGGGAACGCCGCGACTTCGTCGACCACACATTGGGGAGCGACACCGACCCCGCCGCCAACGGCTGCTCGGTCCTGTTCCTCAACCGGCTCCGCTTCCAGCTCAACTTCTCGTGGGCGGAGATCGCCGGCGCCGCCGCGACGACGCTGGGCCAGACCTATGAAAAGCTGAGCGGAAAGCAGGACGGGTTCAAGCAGTTCTCGTCTCTTCTCGAGTCGCGGTTTCCGAAGGGTCGTCCCTCGGGCTTGACCACCGACAACCCTTTCGCCCTATGACCGGAATAGTGGACCTGCAAAGCAATCACTCAGTCGACCAGACGGTCACGCGGGTCGAGCAGATTCTTCGCGACAAGGGCGTGACGCTGTTCGCCGTGGTCGACCACAGCGGCGAGGCCGCGAAGGTCGGTCTCGACATGCGACCGACAAAGCTCGTGATCTTTGGCAGCCCCAGGGCGGGCACGCCGATCATGGTTGCGGCGCCCAGCGCAGCGATCGACCTGCCCTTGAAGATCCTGGTCTGGGAGGACGCGGCCGGAAAAACGTGGGTCTCCTACAACTCGCCCGAATATCTCCAGCAACGGCACGGGATCCCCGCCGAGCTCACGCAGAACATCGCGGCTTCGGCCGCAATCGCGAGCGCTGCTATCTGAATCGATCGGTGGCGCGCACGATCTCGTCGGCCATGCGGTCCCCCGCTGAATGGCCGGAGTCGCCAACCACGACGAGCTCCGAGCGCGGCCAGGCACGATGCAGCTCCCACGCGTTCTGCAGCGGGGATTGAAAGTCAAATCTTCCCTGCAACAAAACGGCCGGGATATCCCCCAACGCAGTCATTCCTCGGAGCACCTGGTCGTCCTCGAGGAACAGGTCGTGGCTGACGTAGTGCGTCACGATGCGTGCGAACGCTACGGCGTAGTCGGGATCCCGAAAGCGCGCGTCCAGCTCATCGTGCGGCGGCCAGTGCGGCGTCGCCGATTCCCAGAGGCACCACTCGCCGGCGGCGTGGCGCCGCATCGCGGGATCAGGCGACTCGAGCATCCGGACGTATGCCTCGACGACATCTCCCTCGGGTAGGCCCCGAGTGAGGCGCTCCCACTGCTGAGGGAAGAGGCGCGCCAGCCCACCGCGAAACAGCCAGTCGAGCTCGCTCCGCCTGCCACTGGTCACGCCGAAGAGCACCATCTCGCTGACCCGGGGCGGATGCGATTCCGCATATGCAAGCGCGAGCGTACTGCCCCAGGAACCGCCGGCCACGAGCCAGCGGTCGACTGTCAAGAGCTCGCGCAGTCGTTCGATGTCGCGGAGCTGATGCTGCGTGTCGTTCGCGCTCAGATTGGTCGACGCCAGCGAGGCATGGGGTCGCGACCTTCCACAGTTGCGCTGGTCGAAGAGAACGATCCGATATGCCGAGGGATCGAACAGCCTTCGGAACCACGGCGAGCAGCCCGATCCGGGTCCTCCATGCAAGACAAGCGCGGGTTTGCCGGACCGGTTCCCGCAAGTCTCCCAGTAGAGGTGGTTGCCGTCGCCTGCGTCGAGGTTTCCGCTGTCGTACGGCTCGATCGGCGGGTACAGGAGATCAGGCCGGCCGCGTTGAGGTCGCCCACTGCGCGACCCGCACGACCACGTAGGTTCCGAAGGCGAGGCTCGTGATGAAGAAGCTCACCGGGTGAGGAGAGTAGTACGCGATCGCGAGCCCGAGCCAGGTGAACGCAAGGGAAAGGCCAACGCTGGTGGCGATCGCAAGGCCCGGCCGGCTCGTGAAACGCATGGCGATCGCTGCCGGAGTGACGATCAAAGCAAAGATCAACAACACGCCCACGACCTGGACCGCGTCGGTGACCGCCAGCGCCAGGACCGCCATGAAGGCAATGCCCAGGGCAAGTGTCGGCACTCCCTTGGCCAGGGCCAGGTCCTGGTCGACCGAGGCGTAGAGGAGCGGCCGGTACATCACCACCAGGGCGACGATCGCGATCGCCGCAACGGCGCCCGTCACCACCACCTCCTGGACGCTGATGCCGAGGATCTCGCCGAACAGAAGCGCGTAAGCCTCCTGCGCGTAGCCCGTGTAGAGGGAGATGAAAAGCACTCCGAGTCCGAGCGTCCAGGCCAGGACGATGCCGATCGTCACGTCCCGGCTGCGCAGGCGGCTTCCGAGCGCGCCGATCGCCATGCCGCTGCCCATGGTGAAAACGAGCAGTCCGTAGATCGGGTTCAGGGCCAGCACCACCGCCCCGGTGGCGCCGGCGAAACCGATGTGCGACAGCGCGTGCGCCGCAAAGGCCGAGCCTCGCAGGACGACGAAGTATCCGATCGCGCCGGCGAGGATCGCGACCATCGTGCCCGCGGTGTAGGCGTTGTCCATGAACTGGTACTGAAACAGGGCCGCAACGTCGGCGAAGAGGTTCCACGTGAGGTGAGGCGTGGTGTCTTTGACCGCAAGCAGCAAAGCGCCATCAACCATGCGGATGCATCACCTCCTCTTCCAGGCCCGTCACGAAGACGCGACCGTGGCGATCGGTGAGCACGTCGATCGGCGCTGAGTAGATGGTGGAAAGGGTGGCCGAGGTGATGATCTCCGAGGGCGGCCCAACTGCCGTCCGGCCGTTGGCGATGTAGAGCACGTTGTCGATGTAGGGCAGCAGAGGATTCACGTCATGGGCGATGAGCAGAACCGTGAGGCTCCTCTCCTTGACGATCGTTCCGACCAGCTGGACGATCGCCGCCTGGTTGCGCACGTCGAGGTGCGACAGCGGCTCGTCCATGAGCAGGAGCTCAGGCCCGCCAACCAGCGCGTGCGCCAGCAGCAGCCGCTGCTGCTCGCCACCTGAAAGACGGCCGAGCGCGCGGTCCGCGTAGCCTGCGGCATCGACGGCGGCCACCGCCGAATCGACGAGCTTGCGCTTGCGAGCCCAGCCAGTCAGCGGCACACCCCACCTGTAGCCATCGATCCCGAGATCGACAAAGTCCCTTCCGCGTATCGAGAAATCCGGATCGAACGTCGAAGACTGCGGGATGTAACCGATTCGGGGATGGCCGGCATGCACGCGTGAGCCAAAGACGGTCAGGCGGCCCTCGGAAGGGGCGAGTTGGCCGAGGAGCAGCTTGAAGAGCGTTGACTTGCCCGATCCGTTGGGACCGAGCACCGCGGTGAACGAGCCGCGGCGAATGACAAACTCGCTGCCCGACCAGACGGTCCTCTGTCCGTACTTCGCCGCCAGACCCGATGCCGCCACGACGATGTCGCTCATTGGACGAGGACTTCGGCGTTGAGCGCGTTTTCGAGCGCGAGCAGCTGGCTGTCTTGCCATTCCTGGAACGACGCCGTCTCCGGCTGCAGCGTTTCCGAAACTCCGACCACCGGGATCGATCGCTGCGTGGCGGCGATCCTCAAATTGGTCGTGACGGCAGTCGCCGTCTGGACGTTGTAGACGAGCACCTTGATCGACTTGTTCGCAACCTGGTTCTGGAAGGTGACAACCGTGTCCGCCGGCGGATCATTGCCTTCGGCGACCGCCTGCATGAACTCGGGCGGCGAGATGAGGTTCAGCCCGAGGTACTGGGCCATGTACACGAAGATCGACTCGGTCGCCCCAACCGGTTGGCCGGCGAACTTGTGCTTGATCTCAACGAGTCGACGCATGTAAGGCTCGAGCGACGCGGCGAACGCGGCGCGCTGCTGGTCGAAGTAGGCCGCGTCCGTCGAGTCGATGGACCTGTACTCGGCAGTGATCCTGTCAGCGACCTCGATCACATAGTCGGGGTCGTACCAGAAGTGGGGATTGTCTCCCTGCTTCTTGCCCAGCAGCCCCGCGACGACGAGGACCTTGCGGCTCTGATTGGGACTGGCCTGGAGCAGCTTCTGCCCCCAGTCGTCGTACCCGGCCCCATTGAGGATGACGAGGCTCGCGGTCGCGAAGGCGCGGGCGTCGTTCGTGTTGCTCTCGTACTCGTGGGGATCGGCGTTGGGGTCCGTGACCACGCTCTGGACCGAGGCGTGGCTGCCACCGAGCTGGCCCGCGATGTCGCCCCAGAAGTTCTCGCCGGCCACGACCTGGACGACCGAGCCCGAACCGCCGGCCGAGCCTGTCGAGCACCCGGCCGCCAGCAGCAAGCCCACGATCGCCATCACCGGGAAACGCATCCCCCCACCTCCCACTAATGAAAGACTGTTGCGCAAGATTATTGCACAAGTTGTATGCGCAAGTGAGATGCAACTACCTATACTGGTGGGCAGATGCCCCGTCCCAGCCCCGTGACCGACGAAGTCAGGCGACTTTTCGAAGCTCATCAGCGACATGCCTGGTCGATCGACGAGCTGCACAACACGGTTCGAGCGTCGCTAGGTTCTGCCGACTACTCCTCCGTGTTCCGGGCGGTGACGTTGCTCGAGCGGCAGGGCTCGATCCAGAAGATCGATCTCGGCGATGGCCACGCGCGGTTCGAGCCGAGCGACGCGCATCACGAGCACATCCGCTGCCTCGGCTGCGGGCGGATCGAGGAGGTCCCGGTCTGCGTGCTGGACGACGCCACTTCGCAGGTCCAGACCCTGACCGGATACCGGGTGCTCAGCCACCAGGTCGTGTTCGACGGCCTATGTCAGGAGTGCGCTACCCGGGCCGAATGAAACCCGCCTAAGAGCCGGCGAGAGCCTCCGCCGCCTTGAGCGCCGCTTCGATCGAGCCCACCAAGGCCCGCGCCGATTCTTCGCTCAGCTCGACGGCGAGCCTCGAGCCGGCCTCATCGACGAAGTCGATGTTGAGAGTGTGCTCGAGCTGGGTGAAGTAAGGGTGGTCGAAGTAGACGTTGGCGTGGCTGAGGCGGACCCATCCGGCGGCACCCTTCCCGCTGCCCGTGACGTCGGTCCTTTCAGTCCCGTATGTGCACACTCTGGCCTCCTACGCGAGATAGCGCCCGAAGAAATCGAAGATGAGCTTCCACCCCTCGTTGGCCGCTTCGACCCGATAGGCAGCTCTGTCTGTGGCGAAAAACCCGTGGCCGGCGCCCTCGAAGGTGTGGAAGTCGAACGCCTTGCCTTGCTTCTTCAGCTCCTCTTCGGTCGCCTTCACGTGCTCCGGCGCCGGGTGCTTGTCCTCGACGCCGAATAGACCGAGCAGCGGACACCGCAGGTTCCTTGCTTGATCGAGGATCGGCCTCATGTTGAGGTGTTTGTATTCCTCGGGCAGCGGCTCGGCGACAAAACCACCGTAGCAATCGACCGCGGCTTGAACGTCGAGATTGCATGCAGCCAGGAAAGACTGACGCCCTCCTGAGCAGTATCCAATCGTCCCGACCTTCTGATTGGAGGTCGGAAGGTCGCGCATGTATGCGATCGCGCCCGCAACGTCGCCGAGGAACTGTTCGTCGGGCACGCCGTTCTTTCCTCGCGCCGCCGCCGCCGCGTCGTCCGGACTGAGGTCCGCACCTTCGCGGGCATAGAGGTTGGGGCAGATCGCGATGTAGCCGTGATGTGCGAAGCGGCGCGTGATCTCTTTGGTCGCTTCGTCCCACCCGACCCCGTGATGTATCACCAGCACATTCGCGTAGGGACCAGCGCCGAACGGTCGAGCGAGATAAGCGACAAGCGGGTAGCCGCCATGACCACGTATGGTCACCGTCTCGGCGATCTGGCCTTCGTACCTCACGCCTCTCCCAGCGCCACGACGTCGGTTTCCTGGTGCACGTATTTGCCGCCACGCAAAGCAGACGCCAGCGCCGCGACCAGGCTCGCTGTGATCGAAAAGCCGAGCACGAAAACCAGACCGTGCTGGAACGGAACCGAGATCAGCGAAGGAAAGAACGTCTGGCCAGTAAGCCGCGCAGCGTCCGCGGGTGGCAGCTGGCCGAGCACCGGACCGAGAAGAGTGGCCAGCGGGTTGTAGCCGAGGAACGACGCAAACAAATAGCTGATCGGGGGAAGTCCGGACAGCCTGGTCGCGAGGGCCGGCGGGACGCCGTTCGCGGTGAGCCCGCTGTAGAGGGCGGGCGGCACGGTCTGGTTGAGGCCGACGATCATCAGAGTGAAGAACAGGCCGATCGAGAGCGGAAGTCCGACGTTCATGAACGTGACCCGGATACCGGACGCGACGCCGCGGTGGCGAGTCGGGACCGCGTTCATGATCGCGGCCGTGTTGGGCGCCGCGAACAATCCCATCGAAACGCCGTTGACGAAGATGATCAGCGCGAACGCCGGGAACCAGAAGTCGGCCGGCAGGAAGAGCAACGCGGCGAAGCTGATCGCGGACAGGATCATTCCGCCGGTCGCGAAGGGCCTCGCGCCGTACCGGTCGGAAAGAATTCCTGAGATCGGCCCCGCCACGAGGAATCCGACCGTCAGAGGCAGCATGTAGATGCCGGCCCAGAGCGGCGTCTCGGTGTAGTTGTAGCCGTGAAGAGGCAGCCAGATCCCCTGCAGCCAGATCACGAGCATGAACTGAAGCCCTCCCCTGGCCACCGATCCGAGCATCCCCGCGACGTTGCCGAGCGTGAATGCTCGGATTTTGAAGAGCTCGAGATGGAACATCGGATCGGGCGTCCTGGTCTCCCAGTAGGCAAACGCCGCCATGATCACGAGACCGCCCGCGACCAGCCCGATGACCATCGGGTTGCCCCAGCCCATGGATGAGCCGCCGTAGGGCTGGATTCCCTGGGTCACGCCGATGAGGATCATCGACAGGCCCGCGGCAAAGGTGATGTTGCCGATCCAGTCGATGCGAGCGCGGTGCCGCACCCCGATCTCCCGCAACATCCAGAACCCCCAGATGGTGCCGATCAGGCCGATCGGCACATTGATGATGAACACCCACCGCCAGTTGATCGCGGCGAGCACTCCACCAACCACGATGCCGAGGAACGAGCCGGCCATGCCCGCGATCTGGTTGATGCCGAGGGCCAGGCCCCGCTGGTCGGCGGGGAAGGCGTCGGTCAGGATCGCCGCGCCGCTCGCCATCACCATCGCGCCACCCACCGCCTGGACCATGCGCAGCACGATCAGCTCGATGGCTCCCGCGGCGCCCTGGCTCCAGACCAGCGAAAGGCCGATGCCCGCGACCGTGAAGATCGCGAAACCGATGTTGTAGATGCGCGTGCGCCCGTACATGTCGCCCAGACGCCCCGCGGTGACGACGAGCACCGCCGACACGACCATGTAGCCCATCAGCAACCACAGCAGGTAGCTGAAGTTCGCGGGATCGAGCGGGTTGATGTTGATACCGCGAAAGATCACGGGCATCGCGATGAGGAGGCTCGTCGCGTTCACGGTCGCGATGAGCATTCCGATCGTTGTGTTGGAGAGGGCGATCCACTTGTAGGCGAGGCGAGGCCTCGCGGCCGGCACGACCGACGGTGTGGCAGTTGCCGGCTTCATAGGCGGGACTCCCGCTGCAGGGCGATCCCGCGCGTGAGGTCGACAAGCCGGCTGAGAGATGCGGTCAACTTGCGGCGCTCCTCAGACGACATCGCTTCCACTGCGCGGTGAAGCGCGCTGCCCTTGAACACTTTCGCCTCCCCGAGCAGTCTCTCGCCCTCAGGCTCCAGGTGAACTTCCACCATCCGCCGGTCCTCGTCGTCGCGCCTGCGGCTCACGAGCCCGCGGCGCTCGAGACGGTCAACAAGCCTGCTCAGCGAGGCCGCCGAAAGTCCGGCCAGCTCACCGAGGCGGCCCGACGTCTGCGGGCCCGTCCGAAGGTGGCGCAAAACGGTGACCTGGGTGAGGGTCAGGTGCGCCTGCTGCCACAACATCGCCTGTATCGGTTCAGCCAGGGCCAGCGTATCCATGTACGCGAGCAGCGCAGCCTTGGTTTCCGCTTTCGTTTCGGAGGGCGCGGCGACAGAAGCGGAAATAGTTGTCACCACGTCAATTATATACGTCTAGGCAAATACCTGGATCTTCAGTCCCGAGCCCAACAGAAATGTGTCTATCGCGAGTGCGTACTCGTCGAGGGGGAATCGATTGGTGATCAGCGCCTCGCTGTCGATCACACCGTTGGCGAACAGCGCTAGAGCACGCTCGAAGCTGTGAAGCACGGCCATCGATCCGATGATCTTGATCTCGTCGTTGTACACCCGAAATGGCGAGAACCTTGCGACGGCATCGGCATTTGCCACGCCGAAGACGAGAAAGGTTCCGCCGCGGGCCACTCGCCTTAGCCCGTCTTCGATGGCAGGGACCGCGCCGGTCGCGTCGATCACCACGCTCCAACCGCGGGGACGGTCGAGCTCATCCGCAGACTTCGCGATTCGGTCGGCGGCGAGGCGCTTTGCCAGCTCATGGCGTTTGGGGTTGAGCTCGACCATGTCGATTCCATTCGCACCGGCATCCCGGGCGCATTGCGCCAGCAACAGCCCCATCGTCCCCGCACCGTAGATCAGCCAATCCCGACCTATCCCGGCGTCCAACTGGTCGAGCCCGTGAACGGCGCAGGCCAGAGGTTCGACCAGCGTGCCCCAATGCCGCGGAACCCCGTCAGGAAGCCGAAACGCGTTCGTCGCTGGCACAGCGACCAGCTCGGCGCACGCCCCGTTGGTCCGGCCGACGCCGATCCCATTCCAGTTCTCGCAGAGGTTGAAGCGGCCGGCGCGACACTGCACGCACGTGCCGTCATAAAGAGACGGGTCGACGGCGACGAAATCGCCGACTCTGAGATTTCCGACTCCGCTCCCAAGCTCGACGACTTCCCCGCAGAACTCGTGTCCGGGAATGATCGGATAGCGCGTCGGCTCGAATTCACCGCGAATGACGTGGATGTCGGTGCCGCATATCCCACATGCCTCGACCTTGATGAGCGCCTCGTTGGCTTCGGGCCTTGGATCGGGTACTTCTTTGACAACTACCTCGTTGGGCTCTTCGACGACGACTGCCTTCACTTCACCGCGCCCATGGTGAGGCCACGTATCAACTGCCTTTGCGCGATCCAGCCGGCCAGCAGGACGGGAAGGCTGGACACGGTCGCTGCGGCCGCGAGCTTGGCGTAGAACAGGCCGCGGCCGCTGATGAAGCCAACCAGGAAGATCGGCGTCGTGGCGGCCACCGATGACGTGAAGTTGACGGCGTAGAAGAACTCGTTCCAGCTGAAGATCAGGCAGATCAGCGAAGTCGCCGCCAGACCTGGTGCGATCAGCGGTACGACGATTCGCAGTATCTCGTGCCGGAACGCCGCTCCGTCCACGCGGGCGGCCTCGAAAAGGTCGTTCGGAATCTCCAGTAGAAACGAACGGAGGAGCCATACGCCGAGCGGGAGATTGATGGTCGTGTAGATCAGGGTGAGGGCGAAGATGTTGTCGAGCAGCTGCAGGTCGCGCGCGAGCAGGTAGAGCGGAACCAGGCTCGCGGCAAACGGCAGGAAGCGTGTCGAGATGAAAAAGAAGAGCGCGTCCTGGGTTCGTTTGATCGGCCGGATGGCGAGGGCGTACGCCGCAGGAAGGCCCAGCACCAGAACCAGGAACGTCGATCCGAGGCTGGCAATGGCGGAGTTGATGAAGAACGGCGGAAAGTCGCCGGACAGGACATCCTGGAAGGTCGCCAGCGTCGGCACAAAAAACAGAGTTGGCGGGGAGCTGGCGGCCTGCGGTTCGGTCTTCAGGCCCTCCATCCACATCCAGAGGACAGGAAAGAAGAAGACGAACACGACAAGCCAGCCGATGACAGACAGAAGGAGCCTGGTTCGGAGCGGACTCGCTACGGTCGTCCTCACCGCCGAGCCTCGACCTGGAAGATCGAAAAGAGAGTGCGGAGCGCGAAGGTCGCCACGACGATGGTGATGATCACGGCCACCACCCCGATCGCCGACGCCTGGCCAATGCTGTAGCCCTGGAACGCAACGAGGTACAGAAGGAACGGAATGTTGGTCGTGTCCGTCCCTGGCCCGCCATAGGTCAGCATGTAGATCGAGTCGTAGGTCTGGACGACAAACAGCGACCCCAGGAGTGCGCCCAGCTCGACGAATGGACGGACGAGCGGCAGCGTGATCCGGCGAAACGCCTGCAAAGCATTCGCGCCGTCGACACGCGCGGCCTCGAGGACCTCGGGGTTTTGCGACTGGAGGCCCGCCAGGATGATCAGCATCATGAACGGAGTCCAGCGCCACACCTCCACAGTGACGACCGTCACCATCGGGAACTGGCCGACCCAGTCAACACGACCCAGCCCCAATGGGCGGAGCAGATACGGGATGAGGCCGTAAAGCGGGTTGAGAAGGGTGTGCTTCCAGATCAGCGCTCCGGCCGTGGGCATGATCAGGAACGGCGCGATCATCAGCGTCCTCATCAGGCCTTTGCCGAAGACGTCCGAGTTGAGGAGCATGGCCACCGCCATCCCGAGAACAACTGAAATGCCGATGACGAAGACGGTGAGGATCACGGTATTGGCGACGGCGATCCTGACCGTCGGGTCGGTCAGCAGCGTCGCGTAGTTGTCAAGTCCGGCGAACCTGAAGCTTCCCGGCTTGAGCAGGTTCCAGGAGAAAAAGCTGTAGTACACGGTCAGTGCAAAGGGAATCTGGGTGACAAGAAAGACGTATAGGAACGCAGGAATCAAGGGGAGCCTGCGGGCCCACGCTTCACGTCGCGAGAAGGAGGCGGCGGGCTGAGCCCGCGCGCCTCCTCGACCGACAACTGTCGTGGCTGATGCTTGCGCCATCTTGACTTTCAGGAGACGGCCGTCACGGCCCCGCTAATGCTGGTAGTTCTTGCCGGCTGCGGTCGCCAGCTCCTGCGCTCTCTGTAGCGCCGCATCCACAGTCTCATTGCCCGCGATCACTTTCGCGAACTCCTGCGAGATCTGATCGCCGAGCTGCTGGAATTCGGTGATGTCGACGTACTGGATCCCGACGTACGGGACGGGGTCGACGGTGGGGTGAGTCACGTCGGCGTGCGCAATCGAGTTGAGGGTCACGTCCGCAAATCCGGCCGATGCCTGCTTGTACTCGGGAATCGAGTAAGTGGACTGACGGGTCCCGGGCGCCACGCGGGCCCAACCCAGCTTGGACCCGACCAGCTTGGCGTAGTCCTTGGAAGTCGCCCAGTCCATGAAGGTCCAAGCGGCATCCTTCTTTTTGCTTGCCGAGCCCATGGCGAGCGTCCAGGCCCACAGCCAACCCGACCAGTCCTTCGTCTTGGTCGGTGCGTAGGCGTATCCCGAGTTCTTGGCTGCGTCGCCTGTGAAGAAGCTCGCCGCAACGGTTGCGTCGTACCACATCGCGACCTTGCCGTTGTTGTAAGCGTTCAGGCATTCGGTGAATCCGGCGCTGCCGGCTCCCGGCTCCCCAGCCGCTTTCAGCAGGCCGGTGTAGAACGTCAGGGCGTCGTGCCATTGGGGTGAGTTGAGCTGCGCGTTCCAGTTCTGGTCGAACCAACGACCGCCGAAGGTGTTGACAACGGTGTCCAGCGGGGCCAGCTGCTCGCCCCAGCCGGGGAGGCCACGCAGGCAGATGCCGTTGACGGTGGAGCTGTTGACTGCCCTCGCGGCGGCCGCGACCTGGTCCCATGTCGGGTGGTCAGGCATCGTGATGCCCTTGGCCGCCAGGAGATCTTTGCGATACATGAGCATCGAAGACTCGCCGTAGAAGGGCACTGCGTAGAGATCGTTCTTGTACGTGAGGGCTGTTTTGATGCCGGGGATCAGGTCTCCTGGGTCGTACGAGGAGTCCTTGGCAATGTACGGAGAAAGGTCCTGAAGCCAGCCGAGCTTCGCCCACAGCGGGACTTCGTACGTGCCGATCGTGAACAGGTCGAACCGTCCACTTTGAGTCGCGACGTCCTGCGTCACCTGCTGGCGGATCTGGTCCTCGGGCAGGGTCACGATGTTGACCTTGATGCCCGAATGTGCGCTCTCGAAGTCAGGAACTAGCTTCTTGAGGTCCGTCATCGAGGGGTTGTCGACCGACCCCACAGTGACGGTCGTTGTGCCGGCGCCACCTCCTCCGCCTCCGGCACCTCCGGAGCACGCGCCGGTCAGCAGAGCGGCGGCGACTCCGACGATGATGAGGGCCCTGCGGCCCGTGACAGATCCGAACTTCCCGTTGTTCATGCCCGAGTCACCTCTTTCTCCCTATCGATTGGATATGGCTGTACCCGCGCGCTATGACAACGTTGTCAAATGACAACGTTGTCTGATATAGCACAGATCGGTTTAGACTGCAACAGGAGAATTTGTCGCGCGCTTTCGAGCGCGCCGCCCAAGCTTTCGGAGGTCAACGTTGACACGGGTTTCGACTGACAGGTCGCGAGCGACGATGCGCGAGGTCGCGGCCCTTGCGAAGGTCAGCATCAAGTCAGTTTCCCGGGTGGTGAACCGTGAGTCGGGCGTCTCCCCGGCCCTCGCTCGCAAGGTCATGGCCGCAGCCGAGCGGCTTGACTACCGCCACAACCTCACCGCCAGCAGTCTGCGGCGATCCGACGGTCGCAGCGCAACTATCGGCGTCGTCCTCGAGGACGTAGCCAACCCCTTCTCCTCCGCCTTGCACCGCTCGATCGAGGACGTGGCGGTGCAGCGCGGCGTGCTCGTCCTTGCCGGGAGCTCAGACGAAGACGGCGAGCGCGAGCGAAGGCTTGTGCGCGCGTTTGCCTCACGCCGCGTCGACGGTCTCGTCATCCAGCCCGCGAGCCACGACCACAGCTACCTGATCGGGGAGCGCAGGGCAGGCACCGCGATCGTGTTCGTGGACCGCCCGCCGGCGTTCCTCGACGCTGACACCGTGGTCACCGACAACGCGGCGGGCGTGAGGCGAGGAGTTCGACACCTGGTAACACATGGCCATCACCGCATCGCCTTCCTTGGCGACCTGCGCACGATCTCGACCGCGGCCGACCGCTACCGCGGCTACAAGGAAGAGCTCGCCGCGATTCAGATCCCTTTCGACGAAAGACTGGTCCGCCTCGACCTGCGTGGCATCGAGAAGGCCGAGGCCGCAACCGAGTCGCTGCTCAAGCTCAAGCCACGACCCACAGCGTTGTTGACCGCCCAGAACCTCGTCACGATCGGGGCCTTCCGCGCTCTCCGCCGCGCCGGTCTGCACAAAACGATCGCCCTGGTCGGCTTCGACGACATCCTGCTCGCCGATCTGCTCGAACCTGGCATCACCGTCATCGCGCAGGACCCAGCTGCAATCGGACGCACCGCAGCCGAGGTGTTGTTCCGGCGTCTGGACGGCGATCGCTCCCCGTCCAAGGAGCACATCGTGGTCACCAAGATGATCGCGCGCGGTTCGGGCGAAATCCATCCGTGATCGTGGTCTGCGGCGAGGCATTGATCGACATGATCCGCAACGGCGACGGGACGCAGCGCGCAATGCCGGGCGGCGGACCATTCAACACAGCTCGAGCTGTGGCCCGGCTCGGCGCGCCGACCGCATTCCTCGGACACCTCTCCGATGACAGGTTCGGTAAGGAGCTCGCGAGCCTGCTCGTGACTGACGGGGCAAGTCTCGAGTACGCGACAGTAGGTCCCGAGAAGACGACGATTGCCGTGGCCGAAGTCGACAGCGACGGTCTCGCTGAGTACCAGTTTCTGATCCAGGGCACGTCGGCCCCCAATCTCACCGCGGACATGATCCCGGAGACGTTCGGCCCAGAAGTGAATGCGCTCCACGTCGGGACGCTCGGCCTGGTCCTCGAGCCGATGGCCGGCACGTTGGTCGACCTCGCTGAACGCGAGCACGGCAAACGCATGCTGATGCTCGACCCGAACATCCGCCTGGGCCTCGGGCCCGAGGATGAATATCGCGAACGCCTGAGTCACATGATCCGCGCGAGCACCTTGGTCAAGGGAAGCGACTCGGAC
>DASYZS010000057.1:0-4350 GCA_035945895.1 Candidatus Dormiibacterota bacterium | reverse complement strand
GCGACGCCGCTGCCGCGCACGAGCTGGATGAGCTCGCCGGCAAGACCGATGGCCTCGACCGTCGGGAATGCAGGGTTGTTGAAGGTGAATCCTCCGAAGCCGGCATCGATATATGGGCGGATAATCTCGGCCGCCTGGTTGGGCGTGGCCACCCGGAACGCGGGCCTGCGCACCTCCGGAATCCGCTCGAGGATCGCTTGGCCCGCCTCCTCGCTGTCGGTGAGAATCAGGCCGATCCCGAGCGTGAGCAGCACGTCCGAGGGATCGCGACCGACCGCCTGGCAGTGCTGCTCGAAGACGCCCTTCTTGCGCTTCAGCTCCTCGACCGGTCCGCCGAACCAGTGACCGATGTCGCCGTACTTGGCGAGGATGCGCAGCGTCCGCTGCTCGCCTGTGCCGCCGATCATGATCTTCGGCCCGCCCTTTTGAATAGGCCGCGGCATGTTCAGCGCACGGTCGATGCGAAAGAACTTGCCCTCGAACGTGGGCCGCTCCTCGGTGAACATCAGCCTGGCGATCTGCACCGCCTCCTCGAGACGGTCCATGCGACGTCCGATCGGTGGGAACTCGTAGCCATAACCAAGGTGCTCGTCTTCGTTCCAGGCTGCGCCGAGGCCCAGCATCGCGCGACCCTTGGAGATCACGTCGAGCGTCGTCACCTCCTTGACCAGAAGCGCTGGGTTGCGATAGGTGACGCCCGTGACCAACGTGCTGAGCTTCACGCGGGACGTCTGCGTCGCGATTGCGGCCAGCGTCGTATACGCCTCCAGCATCGCATTCGTCTCCGGACCCACCCCGCGAATCTGGTAGAGGTGGTCCATGACGGTGACCATGTCGAAGCCGGCCTGTTCGGCCGCCTTCGCCTGCGCTACGACGTGATCGAAAAGCTTTTCGTCGGGAATGCCGGCATACGTGTAGTTGGGCATGTGAAAACCGAAGAACGCAGCCATGAAGAGGACAATACCGGCCGCGCGGCTACGATTCCGTTGCCGATGAACTGGAAGACCCTGCTGGGCGTCGCCGCGATGTTCGTGCTGCTTGGGTTGGGCACCGTCCTGGTCTTCCAGGCGTTCGACCGCGACTCGCACTCGGCCAGTGACACCATCCGGCCGTTTGTGATCACGATGGCGCCGGTCTGGGTGGTGGCGATCGCGGCAGCCCGCGTGCTCCTCGGACGCTATAGATAGAATTTGTAGCGTTCGCACATGGCCATAGACGAATCCCGTAACGGGAGACCCAATGGCATCCAGCTCGTCCAGGTCGAGGGGTTCCTCGAGGTCTCTCGCCGGGGCAGCGTCAGCCGTGCCGCGGAAGCGCTGTTCATCACCCAGCCGACGCTGACTGCCCGCCTCCAGGGCCTGGAGCGCGAGCTCGGCACGCCGCTGTTCCTGCGCACGCCCCATGGCATGCGCCTCACCGACGCGGGTCGCGCCTGGATCCCCTTTGCCGAACGGGCGCTGCGTGCCCTGGTCGACGGCCGCGACGCGCTCGAACAGGTCATGAAGGCGTCGGCGGGCCATCTCATGATCGCCTCCTCACCGGCGGTGAGCACCTACGTGCTACCCGAGCTGTTGGAGCGCTTCGTGGCGGAGCATCCACGAGTTGAAGTCTCGGTGCGCACCGGCCACTCGGAGTACGTGGTTGAGCTGGTCCTCCGCGACGAGGTGCAGGTCGGGCTCGGCCGGGCCATCCACCACCCCGACCTCGAGCTGCGGCCTTTTCACACCGAGGAGCTGGTGCTGGTCTGCGCACCGGATCATCCCTTTACGAAACGCCAGAGCGTCGCCATGGCGGATGTCGCCGGACAGAGGCCGATCATGTTCGACCGCACCTCGAGCTACTACGAGATCACGCAAGCCGCGTTCTTGTCGGCGGGCGTGAGCTTGCGAGGAGCGATGGAGCTCGATTCGATCGAAGCGACCAAGAAGATGGTCGAGCGTGGCCTCGGCATTGCCCTCTTGCCCCAGACGGCGGTTGCACGCGAGGTCGCCGGCAAGACACTTTGCGTCGTGAAGATGAAGGATGCCCCGCCGATGCAGAACACCATCGTCGCGTTTCGGCGTCGCGACTCCGGCGAGCCTACGGGCATCGTCGCCGCATTCCTGGAGCTGCTCGAAGCGAACTAGGTCGGCATCGGATTGTCCGATGGGTTCGATCGTATCTATTGATTGGACTTATAGCTGGTCCGTTGCTAATTTCGCCCGCATGGACAACGAGAAGCGGCACACAGACGCGGACCGTGAGCCGTCGCAGCACGAGTGCGAATGCCCCGAGCCCTGCAACTGTGATCACGACAACGAATAGGTAAGGAGGAGGCTACCTCGATGGACCTCATCGACACACCGCTGCTGCCACGCGGCTACAAGGTGCCGGCATCACGCAACGAGGCCCCGGGCAAACGGCTGCGGCGGTTGCTGGCGGAGAAGCCGTACGTGTTCGCGCCCGGGGTCTACGACCCGATGGGCGCGGAGCTCGTGATGTATCACGGCTTCGACGCCGTCTACTTCAGCGGTTATTCGTTTGCCATCGGGCATCTCGGCACGACCGACATGGACCTCTACTCCTCGGTCGAGATCGCCGACGGCGCGCGGCGCACGGTCAGCGCCCTACGCAAGTTCCAGCTGACCATGGCGACCGGAGATCCAGAGAAGAACGTCGCGCCGATCCATCTCGAGATTCCGCCCGTGGTCGCCGACATGGACGCGGGCTACGGAAACATGTTCAACGTCCAGCGCACCGTCGAGCTCTACGTCAACGCGGGGGTCGCGGCCGCCCACCTCGAGGACCAGGTCATGCCGAAACGATGTGGGCACATCGCGGGCAAGGCACTGATCTCGGCCGACGAGTTCGTCGGCAAGCTGAAGATGATGCGCGCGGCAGCCGACGACCTCGGTCACCAGGACTTCATCGTCATCGCCCGCACCGACGGCGTTTCGGCCACCGATGCCCCGGAGTCGAAGCGCGGCCTGGAGCTCGCGATCGACCGCGGCTTGCGCTACCTCGACAGCGGCGTGCCCGACCTGCTCTGGTGCGAGTTCCCGACCGCGGAGCGCGGGCCGACCGAAACGTTCTGCACCGAGATCCGCAAGCGCTTCCCGAAAGCGCGATTCGCGTTCAACTACTCGTCGTCTTTCAAGTGGTTCAACGAGAAGGACCCGATCACCTGGGACGAGCTCGGGCTGCTCGGCGTGGGATTCATATTCATCACGCTGGCCGCGCAGCACGCAGCGGGCTACGGCATGTCGCTGCTGCTCCATGACCTCGAGAAGAACAAGGAAGAGGGCTACATGAGCTTGCAGCGCAAGGAGTGGGCGCCGGACGTCGACGTGCCGACGCGGTCGCACCACCTCTTCACGGGCGTCCCGTACCACCAGCATCTCGGGCAGGAGTACGGAGCGTCGCGGCTGAGCGAAGACATGGACGAGCACCTGGAGATTTCGAAAGTCGTTTAATTCGCCCTTAGGCGAATCAGTTGCTGCTCTATCCATTCAGATACCTGTGGTGGCTCCTCTCGCGCCTCCGCCGTTCGCTCGGCAGGCCGCCCGAGTACGTCCTTTTCGTCCTCGACGAGAACCTGCCGGCGCTGCCCGATCCGCCTCGGCCGTTCTGGCAGCGATTCCTCGGACGGCCACGGCTGAGCGTCAGGGAGCTTGGCGAGCGGTTCGAGGCGATCGGCCGCGACCGCCGTATCAAGGGCGTGGTGCTGCATCTGCGGCCGGTGGGGATGCCGATGGCAACGCTCCAGGACCTCCGGGAGATGGTCGCCAACCTTCGCAGCTCCGGCAAGCGGGTGATCGCCTGGTCCACGTCGTACACGACCGCTTCCTACTACGTCGCATGTGCCTGCGACGAGATCCTGCTGATGCCGACCGGCGTCGTCTCCGCGCTCGGATTCGCCAGGACGGAGACGTTCCTCGCCGAAGGTCTGGCCCGCTTCGGGATCAGCGCAGATTTCATCCAGGTCTCGCCCTACAAGTCGGCGGCGGACCCTCTGACCAAGTCTCGGATGTCAGATGAGCTGCGAGAACAGTTGACGTGGGTTCTCGACTCGCAGCACAGGGAGCTCGTTGCCGCGATCGCCGAGTCGCGCAAGCTCGACGAGGCGGGGGCCAAGGCGCTGGTCGACGGCTCGCCCTACGACGACGATGCCGCGCTGGAGAAGGGCGTCGTCGATGGAGTGCTGGGCGAGGAAGGCCTCACCGCGCGCACCGGCAACGCAAGCCTCGGGACGTGGGAGCGCGCGAGCCGCAAGATGCGTCCGCCGGCGCCGGCGTGGCGGCGCGGCCGGTACGTGGCGCTGATGCGGATCGAAGGCACGATCATCGATGGGCAGTCGGGGCGGATCCCGGT
>DASYZS010000056.1:0-5313 GCA_035945895.1 Candidatus Dormiibacterota bacterium | reverse complement strand
TCCTCGGCGAGGTTGGCGTAGCGCTTCACGAATTTCGGCGCCTTGCCCGTCGTCAACCCCAGCATGTCGTGGAACACGAGCACCTGCCCGTCGGTGGCCGGTCCCGCCCCGATGCCTATCGTCGGGATGCGCAGGTCGTGGGTGATGCCCGCGGCCAGCTTGCTGGGCATGCCCTCGAGGACGACGCTGAACGCGCCCGCCTCCTCCAGCGCTCGGGCGTCCGCCGCGATGCGCGCGGCCTGGGCCTCGCTCTTGCCCTGGACCTTGAAGCCTCCCATCGCGTGCACCGACTGCGGGGTGAGACCGAGGTGGCCCATCACCGGGATGCCGATCTGGGTCAGGCGGCGCGTGACCTCGATGGCGGGGCCGCCGCCCTCGAGCTTGACGGCGTGCATGCCGCCCTCCTGCATGAACCTCCCCGCGTTGCGGACGGCTTCTTCGGTGGACACCTGGTAGGACATGAACGGCATGTCGCCCACAAGCAGCGCCTGGCGGGCGCCGCGCGCAACGGCCTTCGCGTGGACGAGCATGTCATCCATCGTCACCGGCAGGGTCGTGGTGTGACCGAGCATCACCATGCCGAGGCTGTCGCCGACCAGGAGGATGGGGATGCCCGCCTCATCCAGGATGCGGGCGCTGAGGAAGTCGTAAGCGGTGAGCATGGCGAAATGCCGGCCCTCGTCCTTGAATCGCTGGACGTCCAGCACAGTGGTCATCTGCCACTTCTCCTTCGGGTCGCTGCCACATTCCGGGTCAGCGCCCTTCTGGTTCGCTCGGCCGCCGCGGGCTCGAGTCCCGCCTCTTGCGCGATCTCGAGCGCAACCAGCGCGAGCATACGATAAAGGTCCGGCCGGTCCATCACGGCCAGATGGCGCGCCACGGTCTCGGCGTCACCGCGCCGAATCGGCCCGGTCAAGGCGCCAACCGGGCCGCGACGGCGGATGTTCGCCACCGCACCTTCGACGAGTGGGATCAGCGCCTCCAGGCTTTCCTTCTCGCTCCAACCCACGTTGCCGAGCAGGCCGACGGCCTCTGCCACCACGACGTCGACGAAGTTGGAAGCGAACACGGCGGCCGCGTGATAAACGACGCGCTCCTTGTCGCCGACGTGCCTGGGCCTTGCGCCCAGCTTGCGCGCGAGTCCGCGGAGCAGCCGCTCGAGGCCGGGCGTCGTCGCGTCGGTTGCGACGGTGATTCCGCGGAACGCCGAAGGGTCGCGCGGCGCCGGAAAGGACTGCAGCGGATGAAACGATCCGCGTGGGTTCTTCGGGAGCGCGTCCAGCGCATCGAGCCCCAGCGCGCCGCTGGTGTGGACCACGGCGAGTCCGCGTGGCGGGTTCATCGCGGCGATGCGCGCAGCCATTTCACGGACGGCGCCATCCGGCACTGCGAGAAACAGGATTCCCCCGCGCGGCAAGAGAAACCCAGAGCGCGCAGGCACGAGGCGTGCCCGCAGGGCGCGCGAGAGGCTACGGCCTAGGTTGCCTCGCCCCGCAACGACGAGATCTGTTACGAAGCCGCGCTCGACGAGCTGGCAGCGGCCGGCGCCGAAGAGTCCTCGCCGGCGAGGATGTCATCCAGCTCCTTGCCGTCGATCGTCTCGACCAACTTGAGCCTTTCGACCACGGCGTCCATCTTCCCGCGCTGCTTGGTCAGGATGGTCTTCGCCGTCTGGTACCCGTGATCGACGATGCTGCGGATCTCCTCGTCGATGATCGCCGCCACCTCTTCTGAGTAGTTGCGCTGCTCGCCGAGGTCGCGACCGAGGAACACCAGCTCCTCCTTGTGGCCCATGGTCACTGTGCCCAGCTTGTCCGACATGCCCCACTGCGTGACCATGCGACGCGCCAGCTGCGTCGCCCGCTGGATGTCGTTCTCAGCGCCCGACGTGATGTCCTTGAACACGATCTCCTCCGCGACGCGGCCACCCATGATGCCGGCGATCTGGTCCATCAGCTCGTCGCGCGACACGAGGTACTTGTCTTCCTCAGGCAGGCTCAGCGTCCAGCCCAGAGCCATGCCGCGGGAGATGATCGAGACCTTGTGCACGGGGTCGGTGTGAGGCAGCGCCTTCATGACCAGGGCGTGACCCACCTCGTGGTAGGCGATGATCTCCTTCTCCTTGTCGGAGATGCGCCGGCTCTTGCGCTCTGGCCCGGCGATGACGCGTGCAATCGCCTCCTCGAGCTCGGGCATGCCGATGACTTTCTTGTTGGCACGGGCGGCGAGAATCGCGGCCTCGTTGATGAGGTTCGCCAGGTCCGCGCCGCTGAAGCCCGGCGTCTGCCGCGCGAGCACGTCGAGGTCGACGGTGGAGTCGAGCGGCTTGTTGCGCGCGTGGACGTCGAGGATCGAGCGCCGGCCCTTGATGTCCGGGCGGTCGAGCGTGACGTGGCGGTCGAAGCGACCCGGCCGCAGGAGCGCGGGGTCGAGCACGTCCGGTCGGTTCGTGGCTGCGATGACGATCACGTGCGTGTTGGTGTCGAAGCCATCCATCTCGACCAGCAGCTGGTTGAGGGTCTGCTCGCGCTCGTCGTGACCGCCGCCCAACCCGGCGCCTCGCTGGCGGCCGACGGCGTCGATCTCGTCCACGAACACGATGCAGGGCGAGTTCTTCTTGGCCTGGTCGAAGAGGTCGCGCACCCGGCTCGCGCCGACGCCGACGAACATCTCGACAAACTCCGAGCCTGAGATCGAGAAGAAGGGCACGCCCGCCTCGCCCGCGACTGCCTTGCTGAGCAATGTCTTGCCTGTACCGGGAGGCCCGACGAGCAGCACGCCCTTGGGGATGCGCGCGCCCAGGGCGACGAACTTCTCGGGGTACTTGAGAAACTCGACGATCTCGGTCAGCTCCTGTTTCGCCTCGTCGACGCCGGCCACGTCGGCAAACGTGATGGCCGGCTTGTCACCCGCGATCATTCGGGCCCGGGAGCGGCCGAACGAGATGGCCTGGTTGTTGCCGCTCTGCGTCTGGCGCAGCACCCACCACATGAAAGCGGCGATGAGGATGACCAGGATGATGTTCGGCAGCAGCACGCTGAGCAGGTAGCCCCCGGTGGCATTCTTGTCGAACTTGACGTCGACCCCGTCCGCCTGCATCTGGGTCAGCAGCTGTGAGCAGCCGCTGCTGCAGTCAGGTACCTGGACGTTGTGGTGTCCTTTGCTCTCGTCGGTTGCGGTGGCATCGGTGCCGTTGATCTCGAGGGTCTGGACCTGGTGCGCATCGGCCTTGGACAGGAGCTCTGAGTAGCTCCAGTCGGTCGAGTTCTGATTGCTCTGGATGGAGGTCCACGTGAACCAGAAGATCAGGCCGAGGACAACGACCAGCGCGAAATAAAAAAGGCTGGAGCGGGGAAAACGACTCAACTCAGATTTTCTAGCCTAGCAACAATGCGGCCGGTCGGAGCCGGCATAGATGTGATCGACACGTGAAGGCCGTCCTCACCTGGGCGAGCCGCCAGCCCTGCGTCGACGGTCACGCCCGGGACCCAGGCGAGGCTGGCGCCCGCGAAGACTAGGGGCCATGCGTCGCGGTCTTCGCGGGGGACTCGCGCGTCCACGAAGATGTCCTGAAGCTTCCGGCTTCCCCTCCCGCCGAGAGGACGCATGCGCAGGCCCGGGCGCCGGAAACCGAGACTCAGGTCGAGGCCGGCGCGAAGGTGCGCCGCCTGCCGGTCGTCGCAACCCGCGCAGTGCCTCACCACCAGGCGAGCGGTCGAGGGTTCGCGCCGAGAGCGGACCATCTCCATGTGGCCACCCACGATACGGAAACGTAGAGCGCCTGGAAGGTCGACTCCGCGGCCGCCACGGCCCGGCTCCGCGAGCTTCAGGATCTGCTCGATGTGACGCCGGGAGAGGCCCGGCTCTTGACCACCGGCGTCGCGGTACATCCGCCGGATCGCCTCCACCCGCGTCGGCGTCGCCTCCGCTTGCTCCTGCAGACGCGCTGCTGCAAGCGCGGCGGCGTGGAAGCGCGCCGTGATCCCCGGGCGGTCACGCTCCAGGGCAGGCAGGATCTGCGAGCGCACCCGCACCCGCGCAAATCGCAGGTTGCTGTTGGCCGGGTCCTCGTATGCGACCACCCCGCGCCGCTCGAGGAACCGACGCACGTCCTGCCTCCACGTGTTCAGGTACGGGCGGACGTAGTGGCCGCGGCGCGCGGGCATGCCGCGGAACCCCGCGAGACCGCAGCCGCGGAGCATGTGCAGGACCATGCCTTCGACCAGGTCGTCGGCCGTGTGCGCGAGCGCCACCAGGTCGGCGTCCGCCTCCGCGCGGGCTCTGTCCAGAAAGGCGTAGCGCAGCTTCCGCGCGGCCGCCTGGAGCGAGCCCTTCGGCATCGGTTCGTTCCGCCGCTCGAGGATCAGCGGGATCTCAAGCCGCTCGCAGAGCGCCGCGACCATCCGCGCGGGAACCTCGGAGTTTGCCTGGAGCGCGTGGTCGTAATGAGCGGAGACGAGGTCGTGGCCGGACTCGTGCAGAGCGAGTAGCAGTGCGGTCGAATCAGGCCCGCCCGATGCCGCCACCAACACTCTTTCGCCAGTCAGCGAGGAGAGGATCATTTCGGAAGTCAAGGAGATGATGCGCCGATGCGGCTGAACCACGTCCTTCTGTACGTCGAGGACGTCGGCAAGTCTCTCGACTTCTACGAAAGACGGCTCGGGTTCAAGCGGGTCGAGGTTGGGTTACCCGACTACGCGCGAGTGCTGGCGCCGGACGGCTATGCAACCATCGGCCTGCATCTTGTATCGCGGCAGCCCACACCGCCTTGGAACGAGGGCCTCCGGCTCTACCTCGAGGTCGAGGAGCTGGACTCTTTCTGCGCGAGCCTCGCAGCCGACGGTGTCGAGTTCGAGCAGATGCCTGAGGACATGCCGTGGGGTTGGCGGCACGCCTACCTCAAAGATCCCGACGGCCACTTGCTCAGCCTCTACCGGGCAGGACCCAGAAGACTAACGACCCACACGTAAGCGAAACGTACTCGACACACAGTGTGCCGAGGATTGGGGGAAACGGCTCGAAATCGTGCTCGGGCAATGGTTTTCAGCACACTGTGCCGGTCGGCGCTGCCAATGACGCCAGCCATGGTGGTGCCGGGTGGACTCGAACCACCGACAACGCGATTATGAGTCGCGCGCTCTACCACCTGAGCTACGGCACCGCGGACCGACAGGTTACCGGGCCGGCTGCGCCGCCCGTGCTTTGAGCTTGCGCTTCCTCCGCCTGTGCTTGGCGATCGCCACCCGCTTCCTCTTGTTCAATCTCTCTTCACCAGGCTCTGAATTCTATTCGCGATAACGCGGCTCAGTTTCG
>DASYZS010000055.1:0-7514 GCA_035945895.1 Candidatus Dormiibacterota bacterium | reverse complement strand
TCCTGGCCCGAGCCCACAATGCACATGGCGTCGACATGACGACGACGGGCCTGCTGACCTTCGAGGCCGGGCGAACCGCTTCGTTCTTCGCCAGCTTCGAGTCACCCGAGGACCAGGACCTGACCGTGCTCGCCCGAGATGTGGTGCACCGGCTCGAGCGGCCGGTCACTCCCGCTGTCGACCCGGTCGACCAATACCGGTCGATGGTCGAGTCCTTCGCAAACAGCGCGCTGCAAGGGAAAGCGGCGGAGATTCCGTTGAGTGAATCGATCGCGAACATGCGGACCCTCGACCGGGTCCGCGAGGCTAGCGCTTCAGCTCGGTGAGCGTGCGCGTGACGTACTCGGGCGCGCCGATTTCCTGGAGTTCCTTCAATCCGTCTTCGACGAGCCGCTGCGCCTTCTCGCCGTCGCCGTTTTCGGTCAGGTAGTCGCAGATGTGTCTTCGGGGGTGGGAGTAGCTGTTGCGAAGCACGGCATCGGCGGCGCCGCGCTGACCGCCCCAGTCGACTTGCTTGTCGCCCACCTTCGGTAGCAGCTCCGCGATCTCGGAAAGCAGGTGATCGGCTCGCGCCGCGGCATCGGCTAGAGGTGTTCCGATCCCGTTCGGAAGCTCGGCGTCGTTGATCTCATCGACGCTCCCGGCGCGGCCGTAGGTGCGGCCTTCGATCGCCGCCGCCAGCGCGTCCCGCATCCGTTCGCGCCACATCGCGATGTGAAACATGTTCAGCGCGGCAGGCCAACCCTTCGGGGCCTTCTCCGTGGCCTGAGCACCAGCAACGAAATCCCGCTCGACCGCGCGCTGGGATTCGAGCGCCGAGAGAACGTCAGGCAGGTGTCAGGTCCAGGGTCTGCGTGCCCTTGAACGTGACCGGACCGGTGAGCCCAGGTGTGGTGCTGCCTGCAGCCATGTTGACGGTCAACGTCGCGTTGACGCTCCCGGTCGAGCGGGTCTTCACCAGGCGCTTGGCGCTCAGGTCGATCCATGAGGTGACGTCCGACGTGCTGGTCCCGGCGATCGAGATGCTCTGGACTCCGCCGGCGGCGCCGGTTGACGGGACGACAGGGGTACCCGACTGACCCGCGAGCGCGGAGGGATCGATCGACATGTTGAGGGTGCCGTTGATCTTGCTCTCGATCACGGCCGCGTTGTTCTCGTCGCGGAGATACGTGTTGTTGGACGTGACTTGGCTCGACCCAACGCCAAACGGATTGGGCTGGTCGAAGGTCTTCGACCATGTGTCACCGGGCTTGACCGCTTTATCAGGCAGGATCGCAGAGATCAGCCCACCCTGCACGCCGGACACACCGCCGAATGAAGTGTTGTCGAACGCGGTGCCGTTGATGCTAACGATGCGACCGTCCTTCGCGACTTTCATATCGAGCGATTGAGCCGTCGTAGTAGTGGTCGTGTTGGTAGTCCCGTTGATGGAGGTCTTCAACGACATGTTGCTCACGGCGACGCCGAGGTCCGCGGTGCCGCTGGCGTCGACCGACTTCACGGCGATTGACTCCTTGGCGCTCATGTCGAGGTTGAATGGAATCGACAGGCCCGCGGCGGTGATCGTGTACTTCATCACGATGTGCAGTCCGTACTTGTAGGTGTCACCTGCCTTGTAGGCGAGCGACACCGTGTGCGCCTGGGCGCCGAACGATCCACACGCCGCGACGATGACGATCGCCAGCAAGCCAAGACGTTTCACGAGGTTGAGACTACGCTAGGCCGCTGGTTTTGGAGCCCTCTCGAGCGAATCTTCGGGCGGTGCGGCCACGGCCGCCGGCGGCGGTGCAACGGGCACGATCTGCCGGAATCGTTTAACCGTTTCATTCCAGTTCGCCAGCATCGCCGCGGCCTTGCGGCTCCCGGTTCGCAGGGCGTGCTCCTCGACCAGGGCGCGAAGCTCGCCGGCGTCTTCGGCCGGCACCTCCCGGGCGACGACGCTGTCGGCGTTGAACTGCCCCCACTCGATCACGTAGGCGGTACCGCCGGTCATCCCCGCGCCCGCGTTCCATCCCACTGGCCCGAGCGCGACGGCCACGCCGCCCGTCATGTATTCGCAGAAGTGGTCGCCCGCGCCCTCGACCACCGCCACCGCGCCCGAGTTCCGGACGCAAAACCGCTCTCCGACCCGACCGGCGATGAAAAGCTTGCCGCCAGTCGCGCCGTAGGCGATTGTGTTGCCTGCGAGGACCGGGTCCTCGGCCGCATCACCCGCGAAGGGCCGGATGGCGATGGCTCCGCCGGCCATACCCTTGCCGACGTAGTCCTGGGCCTGGCCTTCCAGCGTGAGCTCGACACCCGCGTCGAGGAACGCGCCGAAGCTCTGGCCGGCGCTGCCCACGTACGCATGCCGTCCTGTGTGCTCGAACGAGGCGCCGACTGTCCGCGCCGCGTTGTCGATCAGCCCACCCGCAGGCACCGCGGAGGGCGCATCCCCATTGCGGTGCGCGACCCGGCGCCGCGGCTGCGACGCGTCGGTGGACGCGAGCACGAACGACAGGTCGAGCTGAGCCGGGGGAGCGCTCCTGAGCAGCTCGACCCGCCCCACCAGGTCGTCGACCGCGTGCACGCCGAGACGCGCGAGGTACTCGCGCACCTCTTCTGCAATCAAATAGAGCCAGTTCACGACGTGTTCGGGCCGGCCCTCGAACTTTGCGCGCAGGTCATCGCGCTGTGTCGCGATGCCGGTCGGGCACGTGTTGAGGTGACACTGCCGGGCCATGTCGCATCCCAGCGCGACCAGCACTCCAGTGCCGAACCCGAACTCCTCGGCCCCAAGGATCGCGGCGATGACGACGTCGCGTCCATTGCGCAGCCCGCCGTCGGTGCGAAGACTCACGCGGTCGCGTAGGCGATTGGCGACCAGCACCTGCTGGGCCTCGGCGAGGCCGAGCTCCCACGGCGCGCCCGCGTTCTTGATCGAGGAAAGCGGTGAAGCGCCCGTCCCGCCGTCGTGCCCCGAGATGAGGATGTAGTCGGCGTGCGCCTTGGCGACGCCCGCGGCGATCGTGCCGACGCCGGCTTCGGACACCAGCTTGACGCCCACACGTGCGCGGGGGTTGACCGTCTTCAAGTCGTGGATGAGCTGCGCGAGATCCTCGATCGAATAGATGTCGTGATGCGGCGGCGGCGAGATGAGCTGCATGCCCGGCTGCGCATGACGCAAACGTGCGATGAGGCTCGTGACCTTGATGCCCGGCAGCTGTCCGCCTTCACCCGGCTTCGAGCCCTGCGCGATCTTGATCTCGAGCTCATCTGCGCGCTTCAGGTAACGAGGCGTGACACCGAAACGCGCGGACGCGACCTGCTTGATCTTGTTGTCGCGCCTCGTTCCATTTCCGTCGTAGCTGTCGGGATCCTCACCGCCCTCGCCGGAGTTCGACCGCGCCCCTATCTGGTTCATCGCGATCGCAAGTGCCTCGTGCGCCTCGGGTGAGAGCGCCCCCAGCGACATCGCGGTGCTGACGAATCGCTGCACGATCTGTGTCGCCGGTTCCACCTCCACCAGGGGAACCGGCCGCCTACATTCGACCAGCTCGATCAGCTCGCGCAGCGACTGCGGCTCGCCCATAGACGAGAGCCGCCGCCACTCCGCATAGGGTTCGGGGTCGCCTGTGCGCGCGGCCCTCTGCGCGGCGCGAACCGCGATGGGGTTGTAGGCGTGGTGCTCTCCGGCCTTGCGGAAACGCACGCGTCCGTGGTCGGGCATTGGATGGGTGCGAGCCCGGGTCGCGCGTTCGATGTCTGCGAGGTCGACGCCGCCGATCCGCGAAGGTACGGCCGGGAAGCACAGCTCCATGACCTCGGCGCCGAGTCCCAGCGCTTCCAGCACTTCCGCTCCGCGGTAGCTCGTGACGCACGAGATTCCCATCTTGGCCATGACCTTCAGCAAACCGGCTTCGAGTGCTTTGCGGTACTTCGGCGCTTTCTCGTCTCCTACTGTCGCGAAGGCGAGGTAGGGATGCACCGCGCTCGCGCCGATGGTGATCAGGCACGCGGCGTCGTGCACGTCGACGACGTCGCCGGCGATGGCGACGATGTCGGTCGACATGCGCCGGCCGATGTTCAGCAGGTGGGCATGGACGGCGCCGACTGCAAGCGCCATCGGCACGGGCAGGCGGCTCGGTCCCGCCCAACGGTCACTCAGCGCCACGACGCCGTCGACCTGCGCCGCCTCGCGTGTGAGACGTCGCAGCGCGTCGCTCAGTGATTCGTCTCGAGAGTAAGTGGCATCGAGGATAACCGCGTCCTGGAGCACTCGCCCGAGCTCGGCTGCACCCAGGATCGGGGACTCGAGCTCGAGGAGCTTGTGGTTGGTCGGAACGGCGGGGTGGTGACGGCGCAGGAGCTCGCGGTCGGCGCCGCCCTCCGGTTCGAGTGTCAGACGTCGCGCGCCCAGCAGAATGCGCAGTGACATCACCGCCTTCTCGCGCAGCGAGTCGATGGCCGGATTGGTCACCTGCGCGAAGCGCTGGCGCAGGTAGCCGTAGACCCGACGGGGCGTGCGGCCCAGCGGCGCGATCGGGATGTCGTCGCCCATCGAGTAGACGGGCTCCATGGCCGACTCGCCCATCACGTCGACGACGAACTTCACATCCTCGAAACCCCATCCGTGCAGCGCGTGCTGCGCGGCCAGGTCTTCGAGTGGTTCGAGCTCGACGTGGTGCCGCTCGACCGGCACGAGCACGCGGTCCGCGAGCATGCCGTAGTCGTGGCGAGCCGCCGCGCGCTCCTTGGCGTCGGCGTCGCGAAGCAGCGTTCCGTCGCGCGTGTCGACGAGCAGCATCTGCCCCGGTCCGAGGCGACCGCGCTCGACCACGTCTTCCGGCGCCATCGTCACCACGCCCGCCTCCGACGCCGCGGCGACGATGCCCTGCCTCGTGCGCTGCCAGCGCAGCGGGCGCAGGCCGTTGCGGTCCAGCGCCGCACCGACCACGATCCCGTCGCTGAATGCGAGCGCCGCGGGACCGTCCCATGGCTCGAAACGAATGGACTGATAACGGTAGAAATCGCGAACTGGCGCGGTCAGCTCCCCCCGGCCCTCCCACGCATCCGGGACGAGGCTCATCAGCGCCTCGCTGACTTCCCAACCCCGATGCACGAGAAGCTCGAGCGCGTTGTCGAGCGACGCCGAGTCCGAGCCTTCGGGCCAGATGGCGCCGCGCAGCTCCAGTTCCAGGTCCGCCTCCCGCGCGCGCATCCATGCGCGATTGCCGGTGATGGTGTTGATCTCGCCGTTGTGTCCGAGCATGCGAAACGGCTGCGCCAGCCGCCAGTCGGGCATTGTGTTGGTCGAGTAGCGCTGGTGAAAAACCGCGAGCCGGCTGGTAGTGGCTTTGTCGCGCAGGTCGAGGTAGAAGTCGGCGAGCCGGGTCCCCGCCATCAAGCCCTTGTACACGAGCGTGCGGCTCGAGCAAGAAGGGATATACATTCGCACTCCCTCTGCCTCCGCGCCTTTCTCGGCGCGGCGGCGCGCGAGGTACAGCGCGTGCTCCCACGCGTCGGCGTCGAGGCCGGGATTCTCGATGAGGCCGTGCCAGATCTCGGGCATGGTCGCGCGGGCGCGCTCACCGAGCGAGTCGGGATCGATGGGTACGCGTCGCCAGCGCGCGACGGAAAGGTGTTGCTCGATCACGGAACGTGCCCGGTCGTCCCACGCGAAGAGGGACACGACCGCGAACTCTCCGGCCAGGAGGCGGTGGGGAACCTGGATGAGGAGACCAGCGCCGTCTCCACTCTTGCCGTCGGCGTCGAGACCGCCTCGGTGTGCAAGCCTTGCCAGCGCCTGGACACCGAGTGCCACGGCTTCGTGCCCAAGCTCCGGAGTCGCCACAAAGCCCATGCCGCAAGCCGCGCGCGAGCTGGGCAGATCTCCTGCCCAGGCAAGGCGCGTTTTAGGTAGGGCTGGGGGCACTGAGCCGGAAGGCTACCGGCGGTCGCCGTTGGCTGCTAGTGCACGATGCACAAAAACGCCGGAGGTTTTGTTGGTCGGTCGCTACATTCCCAGGAGGGACTGGACCCGCAGGGCGACCGAGAGATTCAGGCGCGTCTCAGGGTCCTCGAGGTCCAGGCCGGTGATCTCGCGTATCCGGTCCAGCCGGTAGCGCAGCGTATTTGGGTGCACGCGCAAACGCTGCGCCGCTTGCTGCTGCTCGCCCGTCTCGAGGTACGCGCGCAGGGTGGCGACGAGCGCGCCCTTGCGGGCGCTGTCGTGCTCGATCAACGGGCCGAGGTGTCGCCGGCTGTAGTCGACAAGCCGCTCATCGCTGACCGCCGCAAGCAATCCCGTGAGGCCGAGCTCGGGCACCGCCACGACCTGTCCCCATCGCTTGAACCGCGCGAGGGACTCCATCACCGACGTGACCTCCCGCAGCGCGCCAGCGACGGCGGAAGGCGCCTCGATCGGCGCGCTGAACCCGACCGAGACCGTGAATCCAGGTTTCCAATCGGTGACCGCCTGGCGGATCTGCAGTCCGAGCGCGTGGCTGCGTGCCTGATGGTCGGCGACCTCGACGCCAAGGGGCAGCAGGGCGACCACCTGGTCGGAACGGCCCTGCACGAGTGCGCGGGGATATGAGGCCCGCACGACCCCCGTGACGCGTCTCAGGAAATCGCGCTTGAGGGCCTGGATCGCGTCCTCGGAGATCTGACGCGCCTTGTTGAAGCCGCGGAAGTCGTCGATGTCGACGAGCAGGACGACGTGGCTTCCGTTGAGTGGATACCCGAGGTGGCGGGCGCGGCGCTGGGCCGCTGCTTCGTCGCCGTACGTCCCGTGCAGAAGGTCCTCCAGGTACTCACCCCGCACCCGGCCCTCGACCTCGGACAGCTCTCGCTCCTTGGCGATCGAGAGCGCGAGCACCAGCGCCGCCTGCTCGATCGCCATGAAAGCAAGCTCCTCGTTGTGTGGAGGGCGGTCGAGGATCGAGATGTAGCCCAGCACCTGGTTGGCCGCGAAGATGGGCGCGATCAGGCGCTCGCGCGACATGCCGAGATGGGGGAAGGGAGGTACCTTGACCGGGCCGCGCTTGGCCTCCACCTCGCGCAGCACGCGCTGGATCTGCGGGTCGAAAAGGACCCGCTGAGGCGTTCCCTGGCGCGCGATCGTCTCCTTACGGTGCGGGTCGGCGCTGCCGCCGGCGTGCGCGAGGAGGTGAAAACTCGCGTCTTCCACCACCACCGCGCTCTCCAGCAGGTCGGCCAGCGTGCGGCAGATCTCGTTGACGCCCTTGCCGTCAAGGACGAGCTCGGTGAACCGGCGGTGGATCTCCATCGAGCGTTTGAGGCGCCAGTGCTCGGCGTTGATGATCCGCTCGCGGTGCATGCCGAGGTGGGGGAAGGCCTGGACCTTGAGCGGTCCCCGCTCGGCCGCCACCCGGCGCAGCACCGACTGGATCTGCGGGTCGAAGAGCACGCGCTGGGGCGTGCCCTGGCGGGCGATCGTCTCCTTGCGGTGCGGGTCGGCGCTTCCGCCCGCGTGCGCGAGGAGGTGAAAGCTCGCGTCCTCGACGACCACC
>DASYZS010000054.1:0-1915 GCA_035945895.1 Candidatus Dormiibacterota bacterium | reverse complement strand
GAGTTCCAGAAGCTCGCCGAAGAGGCGAAGGAAGGATGTCCTGTCTCTCAGGCGCTCAAGGGCAACGTGAAGATCAACCTGAAAGCGACGCTCGATCCAGTCCATTAGGAGGATTCACGCGATAGTCCGGACTATGGACCGTTTTCGCTAGCGAAAACGCGTGTTGGTCCGGACTATCGACTCAGGGACGGGAAGCTCACCATGCCCTGCATGCGGAGCTCGCGCAGGCGGCTAGCGACCCATTTGTTCGGGTCCTTGATCACCTTTCCGCCGTCGAGGCAGTCGAAGCACCGGCCGCTCACGTCCCGCGCCACCAGCAGCAGGGGCTGGGGCTGGTTGACCCGCTTCCACGCCTTGACTATGAACGGCAGCGATATGGGCCGCGCGGGCGCCTTCTCGGGCAGCGTGAGCTCGGTGGCGAAGATCTCGTCCGAGTACTGCAGGATGATGCCGCAGCCGGCAAGGGTGCCGCCGAGGTTTTCCACCTGGACCTGGATCGACTGGCCGGGCGCCGTGAACTCGGTGAATGTGATGTTGGGCACGGGTCGGGTGCTGGCCTCCCAGCGGGCGTTGCTTTCGCGGATCGCCCGTCGCGTGGCGGCGTCGGCTCGGGTGGCGAAGACGGCCGCCCACAAGGCAAACACAGCCGTGGCAACGGCGAGAACGACGACTATCTGGCTCGAGCTCACTGCTTCTCTCTCTTGACGGGCTGGGTCGCCGGATCTGGCGCCATACGATAACCGCGCGCATCGTAGGCGCGGAAGGCCGGTAGGGCCGCCGCCGCGATCAAGCACCCGACGACGCACAGCACGCCGCCGGACACGATCGAGATCCGCACGCTGAAAAGCGCCGCTACGGCACCGGCCTCGAAGTTGCCAAGCGCTGGACCGGACGTGTAGCTGATCATCTCGATCGACGCGAGCCGGCCGCGCAGGGAGTCAGGGATCGTCTGGTTCCAGATCACCGACCGGAACACCCCGCTCATCATGTCCGCGGCGCCGGCCGTCGCGAGGAACGCCACCGCCAGCCACAGGTTGGGGGCAAAGCCGAATCCGATGATGGCCAGTCCCCAGACGGTCGCGGCGACGATGACTCCCATCCCGTGCCGGTGTACGCGGCCGGTCCAGCCGCTCGTGGCCGAAAACACAAACGACCCGACCGCGGGCGCGGCGTAGAGAAGTCCGAGAACCCTGGCGCCGCCGAATACCTGCGCGACCGCGGGGAACAGCGCCATCGGCATGCCGAAGAACATCGCGATCATGTCAACGAAATAGGTGCCGAGCAGCTCCTGCCGGCTCCGCGCGTAGCGAAGTCCTTCGACGATGCGGCGCAGGCTCGGACGCTCCGCGTCGGCCGGCGGTGGCACCGCCCTCATCAGCCACAGGCACACGAGCCCGACCACGAATGTCCCCACATCGACGAGGTAGGTGAAGGACAGGCCGATCGTGGCGACCAGGACGCCGCCCAGCGCCGGGCCGAGGATCTGGCCCAGCGTCGAGCGAAAGCTTCCGAGCGCCGCGGCGGCGGCGAGCTCGTTCTTGGCGACCAGGCGCGGCAGCATCGCGTCGAGGGATGGGCGCTGGATGGCGTCGAGCGCGCCCCACGCCGTCGAGACCACGAACAGGAGCCATACCTGCGGGTGGGCGAGCGCGGCGTTGGCGGCGAGGAGAAGGCTGCAGGCCATCAAGGCGACCTCGCTCCCCAAAACCATGGAGCGACGGTCGCGGGCGTCCGCCAGCGCACCCCCGACAAAGGCCACGGCCAGGATGGCGGCGAACTCGAAGACTCCCAGGAGTCCGACCAGCAGCACGCTGTGGGTGAGCTGGTACACCTGGTAGGGAAAGGCGACGACGGTGATCATCGACCCGAAGAACGAGACGAAGCGGCTGATGAAAAGCAGCCGGAAGTCGCGGTG
>DASYZS010000053.1:0-7667 GCA_035945895.1 Candidatus Dormiibacterota bacterium | reverse complement strand
AGCGGGTGTGCGATTGCCGCTGACTGGAATTCCCACCGATTGCGCGATGACCGACGGAACCAGGTCGGGGTCACGCACCGCCGAGAGAGGAACGAAGTAAACGCCGTCCGGAAATTCATTGACGAGGTCCGCCGCCACCTGAAGGCTGAGGCGAGTCTTGCCAATGCCTCCGGGCCCGATAAGGGTGAGGAGGTGAGTTCGGCGCAGCAGCCTTGTAGCTTCCTCGACGTCGCGCTCGCGCCCGATGAAGCTCGTGAGCTGCGTCGGGAGATTGTTGGGCGTCGACTCGAGAGTTCGCAGCGGAGGGAATGCGTCGGGCGCGCCTTCGACGACGAGCTGAAACAGCCGCTCCGGCCGCGCCAGGTCCTTGAGCCTGTGCATGCCGAGGTCGCGCAGAGAGCAGTCGGCTGGGAGGTTGTTCTCGACCAGCAACCGCGTGGCGTCCGAGATCACGACCTCGCCGCCATGGGCCGATGCCGCCACGCGCGCGGCGTGATGGACGTCGAGGCCGATGTATTCCTCGCCCACGAGCGGAGCTTCGCCCGTGTGCATCCCGATGCGCACTCGGATGGCTTTTCCCTTCGGCCACTCGCGTCGCGCGAAATCACGCTGTGCCTGCGCCGCCGACCTGCACGCGTCGATCGCCGACTCGAACACCGCGAAAAAGGAATCGCCCTCCGTCCGCAGCTCGCGACCGTCTCCGCTTCGAAACGCCTCACGCAGAATCGCGTGATGTTGGACCTGGGACTGCACGTAGTCGCCGCCCAGCTCCTGCATCAGCTGGGTCGAGCCCTCGATGTCGGTGAAGAGAAAGGTGACGGTGCCGGTCGGAAGCGTCACTGCACGGAAGCGGCCAGCGACCGGTCGAGCATGTCTCCAAGGAGATCGGCCAGCTGTCGCCGGTAGTCCGGTCCTTCGAAATCGAGAAGCGGATGCGGTGGAAGGATGTGTTCAGACACGGCGCCACGCGCCCTCACATAGAACACGGGGTACGGATCGTCCTTGCCGTTCGCCTCGAGCGAGACCGCGACTGCGTCGCCTCCAGCTGTATCTACGAAGTGGGCCAGCGGCTGGATGCCGTCGTCGACGATGCCGGGCCCGGGGTCAACGCTCAGGACTCGAGCCAGGTAGGACCGCTGGTGCCAAAGCTCCGGGCCGCGGCTAGCCTCTGCGAGCAGGTACGAAACGACGTCTTCGGCTTTGACGGGCGGGCGCTCTGCCTTGAAGCCGAAGCGCGACTGGGCGAGATGTTGCGCCAGCACCCGCGCGTTGTATCGATACCCTTGCACGGCACCGGAGTTGCTCGGGATGCCGTGCTTGCGCAGCCCCTGGGCTCCCTGCATGATCGTGCCCGCGAAGTAGACGCCGGGCACGCTCGAGCTCTCCCAGAACGGGGTTTGCGCTGGTATCCCGCTCTGGCCGAACGTCGCCACCCCCAATTCCGGCAGATCGCGCAGCGGCGCCTTGAATCCGGTCGCCGCGATCACATCGTCCACCTCGAACTCCAGCACGCGCCCATCGGTCGGGCTCTTGGTGTGGACGACGTATCCGTCGCCCCTCCGCTCGACCTGCTCGATCGACGCGTCGAGGATCACCACTCCACCGGCGAGCGCCCAGTCTTCGTAGGGCTGCACGTAACGCGCGCGCACGCCGACAAGCGTCCGCGTGTCGACGGACAGCTTCGTGCGGCTGGGAGATGCAAGCACGATCTGCCTCGCCCAGGGGAGAAGACCAGAGGCGATCTCGAAGCCTGAGTTCTGTTTGCCGACGATGAACACGCGGCGGTCCGCATACGACTCGGCGGGCCTCAGCCCGCCGTACTGTTGGACGCCCTCGACGTCGAGAGTATGGGGTTTCACGGGCTCGGCGACGCCGACCGCGAAGACGGCTACCTGGGCTCGGTACTCGCCGTCCGGGGTTTCGAGGACGAACTCAGCGCCATCGACCCTGGTGGCTTCCCAACGACAGCCGTAGCGGACGGCGAGGCTCGTCCCTTCTGCAAACTCGACAAGCCCGCGCTCCATCTCCGGACGGGACGGGAAGTAGGAGGTGCCGTCCATGACCCGCGCCATGACCGCGCGGCTGCCCTCCTCCTCGGCGAGCAGGCTGTTCCAGTCGTAGCGCTCGTACTCGCGTGTCCCGCGCCTGTGGTCCGCGTAGGGCTTGGTCCAGCTCAGCATCCGCTGGAAGATCGGCCAGCGCCGGAACATGCCGCCGGGTGCGTCGTCCTCGGAGATGACAGCGTGCGCCACGCCGAGCCGGCGGAGCGAGTACGTCAGCTGGAGCGCGCCCGGACCGCTGCCGACGAGCACGAGCGGGTAGCGACCTGGCGGGAACGGACGGTCGGTCAGCTCAACCACCTGGTGGTCGTCCGCACCTTGCGAGCCTCGGCCTGGAGGAGGCGGTACATCACTCGCGGGTGCCCGACCAGGAAGCCCTCCAGCTCAGCACCAGGCAGCACGAGGCAGCGCAGGCGGTCGTGCGCCACGATGTCGGCGACCGGAGGCACACCAAGGAGGGATGAGATCTCGCCGAAGAAGTCGCCGGGCCGAAGCGACGAGCGGTCGACACCGTCGACGCGGATGGCGGCGCTTCCGTCGAGGATGACGTAGAAGTTCGAGCCGGTCATGCCCTGGCGGAGGACGCGCTCGCCGGGCTGGAACGACTCTTCGCCGAAGGTGTCTACAAGGCTCTCGAGCTCGGGGGTCGAGAGGTCGGCAAACAGCGCAAAGCCGGCGAGGATGTCGACCACGTCATCGCGCACGTCCATGGGGGGTTTGTCAATTTTGACCGGCCGCCAACCCGGTCGCTAGGCGGTTGCGGCCTCGGAGGCGGGAGCAGCTTCGACCTTCGCCGAGCTTGGATTGCGAATCCCAAGCCCGTTGACGATGGCGCCCGCGAGCAGGAGCGCCGCCCCGAGGATCATCGCGAGGTGAAAGGAGGAGGTCGAGGCGCTCCGCGCCGGCGCGACAAGGGCTGGGTCGCCCGGTGTGTTCAGAGGGCTGACCATGGCGCGAAAGCTCTCCGAGTTGACGTCGATGCCCGGCACCAGTGAGGCCAGCATGCTGTAGAAGGTCGCGGTCAGGAACACGAAGATGAGCGCGCCCGCGAGCTGCGGACCGACGCGCGAGATGGCGTTGTTGATCGCAGAGCCGAGCCCCGAATGACGCACTGGTACGGAGGTCATCAGCGCGGTGGTCAGCGGTGCGACCAGGATGCAGATCCCCATCCCGAAGATGATTCCTCCCGGCAGAAAATCGATGAAGTAGGAGAGCGGCGGCCAGTAGGTCCGGACGACGTTGGGATGGAATGTCCACGGGACGCTGCTCGCCGGTACTCGGGCCATCCACAACACTCCGACCGCCATGATCACCGGCCCCACGGCCATGAAGATTCGTGGCCCGTATCTCGCGGCGAGGGTGCCGAATCGGCGGGACAGGAAGATCAGGAAAAGCGATCCAGGGATGCCCGCCGCACCCGCAGCCGCCGCGGTGTAGCCAAGGGTGCCTTGCTGAAAGAGGCCGAGGTAGTAGAAGGTCACGTAGAGCGACCCGTAGATCAACAGCGTCGAGATGTTGACGATGGTGAAGTTGCGCGATCGGAAGAGCTCGAGCGGGATCAGCGGGTGGGGCGCTCGTCGCATCCACAGCGGCAGCGCGATGGTGGCAAGGACGCCGACGGCGAGCGCGATGAACCCCACGGGGTCTCTCCATTCACGTTGCTGGCCGTAGATGGTGCCGAACGAAAGTCCGCCGACGCTGAGCGCGACGATCGCGGCGCCGATCCAGTCGAAGTTCGAGCCGGCGGCCTCGTCGCGGCTCTCGGGCACGTGGACCCAGGTCGCCCACGCCGCGACGGCGACGAGCGGCACGTTGATGAAGAACGCCGCCCGCCACGAGATGGTGTCGACGAGCAGACCGCCGAGGAGCGGACCGAGGATCGTCGTGGCGCCGGATGCGCCCGCCCACGTTCCGAACGCGCGACCCTGTTCCTCACCCGAGAAGTTCGCGGTGATCAAAGCCAGCGAGCCCGGAACGAGCAGCGCGCCGGCGGCGCCCTGCAGGATGCGAAAGACCACCAGCAGCTCCATGTTGGGCGCAAAACCGCAGAGGGCTGAAGTCACGCCGAAGGCAAGTAGTCCCCACAGGAAGGTTCGCTTGCGGCCGTAGTAGTCATTGACCGCGCCGGCGAGTATGAGCAGCGCGCTGAGGGTCAGCAGGTAGGCGTAGTAGACGTACGACTGGCCCTCGAGGACGCCCAGAAAGATTCGAGGCAGGTCGCGGCCGATCCGCGGCAGCGCAACGTTCACGACCGTCGAGTCGAGGAACACGATTCCCGAACCGAGGACGGCGGCGGTCAGGATCCACCGCTTCATGGTCATATCGAGGTCAGGAATCCCGCCGGGCGAGTATGTGTTCCAGTCACGTTTTCCGCTCGCAGACTACTTCAGCGGAACAGGTCGCCACAGGTGGGCTGCCTGAACGACGACGACCGCGGCCAGGACGAGCACGCCGCCGACCGCCTCCAGCGGGGTGAATCGATCGCCGAGCAGCAGGATCGCCAGCGTCACGGTGACCACCAGCTCGAGCGTGCTGATGAGCGAAGCCCTCGCGGCGCCGACCCGCGGAAGGCCGGCGAGGAACAACGAGATCGCGACCATCGTCGGCACGATCGCGATGCCCACGCTGATGGCCCAGGCCTGGGGCGTGGTCGGAAAAGTGAGCTGCCCCTGCACCAGGGCGATGACGCTGAGCACGACGGCGGTGCCCGCCATCATCATTGCGCTCGCCGCAACCGGCGGAACCGATGACATCACGTTCTCGCTGATGAGGATGAACGTCGTGTAGAGCAGCGGAGCCGCGAGCGCGAACACAAGGCCGATGCCGAGCTGGAACTGCGCTCCGCCGACCAGCAACGCCACGCCCAGGAAGCTTGCGATGAGCGCGCCGACGTGCCACGGCGAAACGTGACGGCCCAGAAACAGCCATCCGGCGACGACGACCAGGCTCGGATAGATGTAGACGATGAGCACCGCCAGGGAGGCCGGCAGCGTGCGGAGCGCGAGAAAGTACGTGATCGCCTGGGCGGTGTACAGCACGCCGCCGACCGCCAGAAGGCTTGCCGCCTGGCGGCTCGTCAGGCGCAATGGGCTCTGTCCGACCGCGAAGGCGACGGCCCACATCCCGATCGCCGCGAGCGAGAAGCGAAACGCCAGGAGCTGCTCCGTGCCGAGGCCGTTCCTGTAGGCGAGCTTGGCGAAGATCGACAGCGTGCCGAAAGCGATCGCCGACACGACGACCATCGCCGTTCCCGTCCAGTCGGCTTGCCGCGCCCGCGCGGCGCCGGTGTCGGGATCTACGGCCAGAGCTCGTGGCCGAGGAGCATGCCGATCACGATCGCGACCGCGTAGCTGATGCGCGGAAACCGGCGGACCATCGCCCGGATGCCGTTGGCGAGGGGATCGCGGCCGGCCCGAAGCGCGAACGATTCCTCCGCCATCAGCAGCGTGGCCACGAAGGCAAATGCGGTCGCGATGAGCGAGAGGATCGACGGAGGCGAGTAATTGAGCGAGCCCAGGTTCACGAGGGCTTCTGGCCTTCGGGCGAGGTCCGGCCCCACGCCGGCCCCCACAGGAAATGGCCGAGGATCATCCCGAGCACGACCGCGACGACGAATGCGATGCCCGGGTACGAGTGGACCGCGGGGCGGATGTAAGCGGTGATAGGCGTGTTGTTGGTCAGCAGCGCCCAGCTCTCGAATCCCAGCAGGACGGTCAGCGCGGCAAACAGCAACGTGATCGTCCACGAGAAGAAATTCCCGACGCCGGTCATAGAGGTGTCACCCCGAGTTTCACGTTGATACCGTACTGGGAATGGCTCCCTCGGCTAGAGAGCTCCTGGAGCAGGCGGCGACAAGGGGCGAGGACCTCGAAACGGTCGCTCGGGGCGTCCTCGAACGCCTCGCCGACCTGACCGGGCTGAGCTCCACGTACCTCGCTGAAACCCGGCTCATGACAGACGAGCAGTACATCGTCTACTCATGCAACCGGAGCGACCTCTTCCACATCCCCGAAGACGTGACGCTTCCATGGTCGGAGGGCGTGTGCAGGTTCGTCGTCGAGGGCGGCCCGCACTACACCACCGACGCGCAGAAACAGTTTCCGAGCAGCAGCGTGGCGCGGCTGCTCGAGATCCGGACGTTCGTGTCCTACCCGGTGTTCACGCCCGAGGGCAGGTTCTTCGGAACACTGTGCGGCGCCAGCAAGGAGCCGGTCGACATCCGCCAGGAGATCCTCGAGCTGATGCGGGAGTGCGCGCGACTGATAGGTCAGAAGCTTCCGTTGGCGACGCCGTGACCGAGACCCTCAACCAGGTTCTCGAGCGCGGCCATCCCGAGGCGGTCGCGATCGCGACACCAGGCGGTGGACCCTGCCTGACCTACGCCCAGCTTCGGCAGGAGGTCGCGTCTGCCGCCGACCTTCTCGCGGGGCTCGGCCTGCGCCGACAGGACCGCATCGCGCTGGTGCTGCCCAACAGCATCGAAACGATCGTCATGTTTCTCGCCGCGGCGACGGCGGGAGTCGCGGCGCCCCTCAACCCCGCTTACAAGGAGAGCGAGTTTCGCTTCTACCTGGAGGACACAGGGGCCAGGGCGCTGGTCGTTCCGCCCGGCGGGGGCGAGGCCGCGCGTCGCGCTCTCGGTCCGGACGCGATCACGATCGAAGCCAAGACAGACCTTGCCGGAAAGGTCGAGCTGCAGACATCGGCGCAGTCAGCCCGCGCTGCCATGGCGGCAGGGCCGGAAGGCGACGACGTGGCCCTCGTCCTGCACACGAGCGGCACCACGAGCCGGCCCAAGCAGGTGCCCCTGCGCCAGCGCAACCTGGCAGCGTCCGCCGCCAATATCGCGGCCACCTACCGGCTGACGCCGGACGACGTCGCGATGTGCGTCATGCCGCTGTTTCACATCCACGGGCTGATGGCCTCGACGATGGCGACCTTTCATTCGGGCGGGACCGTCGTGGTGCCGCCCGGCTTTGACGCGATGGCATTCTGGCCCGCGGTCGCGGAGCACCGCGCGTCGTGGTACTCGGCCGTGCCGACCATGCATCAGATGCTCCTGCTCCGCAATCGCGGAGAACGGCCCGCCGGCGCGGAGGGCTTGCGCTTCATCCGCTCGAGCTCGTCGGCCCTGCCGCCGGAGGTGATGCGGCAGCTCGAGTCGCGGTTCGGATCGCCGGTCCTCGAGGCATACGGGATGACCGAAGCGTCGCATCAGATGGCGTCCAACCCGCTGCCGCCCGGCGAGCGCAAGGCCGGCACTGTCGGGGTGGCGACCGGGATCAGCATCGGCGTGATGGACGAGAACGGCTCACTGCAATCTACCGGCGGGCAGGGCGAGGTCGTGATCCAGGGTTCGACTGTGATCGACGCCTACGCCAACGATGCGGAGGCCAACGCGAAGTCGTTCACTGACGGATGGTTCCGGACCGGCGACCAGGGGCTGCTGGATGCGAGCGGCTACCTCTCGTTGGTCGGGCGGCTCAAAGAGATGATCAATCGCGGCGGCGAGAAGATCTCACCGCGCGAGATCGACGACGTGCTGCTGCAGCATCCCGCGGTGGCGGAGGCGGTCGCGTTTGGCACACCGCACCCGCGCTGGGGTGA
>DASYZS010000052.1:0-4333 GCA_035945895.1 Candidatus Dormiibacterota bacterium | reverse complement strand
TCTACGTCCTCCGGCCCTCCGGCCGGGACCTCGTCGACGACCTCACCGGTGGCCGGGTTGCGGACCTCGTACGTCTTGCCGGACGCGGCCTTGGTCCGGTCGCCTTCGATGATCATCGTCGCCATTGCGGCACACCCCCGTGAGTTCGTGAATTCGGTACTTGGTTAAGGTTAACGGGCAATGGGCGTGAGGTTGGAAAAGCAGGATCGCGTCGGGGTGATCGTCCTCGACCGCCCACCCGTCAACAGCTACGACTACGAGTTCCTGCGGGAGCTCGCATCGGCCATCGACGATGCGCGCGCCGACGAGGACATTCACGCCGTCGTCGTCACCAGCGCCGCCGAGAAGTTCTTCTCGACCGGGGCCGACGTCAAGGGCTTCGCGGCCGGCACGACGCGATCGCGGCTGATGGTGCCGACCCTCGCGCACGAGACCTTCCGCAAGATGGAAAACACGCCGTTCCTGTTCATCGCCGCGATCACCGGGCACTGTCTTGGCGGCGGCCTCGAGCTCGCGTTGGCGTGTGACCTGCGTTTCGCGTCTGAAGGCTCGTACCAGATCGGGCTTCCGGAGGTGACGCTCGGCCTGTTCCCCGGCAGCGGCGGCACGCAGCGACTGCCGCGCCTGGTGGGGCTGTCGAGGGGACTCGAGATGATCGTCGATGGCAGCACGATGACGCCTGGACAGGCAAAGGAGGCGGGGATCGTCGATCGCCTCTTCCCGGACGCGAACGCGTGCCGGCAGGCGGCGCTCGAGTTCGCAGCGAAGATTGCCGCCGGACCCAGCGTCGCGATCGGACACGCGAAGCTCGCGGTCACGCAGGGTTTCGGCGCGCCGCTCGACCTCGGCCTCGCCATCGAGCGCGAGGCGATCAGCCGCGTGTTCGTCTCGCAAGACGCGCAGGAAGGCATCAAGGCCTTCGGCGAAAAGAGGAAACCCAACTTCAAAGGCGAGTAGGGACGTGCTACGCTGCGCGCCTCGGATTTCTTTCGGGAGGTGGCGATTTATGGCTGAGATTGCTTTGAACCAGTCCCGGCCGTCGGCCGCCTCCGGAGCGCTTCTCTAAGCAACCTCCGGCACAGCGGACCGACATGTCCGCTTCGTTTTCAAACCGGAGGAGCTCTCGTTGTTATCGGATCGCGTGCCCTTGCGTGTCATCGCCGACTTCGGCGCTGACTACGTGGTCGACGATGGCGCATCACCGCGTCGTGCTTCGGCGCGCCGTTGCGATCCCGCCGTCGGGGACTGGGTCTTTCTCGACGATGGGGTGATCACAGAGATCCTGCCGAGGCGCACGGCGTTCTCGCGTCGCGCAGCGGGCGACGAGACCCGCGAGCAGGTCCTCGCCGCAAACGTCGACGTCGCGTTCGTGGTCGCGGCGGCGACCGACGTGAACGTGCGGCGGATCGAGCGCTACCTGACCATCGCCTGGCAGAGCGGCGCGTCGCCAGTCGTCGTGGTCACCAAAGCCGACCTGGTCAGCGCGGTCGAGCTGATTCCCGTGCCGTCGCCCGTGATCGTCACGAGCGGCATCACCGGCGCTGGCATCGATGAGGTCGCGCGCCAGCTGCAGCCCGCGAAGACGGGCGTCCTGCTCGGCCCGTCAGGCGCGGGCAAGTCGACGCTCATCAACGCCCTCGTCGGACACGAGGTCATGCGCACGCGCGAGGTTCACCGCTCAGGCGAGGGCAGGCACATGACCAGCCACCGCCAGCTGATCGAAGTGCCGGGCGGAGGCGCGATCATCGACACCCCAGGCCTCCGCGAGGCACAGCTCTGGGAGGGAGAAGATGCGCTGTCCAGCGTCTTCGCGGACATCGAAGAGCTGGCGCTCCGGTGTCGCTTCAGCGACTGTTCACACGACTCCGAGCCCGGTTGCGCCATCCGGCTGGCCATCGCCGATGGAACGCTCGACGGCGGTCGGTTTCGCAGCTACCTCAAGCTGCAGCGCGAGCTGCGAGCCGTGGCGGCGAAGAGCGATGCTCGCCTGCGCGCCGAAGACCGCAAGAAGTGGAAACAGATATCGATGGCCGCGAAAAGGGCGCGGTGGTGAGCCGCGCCCTTCCATGGGGAGGCAGGATGTCTACTTCTTGCGGGTGTGGATCCCGTTCCAGAACGGGATGTGTCCCTTGGCGATGCGGTCCAGGACCTTGTCGGCCTGCGCCTGCGTGATGACCTTGGCGTCGACGAGCTGCTCCAGGCGCGGTTTCAGGGCCGCAGCCAGCCTGTCCGCGAACTGCTCCTTGGTCAGGCCTTTGTCCTTAGCGAGGTCGGAGACCTTCTGGCCGTCCTTCAGGTCCTTGACGAGAGTCTGGGGCGAGATGCCGAGCACGTCGGCCTCCGCCTCGATGACCGCCTTGCGGACCGCGCGAGCGTCGGCGTGGCGGTCGTTCGACGGCTGCGTCGTGCCGGCTCTTGATGTTGGGCTCGGCGAAGGGCTAGCGGCCCCTACGGCGCTGACCGCACCGGCCCCGAGCAAAACCGCGACGCCGGCCGCCCCGACGGTCTTGACGACTGCTGCTGCAAACGGATTCATCTTCGTTGCTCCTTCCAGGTTTGGATTTGCCACCGCCTGGACCAACGAGCAAGATCGGGCGACGCTGTCAGAGCGCGGTTTGGACCAGGTCAGCCTTTTGTAACTAGCCCCGGGTCCAGAATCCTTCGGGGTCGAATCGTCTGATCGCAGCCAGTTCCATGTCGGTGGGCGCTGACGTTTCGCCTACACGATCAGGGACCTGTAAACGCCAGCCGGTGTTGGCCAGGACTTCGTCAACGCTGTGACTCGGGTGGACGCTGTCGAGGTAAGCCTCACCGCCGCGCTCGGGGAAGCGAAGCACCGCGAGGGTGGTGATGATCGCCACGGGACCGCCACCCAGCAACCCATTGCGCTTTCGCCAAGCGATCGAGCCGTCGCCGTACCCCGGGCTCGTGACGTACGACACGCGCTCGACCAGGCGGCGTTTCTCGTGGCTCATGAGCGTGACCCACCGCCGGCTGAGGATCGCGATGTCCGCCCCTCCCCCGCTCCCCGGCAGCTTGACGGTCGGCCGGGATGGATCGCCGACGTAGGACGTGTTCAGGTTGCCGAAGCGATCCACCTCCGCCCCGCCGATGAAGCCGAGGTCCACGTTGCCCTGCGCCATCAATGCCATCGCGTTGGACATGCGCGTCGCCCACAATGCGCCCACCACGTTGGGCGGATCGCCCATCGTCCCCAGGAACCCAGAAGCGGGCTGATCTCTCATGAGACCGACCTCGAACAATCCGCGGGCGGTCGGCGCGTGCGAGTTGCGGGCGACCGCGTAGGCCAGGACCGGCAGCCGCATGCCGACGAAGACGAGGTCGCCGTCTCGGATCTCTCGTGCGGCGACCGCGACCATCATCTCCTGGTCTGTGTATGCGTCAGTCACCGCCACCTCGCAACGCGTCCATGTCGATCCGAGAGACATACGTCGCACGATCACGAACGTCGAGCACCCACTGCCGCAACCACCCTTCGAAGCCTTCCCGCGTTCGGGACGCCGAAGCGTAGTCGCGAAAGAACCCGTGGTCGCGGCCAAAGAAGCCCTGCACTGGAGACGGGTGCGCACCTCCTGGCTCGTGTACCACCGCGACGACCTTCGTCTCGGGAAACAGGATCCGGTTTGGATGCGTGAGCAAGGACGCAGTGTCGACGAGTTCCTCGCACGTCACGATCACGCGCCCCGACGCGAGGCCTGCTTCCTCGGCAATGCCCAACGGACCCCACGCGTGCGCGTGGCCCTCGGCGTCACACCGCTGCACGTGGACGATCGCGACGTCCGGACGGACGGCGTGCACGCGGACGAGGTCTCCATCCCTGACGAGGTCCGGGTTGGTGTTGAGGATGTCGCTTCCCAGGAGCGTGCGCGTCGGGATGTACGGCACGTTCCACGCCGCGGCCCACAAGGCCAGCGCGATGGAGAAGTTGGAGTGGTCCCGCACCTCGATGTCTCGCGGAATTCCTTGCTCGCATGCGCGGCGATAGCAATGACCCAGGCCCTCGGAAACGTTGCCGATCCATGCGGCGGTGATGCGCTCCACACAGCCGGCGCCGATCAGCTGGTCGAACAACGAATCCGAGATCGGCCCGACGAGATTCAGGTCGCGACGTCCCTGGCGGATCATCTCGTGGCCTGCCGCGAACGGGATCAGGGGCTCGAGCGAGACCCCCATCGCGACGGTCGAGCCGTCAGGCACGAACTGCTCGATGGCCTGCGCCATCGACATCAGCTTGGTCGTCACGTCGAGGTCACCCTACTCGGGACGACAACCTGTGCGATTTGCCGGCTAATCGCGTGGTGACGCGGGCCAA
>DASYZS010000051.1:0-2323 GCA_035945895.1 Candidatus Dormiibacterota bacterium | reverse complement strand
CAAGACTCTGCCGCCCCTGCCCAAGGGAATCGACGGCGCGACGCTGACGGTCACGGTCGGTCCCGCCGTGGGCGAGGTCTACGGCGACATGAACCAGCAGCCGTCCGGCACCAACGAGATCAACCTGCCGCAGCTCGTGATCGCCAAGTCGGTCGCGCCGACCGTCTCGTCGACGCAGGTCTCGCGCCAGCAGCTCGAGGACTACATCCTCTCCCTACCCGGCATCTCTCCAGAGCTGAAGTCGGCGATCCTCGCAGTCAAGGATCCGAACACGACCCTGCTGATCCCGGTGCCTGTCTCGTACACGAATTCGACGCAGGTTTCGATCAACGGCGCCAACGGCGTGGCGCTGGGCGACAACACCGGCACGGGTGGAGGCGTGGTCTGGATCGGCAAGGATGGATACGTCTACATCGTCGCCGGGTCGATTAAGCGAGACGACGCCGTCAACATCGCCAAAACCCTCTGACCCGGCCAGGCGTTTAGCCTGAGCGAGTTGGCTGAGGTAGCAGAGAAAACGCAAGCGGCCTCTCCGCAAGGGGAGGCCGCAGGCACTCCGGCGGTCAAGACTGTCGAGCTGACCAAGAGGTTCGGCCACACGGTGGCGCTCGCAGGGCTTTCGATGACCGTGCCACGGGGCGAGGTCTTTGGATTCCTCGGTCCGAACGGAGCAGGCAAGACCACCGCGGTCAAGTTGCTGCTTGGGCTACTGGCCCCGACGTCGGGCGATGGCTGGCTGCTCGGCAGGCCGGTCGGCGACCTGCAGACGCGGAGGCGCATCGGCTACCTCCCCGAGCTCTTCCGCTACCAGGGTTGGCTCTCCGCAGCGGAGGTGCTGGAGCTCCACTGCGAGCTTGCGCCACTGCCGCGGTCGAGCTGGAAGGACGAGATCACGACGGTCCTCGAGACGGTCGGCTTGAGCGACCGCGCCCACGATCGTGTCAGCACATTTTCAAAAGGTATGCAGCAGCGGCTCGGGCTCGGCGCCGCTCTCCTCGGCGAACCGGAGCTCGTGTTTCTCGATGAGCCGACCTCGGCACTGGATCCCGTCGGCCGGCACGACGTGCGCGAGATCATCCGCGGCCTCGCCGCGCGAGGCACCGCGGTGTTTCTGAACTCGCACCTGCTGAGCGAGGTCGAGCAGGTGTGCGACCGCGTGGCGGTTGTCGATCACGGTCGCGTGATCGCTGAAGGCACCATGGACGAGCTGCTCGGCGGAACCGCGGTGCGCGTCCGAGTCACTGGACTCACGCAGGCGGACAAGAACAGTCTCTCGAGCTTCGGCCGCATCGACGACGAGGGCGACCAGCTCACGTTCAACAATCTCGAACCAGGCCGAGTGCCGGAGCTCATCGACTCGATCGTCGGAATGGGCGGTCGCGTCTACGAGGTAGCGCCTCGGCACCAGACCCTGGAAGACCGTTTCCTGCAGCTGCTCGAGGACGAGGAAAAGTAATGCCGCCGGTTCTGGTCATCGCGCGGTTGACCGTGCAGGAAGCGGCGCGGCGCCGACTCTTACTGGCGCTGCTCGTGCTTACGCTCATCGTGGTCGGCTTCTCCGCGTGGGGATTCCACAAGATCACGACCGTCACGCGCAGCGACGGCACGCTTCTGCCACCCGACCAGGTGGCCCTCATCACCTCGCAGCTGCTGATCGTCGTCACGTTCATGTTCAGCGGCGTGCTGGCGCTCAGCGCCGCGGTGGTCGCGGGCCCACTCATCTCGGGCGAGGTCGAAAGCGGTCTTCTCTTGTCGATGCTCGCTCGGCCGCTGCGACGGAGCGAGGTCGTGATCGGCAAATGGCTCGGACTCGGTGTGCTCGTCACTATCTACGCGGCCGGCGCCGCGTTTCTGGAGCTCGCCGCGGTCGACTGGGCGACCGGCTACTTACCGCCGCATCCGATCCAGTTGACGGTTTATGTGGCGGCCGAAGGCCTGATTCTGCTTTCGCTCGGGCTTGTGCTGTCGACGCGGCTGTCGGGAATCACGGCAGGCGTTATCGCCCTGGTCGCGTGGTTGATGGGTTGGATCGCCGGCGTTGTCGGAGACATCGGCACCGGGCTGCAGAACCAGGCGCTGGAGAACGTGGGGATCATCAGTCACATCCTCTTGCCATCGGACGGCCTATGGCGGGGTGCGATCTACGCGATGGAGCCAGACACGTATCTCGCCGCGCTGCGCGCGGCGGGGACATTCGGTCGCGCCAATCCGTTCGCGGCGGTCGATCCGCCCCCTACTGCATTCCTGTTGTGGGTCGTCGTTTGGTTCGCCGTGGTGCTTGCCGTGAGCATCTGGAGCTTCCGCACCCGCGAGATCTAGCGGT
>DASYZS010000050.1:0-22718 GCA_035945895.1 Candidatus Dormiibacterota bacterium | reverse complement strand
CTCCAGGGTGGTCGCGCATTTCAAGCCGAGGTGGTGGACGACCTCCCGGTCACCCCCGACGATGATGATGTCGCCCGCATGCTCCATCGCGTGGGCTGCCCAGTAGAGCGCATAAAAAGGATGCGCGCCGTGGTACGCGTGCGATTTGCGGTAGAGCTGGCGGAACCAGGGGTCCTCGGCAAACCGCAGCTCGTACTTCTTCTCGATCTCAAACGGATCTTTGGTGTCGGCCAGGACCTCGTCATAGAAGTCGATGTAGCTCGGGTGCTGCACGGCGTCGAACTCGTAGCGGCACGGGTGGGTGAGGATCAGCACGCCGCCCTTCCGCAACACCGGTTTGTTGCGATAGAAGTTGAACAGGTAGCCGATCCCCATGCAGACGACGAGCACCGGGTTCATGGGCGCGTTGACGTTGTAAGGGCCGAGATACGGAACCCCGATCGTGACCACGTCGGTCTGTCCCTCGACCGGCACCGCGATCTGCCTGTGCACGGCGTCGAGCGTCTTGTCGTGCACGGCGTCGACCTGGCCCGCATGCACGGCGGTGAGGCCGTACGGCGCACGCATCGCATGAAAGACGTTGCGCTTGAATGCGGGCGGCGCGATGTCCGTCATCTGCTTGGTCGCGAGGAACATCGCCTGGTCTTGCGCGGTCCAGTCGGTTTCCCGCTTCTGCATGAAGTTCGCGATCGCCGGAAACGCGTGGTTGTTGACAGTGGTCTCGATGTGGAACACCCGGACGGTGTCCTCGATGAGCTGGCCCTGGCGGATGCAGGAGTGATGCAGCGCCGAGTCGGGCGGGTTCATGTACGAGCGCGATCCGAGCAGCGTCTTGACGTTGTGGTGCGCGCGGATGCCGCGGTAGGAGGCAAGTCCGGTGGACATCGACTTGTGGCCGCCGTCCATCGGCACGAGCGTCAGGTTGACGTAGATGACAAGGTCGGATTCGGCGGCGCGGCGGTTGAGGGTCACCTCTTCGCCCGCCGAAGTCTTGCCGATGTAAACGTTGTTCTCCGGGTCCTCACCGTCGTGCTGATAGAGGCGGTCGGGGTGGAACGTGCTGAAGATGCGCTCCCCGACGATGTGGCGGAGCTCGTCCTCGGTCATACGGCGGTGCAGGCCGAGCGCGGCGATGATGTGCAGGTCGTCGATGCCCACCTCGGCGGCCATGTCGATGACCTCCTCCATCACAAGCTGGCGCACATCGGGGGCAGCCATCGGCGGCAAGGGAAGGGACAGGTCGTCGAACGCGATCGTCAGCTTCATGCCCCGCCGGAGCAGCGACTTGAGCGGATCGTCCTCGAGCGGCTTCGCGAGTGCGCGCCTGATCGCGCGCTCGGGATGCGCGATCGGCTCGAGTGGATCGGGCGGGTACACAATGCGCGCGCCGAGCGGGAGCTTCTCCAGCCGGATGCCCTCGCCGTAGTGGAACAGCACGGGCGGCGTGTTGCGGTCGACTTCTATGACTGCGCCGGGCCTAGGCATCTACGCGCGTAATCGTCGCAGGTCGAACGCGACCTTCACCGCGCCTAACCGACCCGCGCTCATCGCGTAGGTGATCGCGTCGCGGTACTCGCCGAGCCCGAACAGAGGACCCGTGAGATCTTCGAGGTGCAGCTTTGGCGCAACTTCGAGCGCCAGCTCGAAAGTCTTTCGCCCCTGGCGCGCGGGCTCGCTGCCGTAGGCGTACGCGCCGATCACCGTCAGCTCGCGCTGCCAGATGGGCGCCCAGTCGACCTTCTCCTCGCCCGGCATTCCGACGACCACCACCGTGCCGCCCTCGCGAGTGAATCGCACGGCGTCATTGAGGCTGTCGGCGCGTCCGACGCACTCGAAAGTCACATCGGCTCCACCGAGAAGAAGTGAGCGGTTGAGCATGCCGTCGAGCCGCCGCGCGGCGGTGGCGAAGCGGACGCGCTGATACACGTCACCCGGCGCGATGACCTGGTCGGCCCCGAGCTTGCGCGCCAGGTCGCGCTGCGTCGGGTGCTTGGCGACGGCGATCAGTCGCTTCGGCGGAGTGAAGAGTCTCACCGCGGCGATGGTCAGCAGGCCGATTGTGCCCGCGCCCAACACGACGACGATGTCGTCCGTCGTCGCCCGACCGCGCAATGCGGCATGGATGCAGCAGGCAAGAGGTTCGACCAGAACCGCCGCCTCGTCGCTGAGCGAGTCGGGCACGGGATGGACCTGGCTGGGGTGCGCGACCAGCACCTCTCCCCAACCGCCGCCCGTGTCGGCGCAGTAGCCAGTCTGCAGCCCGACCTCGATCGGACCCTCCGTGACGTTGTAGCAAAGCCCGGGCCTTCCTTCCGCGCATCGCGGACACGGCGGATCGATGCCACGCACCTCACACCCGAGCGCGGGCTCGACCACCACGCGCGTGCCGTCATCGAGAATGCCGACGACCTCGTGGCCGGGCACGAACGGGTAGCTCGTCAGCGGGTCCAGATAGAGGGACACGTGCCCGCTGATCGCCGCCAGGTCGGAGCCACAGATCCCGCTGACGCTCGGGAGGACGCGCATCCAGTCGCCGGCCGGCAGCGGTGGCTCGGGAACATCGCCGAGCTTGAGCATCGAGAGAGCGCTCGTGGCCACGTCGGGACGGCCGCCCGAGGCCTTCACCACGGCGAAGGCAGGAATCGAGCGCTCGTATTGAAGGGCTAGCGTCGGACCGCCTCCAGGTACTCGGGTGAGCGCGGGTCCGGCATCGGCAGGCGCCAGTTCCCCGGCGCCATGCGCCAGCGTTCGATCCGCCAACCGCGCTGGCCGGCGACCTGCGAGAGCCTCGTGTCTGGGTTGACCGCGACGGGCGTGCCGACCAGCTCGAGCATCGGCAGGTCGGACAGCGAGTCGGCGTAGGCAAAGCTCTCGGCCAGCACCACCCCCTTGGTCTCTGCGTACTCCTCGAGAAGCGCCGAGCGCGCCTCGCCGGCCGGCGGCGGCGACTGGAGGTCGCCGGTGAGCCGACCCTCCTTGGTCAGGAGGTGGGCGCAGTCGACCTCGACGTCGAGCAGCTCGGCCAGCGGCTCGACGACCACGTCGAGCGCACCGGTGAGGAGCAAGACGCGATGCCCAGCGCGTTTGTGTTCGCGGATTCGGCGCATTCCCTCGGGATAGATGCGGCGCAGCGTCACTGCGTCGAGCGCTTCACGCCCGAGACGCTTCATGACGTCGTAGTCGAGGCCGTCGTACTCGCGGTAGAAGCTGCGCTGAAACTCGGCGCGCGAGCGGCGCTCGAGCAAGAGCCAGCGCGGCGCCTCACGCAGCATCCGTGCCATGAAGACGGGCCATTCCTCGAGCGGCTGCGACCGAAGGCGCATCCACAAGAAGTACTCGACGACGTTGGTCTCGACCAGCGTGCCGTCGACGTCGAACACCGCCAGTACGTCCGCTCGTCCGCTGCGTCGATCAATCGCGGCACGCACCGAGCTCGATTCGGTTTTCGGGGCCGTGCTACCGGTCGGTTGCTTGCGGCGGCCGGCGGCCGTTTCCGCCCGCGACATTCGGATCACGGTCGGGAAGTGCACGTCCTGGAAGTAATTCGTCCAGTCGTAAAGCGCCGGGTCGAACGGAAACTTCTTCTGCTCGGCGGGCGGCATCGCCTCCCACAGCGCGGTCACGTTGCGCGTGTCGAATATGCAGTCGACCTCCGTGTAGACACCGTAGAGCTGGATCAGGTTGAGTCCCCGATCGAGGCGGTCGCGCTCGGCGGTGAGGTCGTCGGAAACGTGCGACATCTGCGCGCCGAGAGGAAGGCGCTCGACCACCCACTGGGCGGCCTCGACAAACCGCATCGCGGTTCGCGCGCGGGCCGCCAGCTCCTGGCGCGTCGGGAACGTCCAAGACGGCGTGCCGATGGCCTGTCCGAAGCGGTCGCGCAGCGGATGCGCGGTGTAGTAGCGGTCCGCTTGCTCGACGATGTCCCGAAAGCGCAGGGGGTTCCGGCTCCCCGAAGCTGCGTGGTACACGCGGGGCTTTGCATCGGGAGGCGGGTTCGCGGCCACGGCCAGCACGGTGTTGACCACGAAGTCGGCCGGAATGATGTCGAGCAGCGAGTCGGGTAGGCCCGAGAAATCCGGGAGCACACCGCGGCCGAAGGCCAGGATGAGCGGCTCGGCCATGCGGAACCCTTCGAGCCAACCAGGGAACGGTTCCGCCAGCGAGCTCTCGATGATCGAAGGGCGCACAATCGAAAGAGGAATGTCGCCGTGCAGCTCGACCACCGCGTGCTCGGCCATCGCCTTGGTGAAGGAGTAGATGTCAGAGAACCCCATGGCGTTGGCGTGGACCCGGCCGCGCTCGACGAGCCGGTCTTTCACCCAGCGCTCACGCGCTCGCTCAGTAGCGCGTGCGACCGCCGGCGTACCGGCCGGGCCCATTCGCGACGTCGCCTCGCGGCGCAGCTTCTTCAATATCTCGGGCCGGCGCGATTCCTCTTCGACCGCCGCGCGCAGGCCGGTCAAGACCTCGGCCTCGTGCCTCCAGTTGAGCCCGGGATCGAGGGGCGGCGCCTCGCGCACGCGGCCGCGAAGCATGCCTCCGACGTAGGCGGTGGAGATGTGGACGAGGTGCGGATGCGCGCCGCTCGCGCGCAACGCCTCGACCAGTCGGGCCGCACCCAGCAGGTTGGTTTGCGCCGACAGGTCGGCCGGGTTGTCGAACTCGACCGCGGCCGCGGAGTGAATCACCACGTCGCAGGCGCGGAGTTGCTCGCGCGACTCTTCGCTGAGACCGAGCCCGTCGCGGCCGAGGTCGATCTCGACCACGGCGAGCTTCTCCTTGGCGAGTGCCGCGAAGCGCTCCTCGCCGAGCTCTTCCTTCAGTCGTTTGAAAGCCGGGCTCAACAAGACTTCCCGCTCGAGGCGCTCGCTCGCCGGCCGGCGCGGGCTGGAGCGGATGGCGAGGTTGATGCGCTCGATCTCGGGGATCGAACGAAGGCACTTTTCCACGATCGACTTGCCGAGGAAGCCTGTGCTGCCGGTGACCAGGATGGTCTTTCCCTTCAGCGCCTCCTTAATCACGACCGACCGATTCTAGGCGGCAACGGCTCCCCGACTCGGGTGTGGGAGGGTCACGACCGGGGAGCCTGCGGCGTCCATCCAACCCAGGTCGGACGAGGCGGTGGCCCAGAACCAGTAGTTTTGTCCCGGCTTGCCCGCGAAGGTGGCCGAGCCGTTGCCGCGCCGGGTGACCCACTGGCGCTCCGTCCCGTGCTGGGTGATGTAGTAGATCGTGAAGCTCATCGTCCCGGGGCTCGACCAGGTGACGTCGATCGCGTCCGGGTTGTCGACCTCAGTCGTCGCGGACAGGGTGACACTCGGCATCTGGATGGGTGCGTAACGAGGCGATCCGGAGAGCCAGAGGTTGCCCATGTCCATGGACCATGGATCGAGGCCGGGCCCGGACCAGCCGTACGGATCGACCGCACCGGAACCGTCCAGGTGATAAACGCCGAAGTGCAGATGCGGCCCGGTCGCTGTACCGCTCATGCCGGAGATGCCGATGACCTTGCCGCGCTGGACGTACTGGCCCGTGAACACGTCGATGCGAGAGAGGTGCCCATAGAACGTGAGTAAGCCGTTGCCGTGATCGATCTCGACCGTCAGTCCGCTGGGATTGATGTAGCGGGCGCGGATCACGCGGCCGGCCGCGGCTGCCGCCACCGGCTCGTAGAAGAGGCCGTAGTCGTATCCGTCGTGGCCCGAGTAGTACAGGTAGTCGTGGCCCCCGGGCGTCTGCGCGTAGCCGGCGTCAAAGGTCGGGTCGGGACCGCCGACGCTCTTCGACGCCACGACACCGTCATACCGGCAAACGCGCCCGCTGACGTTGTAGTTGGGACCGCAGTGGTCAAAGATCGAGGTGATGTAGTGCGGCCCCATGAAGGGCAGGGTCAGAAATGCCGCCGCCGAGGGGGCCGAGCCCGTGTTACCGGAGCCCGTCTCGATCGGGCCGTAATTGACCTGGCTTGGATATGACCAGCGCGAATACTTGCTCGGCTCATGCCCGGGCGGCAGGGCCGTGGACGCCTGGGCAGGGACGGCGGCCAGTAGGGAAAGCCCAACCGAGGCGAGCAGAACGGCAACCCGCGTCACGCTAGGCCCAACAGCCTACGACCCCGCATGGTTTTGGTTAAGTTTCGTCGGTGGCCGTATTGAGCCAGGGTCGGACGGCGGTTTACGAACAGCCGATCGGACCTCCGGGGGTGAGGCTCAGAACTCGGCCCGTGACTGAGCCCGGCCCGGGTCAGGTGGCGATCGACATTCGCGCCGCTTCCATCAACCACCTCGACCTATGGCTGGCCCACGGCGCTCAGCGCGTGACGCCACCGCGAGTGATCGGCGCGGACGGCGCCGGGGTTGTGAGGGAATCTGGGGACGCGCGCTGGAAAACGGGCGACGAGGTGGTGATCTACCCCGTCGTCTGCGACTGGGAGTGCGAGTGGTGCCGCCAGGGCCAGCAGGTGCACTGCCCGCATTTCGGGGTCGTCGGTGAGCACTCCGACGGCACGGCCTGCGAAGTCCTCCATGTCGACGCTCGCAATGTGTACCCGAAACCCAAAGGCCTGACCTGGATCGAGGCGGCGGCATTTCCGCTGACCTTCCTCACCGCGTGGCGGATGCTCACGACCCGCGCGCGGCTGCGCGCCGGCGAGAAGGTGCTGGTTGTTGGCGCCGGCGCCGGCGTGGCGGTGGCGGCCATCCGTATCGCGCGACACCTCGGCGCCCGCGTCTTTGTCACCAGCCGGTCGGAGGAGAAGCGCCGGCGTGCGGTCGAGCTCGGCGCCGAGGCGGCGTTCGACTCGAGCGATTTCAGCAAGGCGGTCCGCGAGGCGACCGATGGCGGGGTCGACGTCGTGTTCGAGCATGTGGGCGCCGCGACGCTGGCCGAGTCGATGCGTTCGGTCGGATTCGGCGGCCGCATCGTCACGTGCGGTTCCACGTCGGGCCCGAAGGCGGAGATCATGATGCCGCGCCTTTTCTGGGGCCAGCTCGACATCCTCGGCTCGACCATGGGTAACGCGTCGGAGTTCGAAGCGGTCCTGGGCGCGATCGACGCAGGGCTGCGTCCGGTGGTCGACAAGGTCTATCCGTTGACGGAAGTAGAAGCCGCGCTCACACGACTTGACGCGGCCGAACAGTTCGGGAAAGTCGTGCTTTCGATTGCGGAGTGAGGACAGCAATGAAGGGGTTCAAGGCTTTTCTTCTGCGGGGCAACGTCGTCGACCTGGCGATCGCGGTCGTGATCGGCGTCGCGTTCGGAGCCGTGATCACGGCGTTCGTCAAAGACCTGGTCACGCCTCTGCTCGCCGCCCTCGGCGGCAAGCCGGATTTCTCGGCCCTCTACTTCACCATCAACAAGAGCCGGTTTCTGTACGGCGACTTCATCGACGTCGTGCTGGCCTTCGTGATCATCGCCGCCGTGATCTACTTCCTGGTCGTCCTGCCGTACAACGCGGCCATCGAACGCTCGCGTAAAGAACCGCCCGCCGACCCGACGACGAAGAAGTGCACCGAGTGCTTGAGCGAGATACCGAAAGACGCCAAGCGGTGCGCGTTCTGCACGTCTCCTCAGCCGGTCTAACTGCGCGATTTGCCGGCATAACGTGCCTTTCAGGGCGTGGGAAACCGCGTCTTGCCGGCAAATCGCGTGTAGGTGGTTTCAGGCGGGGACGGCCCAGACCTTTGACGCCGTTTCGTGGCTCAGGGTCACTTCCCTGTCGGCGGCTCTGACCCGCAGCGTCTTACCGACTTCGTCCGCATCCATCACAGAAATCTGACGCCCGGGCGTCAGGTTGCGGTCGTGGAGATACGCCAAAAGCCGCGGCGCCTCACGCTCTGCCACCTCGGAGACTCGCGTGATGCGCGCGTGCTCGCCGGCTTTGAGCGAAGAGAGCCGAACCTCCTTCGGCGCTGCCTGGGAGTGACCTGGGATCGGGTTGCCGTGCGGGCAGGTCGCGGGCCGGCCCAGGACTTCATAGAGCCTCCGCTCGACCACCTCGGAGATGGCGTGCTCGAGGCGGGCCGCCTCGGTGTCGGCCGTGACCCAGTCGAGGCCGAGGCCGTCGGTGAGCCAGCGCTCCATGATGCGGTGGCGGCGGACTATCGCCTCCGCCTCGCGCTTGCCGCGAGCCGTGAGCTCGATCTCCTTGCGACCGTTCATCCGGACCAGCCCGTCTCGGGTCATGCGGCGCAGACCCACCGCCACGGTTGGCCGGCTGACACCGAGCCAGTCGGCCAGGCGGGCGCTCCGCAAAGGCTCCTTCTCGGCCCACATGTAGTAGATCGCTTCCAGGTAGTGCGAGACGACTTCGGACGGGGCTTTGTTAGCCTGGTCTAACTGCATCTTTTGTCTGTACTAACCTTACGTTAGAGATGAGTCAGCCGACCGCGGTCTTGCTGGGAGCGATCGCCGGAGCGACCGTGTTCCTGGGCCTTCCCATCGCGCGCATGCGCGGTCTGCCCAAGCCGGTCCAGGGTTTCCTGAACGCGTTCGCCACCGGCATCCTGGTGTTCCTCCTCTGGGACATCCTGACCCACGCGGCAGGTCCCGTCGAGGCGGCGGTCGAGCAGGGCTCGCGAGGGACTTTCGCGGCGTTGGCCGGGATCTTCGCGGTCGGCCTCGGGGCGGGCTTGATCGGCCTCGTTTACTTCAACCGGACGATCTTCGGCCACCTGCGCCACGGCGCCGCCGCACCGAGCCCCCGCGCGCTGACGCTCGCGATCGCCACCGGCTTAGGGCTGCACAACCTCTCGGAAGGGCTCGCCATCGGGGAATCGGCCCACGTCGGAGCCATCGCGTTCACGGGTGTCCTCGCGGTCGGGTTCGCGCTCCACAACATGACGGAGGGCTTCGGCATCGCGGCCCCGATGACCACCGAGACGAACAAGGCCTCCTGGGGCTTCCTGGGTCTGGCAGGACTCATCGGCGGCGGCCCTACCTTTCTCGGCACGTGGATCGGCTACCTGGTGAGCTCGAACTACTTCTCGGTCGCCTTCCTGGCCATAGCGGCGGGCGCTCTGCTCTACGTCCTGAACGAGCTCTTCAACCTGGGCCGCCGGGTCAGCACGCCGACGACGTTTGCCTGGGGACTGCTCCTCGGGTTTCTCGTCGCGTTCGCGACGGACCTCTTCCTGACGGCCGCGGCCGGCGCCTAGGAAGCTACGTCTTCGGCGCCCGGGTCAGGGTCCCAGTCGTGCCAGTCGGGGTTGCGCCAGCGAAAGAGCTTTTCCTGCATCTCGAACAGGCCGTCCAGCGTGTCCTGCACGCCTCCCGAGTCGCGCAGCGATTCGCCGATTTCCCCGGGCATCGCGACCGCGAGCTCGCGCAGGCGGGCGCGCACAGGCTTGGGAACGACCTTGGCTCCGTCGCGGTTCAACTCCTCGATGCGCCAGAGCATCCAGTCGGTGGCCTGGAGCATGTGCTGGAACGCGTAGCGCCGGCGGTTGGCGCGACGCAGGGCCGCCTCGTGCTCTTCGATCCGGTTACTCGTGTGGTCGATCATTGCCAGCTACATTTCCTAGCTTACCGGCCGTGACCGATCCATTCCTGCACCGCCTCGAACAGTTGTTCACCCCGGTCGCCGACTGGGGAGAGTTCCGCAAAGGCGCCCGGCATGCGGCGGTGGTCTTCGTCCTCTACCGCCAGTCGGGCCGATGGATGGTGCCGTTCGTCCGGCGCCGATCGGACCTGCGCGACCACCCAGGCCAGGTGGCTCTTCCGGGCGGCGGCGTTGAGGAAGGGGAGTCGGCCTGGACTGCGGCGCAGCGCGAGGTAGCGGAGGAGATCGGGGTGCCCACCGGGCGGCTGGTGCCGCTGGGCGCCGGTGACCCGATCTACGCCGCGGTCACCAACTTCTCGGTCGTGCCATTCGTGGCCTATCTGCCGGACCCCGTGGAGTCGTTCGTGTACGACGCGAGCGAGCTTGTCGGAGTTCTGGCGATCCCGCTCGACCTCCTGCTCGATGAGGACGCCTGGCTCGAGTCAGACTCGCCGTGGCGCTTCCGCTACATGACATATGAGCAGAGCACCGTCTGGGGCCTGACCGAGCGCATCGTCTACGGCCTGGCGCCGCAGCTCAGGCAGGCTCTGACTGAAACTTCACCGGCTCTCTAGGTCGCGCAGCTTGCGCAGCGACCAGGCGAGGTAGCCGCCCAGCACCACAACCCCGAAGGCGTAGGCGAGGATGAGATACGTCATCGCGCGGGCTCCGGATCTTGCTGAGTCACCGAGATCACGACTTGCCGTCCGGCGACGAATTGCTTTATGTCGAGAAGAGTCTCGATGCGGTAGCGGATCACCACCATCACCGCCGCGAGGACCAGCGTGCAGAGCAGCGTGAAGAGAAACGTGGCCAGCATCTGCGGCGGCAGTGCGTCGTTGATGATCACCGGGCCAGGGTGCTGCGTGACCCACCAGTTGACGCTGAAGTAAACGATCGGGACATCGACGAACCCAAAGATGCCGACCGCCGATGCGATGCGCGCCGCCTGACGCCCGGGCTCGGCCAGCCGGCGCACGAGCAGGTAGCCCGCGTAGATGATCCACAGCACCAGGGTCGAAGTCAGGCGTGCGTCCCAGACCCAGAACGCGCCCCAAACACTCTTCGCCCAGAGCGAGCCCATCACCAAAGTGACGGTCGTGAAGATGACGCCGACCAGGGCGCCCGATCGCGCCCATCGATCCGCGGCATAGCTCTCATTGCGCAGAAAGACCACTCCGCCGACCAGAACGACCGCGAAACAGACGAAGGCGGCGATCGCCGAGCTGACATGGAGATAGAAGATGCGCTGAACGGGACCCTGCAACCAGTCCGTCGGCGCGTAGAAGAAGATCGCGGCCCCCGCGAGCAGCATCAGCGCGACCGCCCCGGCCGCGGCCTTTTCGTATCTGTTCATTCAGTCATCGAGCACGAAACGCGCGGCGAGAGATGTGAGCACGACGAACAGTATGTCGAAGTCGATCAAGAGACCAATCGCCTGGTCGTAGCTGCCGGGAAGCCCCATCGCCGCCTGCACGGCCTGGCCGCCCGCCACGATGAAGGGCAGCCACAGCGGCAGGGTCAGCAGCGGCAGCAGCAGCTCCCGCGCGCGAACCCGAGCCACGATTGCGGCGAACATGCAGCCCAGCGCCGCCATGCCGACCGTTGCGAGCAGCACGGCGAACACCACATCGCCGGAGAACGGCGTGCCGAAGAACAGGGTCAGTGCGGGAAGGAGCACCGCCTCACAGATGACGAGCAGTGCCGATGCAGCAAGGGCTTTGCCGGCAAAGATCGCGACCGGTGATGCCGGCGTCATGAGCATCGCCTCGAGCGAGGCTTGCTCCCGCTCCGCCGCAAAAGTCCGGCCGAACGCGACGAGCCCGGCGAAGACGAGGGCCAGCCACAGGAGCCCGGGTGCGATGGAAGCGGCGTTGCGCGTGTCGATCTGAAAGCCGAAGTTTCCGATCAGGAGCGCAAGCACGATGAATTGCGCGAGGGCCGGGACCATCTCGCGCGTCCGCCATTCGGAGACGAGGTCTTTGCGTGCGACCGCGAACGCGACCCGAAACGGGTTCATCGCACCACGTGAAGATGGGTCGCCGTGCCAAACGAGCGGCCGTGACGCAGCACCAGCGTGCGGGGGCAGAGCCGGTTGGCCAGCGCGTGGTCGTGGGTCGCGAGCACCACGCTCCGGCCTCGCATGACGTTTCCGAGCACCTCCGCACCGTCGGAGCCGAGGCTCGCGTCCGGCTCGTCGAGGATCAACAGCTTGGGGTCGTGCAGGATCGCGCGGGCCAGGGCCAGGCGCTGCTGCATGCCGCGCGACATCTGGGCCGTGCGCCGATCCCCCACCGCGCGCAAGCCCACCATCTCGAGGACCTCGGTGACCCGCCCGTGCTCGACTCCCTGGAGGTCGCAGAAAAACCTGAGGTTCTCGGCAGCCGTCAGGGGCCCATAAAGACCGAGCGAGTGCGCGACGTAACCGATGTAGTGCCGGAGTCGCCGGCGCTCGCGGTACGCGTCGAGACCGGCGATCTGGAGGTCGCCCGCGGTCGGCCGGAGCGACGTGGACAGAATCCGGAGCAGCGTGGTCTTGCCGGCGCCATTCTCGCCCAGCACCGCCATGTGCTCCGTCGTGTCGAGGACCAGGTCCACGCCTTCGAGCGCCATCTCGCGCCCGAACCAGTGGGTGAGCCCGTTGGCGACGATGATGCTCACGAGTCTTCTTCGGGCGGGGTTTTGAGGAGCGGCCAGAGCACGAACGGCCCGGCCAGGAACAGGAGCAGCGTCGCGACGATGATCGCCATCGCTACGCGGGCAGAGTAATCGGAATGCGGCGTCTTGCCAACTCCGCCACCGGCTCCCTCTCGCCCACGTTGCCCAGCACGACCCCAAGGATCAGGATGACGCCGCCCGCCCAGATCCAGGTGACGAGAGGATTGACGAACACCCGAAAGGAGGCAGAGCCGTCGCCGCCGGTGCCGGCGAGCACGACGTAGACGTCCGCGAGCGGGGTGGTCGAGATGGCCACGTGCGTCAGCGCCTGGCCGCCAAGGCCCGCGTAAGTGGCGAGGGACGGCTCGAGCGTCGTGTCTCCGAAACGCATCGCCGCGATCGACTCAGCGTGGTCGGCGAGCTGGCGCTGCTCCACTCCTGCGTACGTGAGCCTGTAGCCGGCAACTGTCACCGCCTGCCCCGGCTGCAGGGTCACGTCCTTTTCCTGCTGGCCGAACTGCGACGCCGCGATGCCTATCGCGACTGTGAGCAGGCCGAGGTGCGCCAGGTAGGCGCCGTAACGGCGCCTTTTGATCACAAGCAATCGCGGATTACGCCGCACGGCGCGCGCGACCTCGGTGGCGAAGGTTCCGACCCCGCCCACTGCGAGGGCGATCGCGACCACCGCGGGAGTGGTCACTCCCGCGAGCACGAGTCCAGCGGCGGCAATCAGCGCCGCCGCGGCGGGCCAGCGCAGCGCCTTCAGCACCGGCCTTCTTGCGTGCCGCCACGGAAGCAGTGGTCCGATGGCCATCAGCGCGAGCAGCACGACGAAGATCGGACCGGCCGCACGCTGGTAGTACGGCGCATCGACCACGCGCTCCACTCCGAGCATTCCGGAGACGAGGGGCAGGATCGTGCCCCAAAAGACGACGGCGATCACGCCCACCAGCAGGAGGTTCTGGAGGACGAAGGCGCCCTCGCGAGAGACCACGGGCGCATCGGCGGCGGGTTTTTGCGAGGCGCCCGCGCGCAGCGCCAGCAGCGCGCCGGAAAACCCGATGCAGATCGCGAGGAACCCGAGGAACCAGGGGCCGATCGAGCTGATCGCGAACGTGTGCACCGAAGGCACGACGCCGCTGCGCACGATGAAGGTGCCGAAGACCACGAGGAGGAACGCGAGGATGACGAGGCCGATGTTCCACGTGCGGAGGCGGCCACGTCTTTCCTGCACCTGCGACGAATGCAGGTACGCGGTGGTCGCGAGCCACGGCATGAGCGCGACGTTTTCGACCGGGTCCCAGCTCCAGTAACCGCCCCAACCGAGGACGTGGTACGCCCACCACATCCCCAACAGCAGTCCCGCGCTCTGCAGGCTCCACGCCAGCACCGCAAAGCGACGAGTGTGCCGAATCCAGGCCGCGTCCGTCTTGCCGGCCATCAGCGCCGCGCACGCAAATGCGAAAGGAATCGCGAATGCGGCGAATCCGGCCAGGACCACCGGCGGATGGATGAGCATGCCGCCGTCGCGCAGCACCGGATTGAGCCCGAGGCCGTCGGGCGGTGTGACCGTCAGAAGGTCGAATGGGCTGGCGACCACGGCGAGAACGAACAGGAAGAACGCGAGGATCGAAGCGAGAATCCCGGTCGCGTACGCGGTGACACGCGCGCCAAGTGATTTCGCCGCCAGCAGCGATGCGCTTCCGAGCAAGCCGAGGATGAGAGTCCAGTAGAGCAGCGACCCCTCCTGCCCGCCATAGAAGGCGGCGGCTACGAGCGCGGTCGGTGTTGCAAGGTCGGTGTGCTCGACCACATATGCAAGCGAAAAGTCGTGGGTCAGCAGCGCGAATTCGAGGAGCGCGCCGGCGATCGCGGTCATCGCCGTCGCCGCATAAAAAGCGCGCCTTCCGACCTGGATGAAAGCGTCGGCCTGCCGCCATCCGGCAAAGAACGAAAGCATCGCCGAGAAGCCGCCCAACACCAGGCCGGCCAGGAGTGCGCCGGCGCCTAGATAACCGACGATCACTGGGTGTAGGGCTTGGTGGAGAAGCGCGACGGACATTTCGCGAGCACCGTGCGCGCGTGGAAGATGCCGTCCTTGCCCATGCGACCCTCGGCCACCACCGTGATGCCGGGCTGGAATATGTCGGGCAGCGTTCCTGTGTACTCGACCGGAAGCGAAGCCGTCGCGTCCTTCTCCGTGAATGTCACGTGCAGCCCGCCATCACTCTTCTGCACGTCACCCTGCACGACGCCGGCAACCCGCACGTCACCGGCCGGCGCCTGTGTGCGCAGCTGCGACACGGTCAGGTAGTAGACGCTCGACCCGCCGGAGGCCGAGTAGATGAGATAGCCGACGCACGCGGCGACGACGGCGCCCGGGATACCCCAGCGCAGGAGCGAGGTCACGTCTCCACCAGGTTGAGGTAGTGCCCCAGGAGATCGGTGCTCAGCGGACCGCTGAACGAGGCGACGACGATGCCGCGCGAGTCGATGAAGAAGGTGGCGGGTAGGCCGGCCACCCCATACGACTGGTAGGACCCCGACACGATCGGGCCGGCGGGATACAAATGGTGGTGCTGCCGCTCGAAGGACTCGAACGCGGCTGGGGTGTCGCGATTGTCGGCGCCGAGGAACGCCACGTTGGGGTGCGTGCCCTCGGCCTGCGCGAGGACCGGTGCCTCGTCCACACAAGGGCTGCACCACGAAGCCCAAAAGTTGAGAACGACGGGCTGCCCCTTGAGGCTGGAGACGCTGATCGGGAACTGCTCCTGGTACGGCTGGATCGACAGCTCGGGCGCCGGCTTCCCCAGCACCGGTGGATTCGCGAGTGCGGCGTGCTGCAGCCCCCAGTAGAGCGAGAGCAACACCATCGCGGCGACGGCCGCGGCCAGACCGCCGAGGGCCGCCCTTCGTCGAGTCAATCCGAACCTAGATTAGTCGAGGGCGTTCTGGCCCGCGATCCGCCCGTAGAGGCGGCCGCTGGGCTTGATCGTGCGCTCCAGGCTCTTGCGATCGACTGCGATCAGGCCGAACTGGACGGTGTATCCCCGCGCCCACTCGAAGTTATCCGTGTTCGTCCAGTGGAAGTACCCGCGCACGTCGACGCCGTCCTGGATGGCGGCGTAGACGTTTCCGAGGATGTCAGAGATGTACTTCGCCCGGACGCTGTCGTCGCTCGCGGCGATTCCGTTTTCGGTGATGTAGACCGGCTTCGCGTAGCGCTTCAGCTCCGCGAGCACCCCCCGTATCCAGGTCGGGTCGGACGCGAATCCGAAATCGGTCATCCGCGCGCCCGGCGGCGTCGTCCTGCGGACGAACAGTGCCTTTGGCCGCAATGGCGCAGCGGCGATCATCTGGCCCCAGTAATGCGCTACCCCGATGAAGTCGCTGGTCGCCTCGACGATTCGCTGCAGCTGCATCGGACCGGCGGGCCACGCGTCGGTCACGAGCCGGGCCGCAGCCGTCGCCAGGCGATCCCGACGGTGGCTTGTGGCCGGCATGAACAAGAACTTGTGATGGGACAGGCCGACGGCTGAATCAGGCCTGCGTCGCTTGATCGCGGCGTAGGCCAGCTCGTGGGCGCGATGCATATTGCGTTCCACGCCGAGCTGTCCGAGCAGGTCGCCGTGGTGTCCCGGCGGAAATTCGCCTTCGACCCAGCCCTGCGCGGCGTAGACGCTGGGCTCGTTGATCGTGCACCACATGTCGACGAGATCGCCCAGCTCATCGACGACTCGGCTGACGAACGGCAGAAACGCGCGGTGAGCGTCGCTCGAAGACCATCCTCCCTTGCGCGCGAACCACAACGGGCTCGTGAAGTGGTGGAGCGTGACCATCGGCCGGATCGACTGCTCGCGCAGCTCACCGAGGACGTCGCGATAGTGGCGGATCTGTTTCGCGTCGAACACACCCTCCGACGGTTCGATGCGTGACCACTCGATCGACAACCGGTGCGCGTTCTGGTTGAGCTTGCGGAGCAGCGCGATGTCCTCGCGGTATCGGTTGTAGTTGTCATTGGCGATGCCGGACCTGTCGCCGTGGGCGATGTGGCCCGGCCGCTGCTCCCACTCCCACCAATCGCAATTGCGGTTGTCGCCCTCGACCTGGTGCGCGGCGCTGGCGGTCCCCCAGAGAAATCCCTTGGGGAACGTTCGGCTCACGCTGCGGAGGTGGTGGGTTTGTCGATTTGCGGCGGCGGGATGTACACCGACGCCTTGGGGGTCTCGCCTTCCAGGTCGAGCTGCACCATCCCCGCCTTCTGCATCCCGCTGCGGCTCATCTCGCGCTCGTTCTGCGGCCGCCGGTCGAGCAGGATCAACGCAGCGTTCAGCGGGTCGGCGTGACTCACCAAGGCCATCGTTTCGCCCGGGTGCTCGTTCGCCAGGCGGCGGACGACACCGAGCACGCGGCCGCCCATCACTTCGATCGTTTCGTCGCCGGGCAGGAGTCCACGCCGGGCCCGATGCACGAACCAGAGCGGGCGGCGCACCGGGATCTGCCAGTAGCGCACGCCCTGGAGGTAGCGGCTGAACTCCGCCTCCCGCAGGTCGGCATCGGCCTCAAAGGCGGGCGGCGGCGCCTGGTGCTCGCCGATGATCCGAGCCGTTTCCGCCGCGCGGGTGAGCGGGCTGTGGACTATGCGCGAGAGCCGGACCCCGCTGAGCTTCTCGCCGAGGGCCTCCGACTGCGCCCGGCCGAGCGCGCTCAGGTGGAACCCGTCGAGGTGCCCGTACAGCACGTGCTGAGGGTTTTCGACCTCCGCGTGCCGGATGAGATAGATCCTGGTCAGCTTCGGATCAGTTTCGGTAGGCGCCGACCGTGGTCCGGTTCGTCCCAGCCGACCGGCCCGAGTCGAGGGCCCTCGAGGCCTCGCGCAGCAGGTTGCCCGTGTACTCGCGGCGGTTCATCAACCCCGCCTCGTCCACCGGCCGGTAGTGAGCGTCGATGGTGGCAGCGCCGCAGCTGATGGTGATGCGCTTCCAGGCGCCGCTGGTGCCAAAGTCGTGGGAGGCGATCGAGCGGCGAATCTTGTCCGCCGCGAGGGCGGCGCCCTGCTCGTCGGTCTCGGGCAGAACGATCCCGAAGTGCGGCAGCGCCTCCGCATCGAGCACGCCCACCGTGTCGGTGTCACGGATCGACTGGCCGATGCGATCCGCCATCTCGCGCAGCAGGGCCTCGACCTGGACCTGACTGAGCTCGCGATGTATGTGCTCGGCGTGGTCGAGCTCGACCACGAGCACGGAGAGCGGCCGGTGGTAGCGCACGGCACGGTTTGCCTCCTGGCCTACCAGGGCGTTGACGAACTTCTCGTTCCAGATGCTGGTGATCGGGTCGACAACCCCAAACAGCGGGCTCGACGTGCGGTCGGTCTGGCTGTGGCCGCAAGACTGGCAGTACTGGGACGTCTCCGGCACGTCGGCGCTGCAGTACCAGCAGGTCGTCATGGCCGCGAATTCTAGGCCGCAAGCCTTGTTAAGCGAGCCGGGTTCAAAATTTGACTCGGATGACAGACCAGGGCGAGCTCTTCCCCATTCCGGCCGGGTCCGAGGTCCGGCCGCCGTTGGCCACCCGGATGAGGCCCAGGACCTTCGAGCAGCTGGTCGGCCAGCGCAGGGTCGTCGACGTCCTGCGCCAGCTGACCCGCAGCGGCAACCTGCCCAGCATCATCCTGTGGGGCCCTCCCGGCAGCGGCAAGACGACCCTGGCCGGCCTCCTCGCCTCCGAGACGAACGCTCGCATGGTCGCGATGTCCGCGGTGACTGCCGGCGTTGCCGACCTGCGCAAGGCCGTCGCCGAAGCCAGGGTCCACCGCCGCGCGGGGATCCGCACCGTGCTCTTCATCGACGAGATCCACCGTTTCAACAAGGCCCAGCAGGACGCCATCCTGCCGCACGTCGAGGACGGGACAGTGACCCTCATCGGGGCCACCACCGAGAACCCGTCGTTCGAGGTCATCTCGCCGCTGCTTTCGCGGAGCCGCGTCTTCCGTCTCGAGCAGCTCAATCGCGACGAGCTGAAGAGCGTCGTCGAACGCGGACTCGGTGAGCTGAACACCACCATTGCAGACGACGCGATGGACGCGCTGCTCGAGGGCGCTCGCGGCGACGCGCGCGTTGCCCTCAACGGCCTGGAAGCGTCGGCCGCTCTGGCCGGCGAGTCGCCGATCAGCCTCGAGCAGGTCGAGCGGGCGATGCAGGAGCGCCACCTTCTGTACGACCGGGCCGGTGACCAGCACTACGACATCGTCTCCGCGCTCATCAAGAGCGTGCGCGGCAGCGATCCCGACGCGGCCGTCTACTGGATGGCGCGGATGATCGAGGCGGGCGAGGATCTGATGTTCGTCGCGCGTCGCCTGGTGATCCTTGCGGCGGAGGACATCGGCCTCGCCGATCCTCAGGCGCTGTCGGTCGCCATGGCCGCTCAGCAGGCGGCGCATTTCGTCGGCCTGCCGGAAGCCGTGCTGCCGCTGACCGAGGCCGCGCTGTATCTCGCCCTGGCCCCGAAGTCCAATTCCGCGCTCACGTCCTACGGCGCCGCGCGGGAGCTCATCGAGGAGACGGGAAACGAGCCCGTGCCCTTGCACCTGCGCAATGCACCCACCGGGTTGATGAAGTCGATGGGTTACGGACGCGACTACAAGTACGCGCACGACTACGAAGGCGGAGTGGCCGACCAGGTGCACATGCCCGCCAAGCTCAAGGGCCGAAAGGTGTATTCACCCAACCCGCGAGACCGGAAGCCGGGAAAATAGAGAGCCCTTGGCTGACGCTCTGCTCATCTTCAAGCCCGACTCCGCTTATCGCCTTGCTGCCCGGGCGGGGATCTGGGGCTGGCTTTCGACCGAGCGCGACTGGAAGATCGAGTCGCTCGAATGGTTCCAGCCCTCGAAGTCGCTGATCGAAGCCCACTACGACTTTCTCCAGGATCGTCCGTTCTTTCCCTGGCTCGTCGATTTCATGACCGCCCTGCCCGTCGTCGTGGGACGGGTCACAGCCGATCCGCAAGCGCTCGGCCTCATGCGCTACGACCTGGGCGAGACACAGATTGCGAAGTCGCGGCCCGGCTCACTCCGGGAGCGGTACGGAATCTTCGGCGGCCTCAACTGCCTCCACCTCTCAGACGCGCCCGAGACGGGCGCCGCGGAGGTCAAGCGCTGGGCCAAGCATGTTCAGCTGGACACCATCAAGGTCAGCGACCTCGACGAGTCGAACCGGAAGCCGGACCGCACATACCACCTACGCTCGCTGGCGACCCAGGTCGCAGCCGGCATCCATGTCGACAGCGCGTCGAAGATGATTCGCGAGCTCCTGGCCGAGGAGTCCGACCTCCAGGGAGAGCAGCTGGATGCTCTCGTCCGAATTACTTTGGAAGCTCTTTCCTAGCTTCCTCTTCGGGCGGGGTGACCCCGTGAATGGTCACCGGCTTGGTGAAGAGCTCGGAGTTCGGAACGATCACCACGTCGCCGTTGTCGCTCTTCAGGATCGTGACCCGCAGGCGAACGTCGGTGATGACGCCGCCATGGCCGTCGAACTGGATGTGGTCGCCGACCCGAATGTGGTGCTCCCAGAGCACGTAGTACCCGGAGACGTAGTCGCGGAGTAAGTCCTGCACGCCCAGCGCGGCGACGATCGTCGCCAGCAACAGCCCGAACAGCGTGACGTTGGCGGTCTGGGCCGCAACGCCGAGGGCGGCGAAGACCCCGAGCAGGATGACAACGGCGGTGATGACGCGCCGCCCCAGGACGACCATGTCGCCGCGCACCTGGCGCCTGAGCAGGCCTTCGCCGGCCAGGTGCGCGACAAGGCGCGCGACGAAGATGAAGGCCACGAAGATGACGATCCCGACGCCGACGTAGATGAGGTCTTTGTAGTTCTCGAGGTTGATGGACAAGCCGCGAGCCGCGGCGATCATCATTCCTCGGTCTCGGCTGCTTCCTCGGCGGCGGGAGCCTCGCCCTCTGCGGCGACCTCGCCCTCGACCGGCACCTCGCCCTCCGCGGCGGGCACCTCTTCCTCGATCTTCAGCTCGCGCTTGTGGACGATCTTGACCACGAGCTCTTCGGGGTCCTCCAGGACGGTCACGCCCTTGGGGACGGTCAGGTCCTTGACGCGTAGCTCCATCTCGATCTCATCGAGTGGCGTGATGTCGACCTCGAACGCCTCCGGGATGTCGGAGGGCAGGCACTCGACCTTGACCGAGTGGAGGGGCTGGAGGATGTCTCCGTCACCTTGCTTGACCGGCGCCGATTCGCCGGTCAGGTGGACCGGGACGTCGACCTCGATCTTCTCCTGCAGGTTGACCTTGTAAAAGTCGACGTGGATCGGGCCGAGGCGCCTGGGGTGGGTCTGGATCTCTCGGACGAGCACCTTCTCGGTCTGGCCGTCGATCGCCAGGTCGACCAGGTGCGTGCGGCCCGACTTCACGAAGACCTTCTGGAACTCGAGCTTGTCCAGGGTGATCGGCGTAGCCGCGGTGTCGTGCCCATAGACGACCGCAGGCAGCTTGCCCTCGCGCAGAAGGCGGCGCGAGCGCTTACCGAGCGGTTGGCGGATTGAGGCTTTGATTTGCAATCAGAAATCAGTTCCTTATGCGATTTTTCGCCCATGGGGGCTCGTCAGTTTGGAGAGGCCCGAATATGATACGCGAACATGCAAAACCCACCTCCTCCTCCACCCGGTTCGATGCCTCCGCCCGGTTCGATGCCCCCGCCGCCGCCTTCTGGACCCATGCCGCTGCCCGCAGGGGGGCCGGCTCCCATGGCTGTGGCCAGCAACCTAGCGAGCCCGGGACTCCGGGTCGTGGGCGGCCTGGTCGACCTCATCATCCTCGGCGTAGTCGCCGGGATCGTCGGCGCGATCTTCAAGAACAACCAGGGAGTCTCGAGCGCAATCGGCCTCATCCTCACTCTCGCGTACTTCGGCTACCTGTTGAACTCGCGCGGTCAGTCGGTCGGCATGATGATCTTCGGGTTCCACGTCCGCGACATCCAGACCGGCCAGTACCCCACGCTCGGTAAGGCCGTGCTTCGAGGTTTCATCTGGTACCTCGAGGTCGGATTCACGGTCTGCATCGTCGGCCTGATCGGCTGGCTGTGGATGTTCTGGGACCCGCAGAAGCAGGGCTGGCACGACAAAGCGGCCGGAACGATCGTTACGACGAGCTAGGCGCTACTTAGACGGCGCGTCGGGGAAACGCCGGCGCAGCCACTCGACGATGTCCTGGAGCGGCGTGCCGGGGGTGAAGATCTCCGCCACGCCGCGCTTTTTCAGCGCCGCGATGTCGTCGTCCGGGATGATCCCGCCTCCAAAAACGACGATGTCGGTCGCGTTGCGCCGCTTGAGCTCGTCGACCACCGCCGGGAACAGCGTCATGTGAGCTCCGGAGTGGATCGACAACCCTATGACCTGCGCGTCCTCTTGCAGCGCCGCATCGACGACCATCTCCGGCGTCTGTCGCAGGCCCGTGTAGATCACCTCGTAGCCCGCGTCGCGAAGCGCCCGGGCGACGACCTTGACGCCGCGGTCATGGCCGTCGAGGCCGACCTTGGCGACGACGATGCGGACCGGTTTGGTCACGGTGCGGGTGCTCATACTCAAACGACCGCTGTCTCGGTGTAAGTGCCGAACACCTCGATCAGCGAGTGCATGATCTCGCCCTCCGTGGCATACGCGCGCACGGCGTCGAGGATGTAAGGCATGAGGTTGTCCGTGCCGGCCGCCGCTTTGCGGAGCCGGTTCAGCGAGTTGGTGCACTTCGCCTGGTCGCGCTTGCGCCGCACCTCGCGCACGCGCTCATCCTGCTCGCTCTCGAGACGAGGGTCGATGCGCAGGATCTCGATCGGCTCCTCATCGTCGACCGTGAAGTCGTTCACGCCCACCATGATCCGGCGCTTCTGCTCCAACTCCTGCTGGTACCGGAACGCGGCGTCGGCGATCTCCCTCTGGAAGAAGCCAGACTCGATCGCCGGGATCACCCCGCCGATCTCCTCGATGCGCTTGAAGTAGACCTCGGCCTGACGTTCCATCTCGTCGGTCAGGGACTCGATGAAATAGCTTCCCCCGAGCGGATCGATGGTGTTGGCGACACCGGTCTCGTAGGCCAGCAGCTGTTGTGTCCGCAGGGCGATGCGGGCAGCCCGGTCCGTCGGCAGCGCGAGCACCTCGTCCATGGCGTTGGTGTGCAGGGACTGCGTGCCGCCGAGCACCGCGGCGAGCGCCTCGACGGCGGTTCGCGCGATGTTGAGCTCCGGCTGCTGCGCGGTCAGGGACACGCCTGCCGTCTGGGTGTGGAAGCGAAGCTTCCACGACCGCTCCTGCTGGGCGCCGTAACGCTCGCGCATCCATCGGGCCCAGATCCGGCGAGCCGCCCGGAACTTGGCGATCTCCTCGAAGAAATCGATGTGTGCGTCGAAGAAGAACGAGAGTCGCGACGCGAAGTCGTCGACGTGCATCCCGCGCTCGATGCATGCGTCCACGTAGGCCATTCCATCCGCCAGCGTGAACGCCAGCTCCTGCGC
>DASYZS010000049.1:0-2374 GCA_035945895.1 Candidatus Dormiibacterota bacterium | reverse complement strand
GTGGCGATGGTCACGTCGCCGCCGCCCTCTATCGGGTACTTGATGAAGTACAGGGTGTCCTGGTGCTCCTGCCACTCGACCTCGAGGTCGGAGATCGCTGAGCGATCGTGCGGGCACCAGTTGACGATTCGCGGTGCGCGGTAGATCCAGCCCCTCTCGTAAAACTCGACGAACGCGGTCATCACCGAGCGGTAGTAGCGCGAGTCCATCGTGAATCGCAGGCGCGTCCAGTCCATCGAGGCGCCGAGCAGCCGCAGCTGGTTGATGATCGTGGCGCCGGTCTGCTCGTACCACTGCTCCACCCGCTCGTCGAACTTCTCGCGACCCAGCTGCTCCTTGGTGGTCCCCTCGCGCGCGAGCTGCTTCTCGATCACGTTCTGGGTTGCGATCGCTGCGTGGTCGTAACCCGGTAGGAACAGGACCTCGTTCCCGGTCATCCGCTTGTAGCGCGCGATCGTGTCGTAGACGGCGGTCTGCAGGGCGTGGCCCAGATGGAGCTCGCCCGTGATGTTGGGGGGCGGAAAGCACATCGCGAACTTGGGCTTGTCGCTTGAGGGGTCCGCGATGAAGAGACCGTCCGCCTCCCAGCGCGCGTACCAGCCGGCCTCGATGGCCTGTGGATCGAACGCTTTCGGCATCTGGGTGTCGGCTATTGGGCGCGCTTCATCCATTGGAGTGGCTCGGTTCCGCCGGCAGGGAGGTCGCGGTTAGCGCGACTGAGCCGGCGCAGGTACGGATGCGCGTACGTCGCGGCTCATGGTGAGTCGAATGTTAACGCGCCGGTTCAGCAGGCGTTGTCGTGGTCGAAGCCGTCGATCTGGCTCACGTACTGGCTGAGCCAAACGGACTTGGTGTCGAAAGACGTGCCGGGGCAAGCTCCGCCCTGTCCGGCAACCCAGTCGGCCGAGCTGCCGGTGGGAATGAACCTTCCGCCAGTGATGGTGTTCCAGGACGAAACCGTCGAGTAGATTCCGACCAAACCCGTGCCGGACAGGCGATCAACGGCGCCCTGAATTGTTTGCTGGTTCAGGGTGTGATTGCTGGATGACCAACTGTTGCCCGCCTCAACATCTAGCCACCACATAGCGACGTTGAGGCCGCTGGCGTGTGTCGCTGCGTAGTCGGCCTCACTGCACCCGATCTTCCACGCCTGGTTTGGTCCTGCCGAACACGCGGGTGTGATGTCCTTCCGGTAGGCGACCGCGTAGCCCGTGTTGAAGTAGAGCGACGGAGTTCCTGAGCCCACAGCATGTGCGTACTCGTTGCCGAGGCATGGATTCTGCGTGAAAGCACGGCCATCTGTGACGCCGACGATCCCGAACGTGCCGGAGGGCAGCGTTGCGCCAGTGCACTGCGGGTATGAGATGTCGTAACCGGCGCCGGAGTACGGACTCGCGGCGTGCGCCACGACCATGTTGAGCAGGAGCGCGGCTACTACCAGTGGCCCACCGAAACCAAGGAACCGAGTTGCCTTGATCAGGCCGACTCTCCTACGGCCCGCCCCGGGCCTTCGGTTTCTTCGGTCAACTCGAACTCGGGTTCGAGCGCGTCACGGATCGAGCGCTCGGAGATGATGCAGCGCTTGATTTCGGGTCGCGACGGGATCTCGAACATCGAGTTGAGCAGTGCCTCTTCGATGATCGACTTCAATGCACGCGCGCCGGTGCCGCGCAGGAGCGCGAGCTCGGCTATGGCGTCGAGCGAACCCTTCTGGAAGACCAGCTCGACGTTGTCGAGCGAGAAAAACTTCTGGTACTGCTTCACGAGCGCGTTCTTCGGCTCGGTGAGGATGCGCACGATGTCCTGCTGGTCGAGGTGGTGCAGCGTCACGATGATCGGCAGGCGGCCGATGAACTCCGGGATGAAGCCGTACTTCAGGAGGTCCTGAGGCTGCAGGTGCTTCAGAGTCTCTGAGACGACCTTCTTCTCGGTGCGGTTGTTCGGCGCGCCGAATCCGATCGCGCGCCGCCCAATGCGCTGCTCGACGACCTTCTCGAGCCCGTCGAACGCGCCACCGCAGATGAACAGGATGTTGGTGGTGTTGATCTGAATGAAATCCTGGTGCGGATGCTTGCGCCCGCCCTGCGGCGGGACGTTGGCCACGGTGCCCTCGAGGATCTTGAGGAGCGCTTGCTGCACACCTTCGCCGCTGACGTCGCGCGTGATGGACGGGTTGTCCGACTTGCGCGCGATCTTGTCGATCTCGTCGATGTAGATGATTCCGCGCTCTGCCCGGCTGATGTCGAAGTCCGCGGCCTGGATCAGGCGCAGCAGGATGTTCTCCACGTCCTCGCCTACGTAGCCGGCCTCGGTGAGGCTCGTCGCGTCGGCGATCGCGAACGGGACGTCCAGGATCTTCGCGAGCGTCTGCGCC
>DASYZS010000048.1:0-30231 GCA_035945895.1 Candidatus Dormiibacterota bacterium | reverse complement strand
CGGCCTCGGGGCAAGCGCCGACGACGAGGTGGCGCAGAAGCGGATCTACACGATCAAAGGCCGTCCTGTTGGCATGCCGCTGATCCTCATGGTCGCGGCCGAGTCGCAGCTCGAGGGCCTGGTGCACGTGGACTCGCGAGCGGAGGCATACATCCGCAAATGGTGGCCCGGACCCCTGACGGTCATCCTCCATGCGACGGGCGGTCGGACGCTGGGGGTGCGTATCCCCAAACACAAAGTGGCACTGGAGCTCCTGCGCCACGCGGGCCCACTCATGACCACGAGTGCCAACCTGCACGGCGAGGAGCCCGCGATGAGCGCGGAAGAGGCCGGCTCGTTGAACGGCGTGATGGCTGTGGTCGATGGAGGCGTCGCATCGGGCGGCACAGCCTCGACTGTGCTCGACCTGACGGGCCCGGAACCGCACGTGCTGCGCGAAGGCGCTATCCCGTCCGCGGAGCTGCTCGGGCCGCCGCCACCACATGCCGGCTAGCCCCGCTGCGAGCGAGTGGCGTCCCGACGCGCGCGAGGGCGCGTGGTGGACTTTGGTGAGCCTGGTCCTGGTGGTGGTAGGGCTGGTTGTCTTCTCGCTTCCGCTGTTCCTCAGAAGTAAGCCCGCTGACATCGAGCTCGCTCCTAAGGATGTGGCGGTGCTGGCGGTCTTGACCGCGATACTGATAGTGCTTCACGAAGGGATCCACGGCATCGCGATGCGAAGCTTCGGCGCAAGGCCTTTCTTCGGAGTCGCGATGGCGGCGAAGATCGTGCCGGCACTGTTCACGACTGCTCCGGGCTACCGGTTCAGCCGCTCCCAGTACCTGGCGGTTTCACTGGCGCCGGCGATTGCCATCTCGCTCGTGGGCTTCGCCCTCTCGTTCAGTGCAGCCGGGCCATTTTTGTTCGTGCCGCTCGCGCTGCACCTGGGTGGCTGCGCCGGCGACGCCGCCGCCACGTGGCAGGTGCTGCGGCAACCTCGCGGCACCATCTATGAGGACCTGCGCGACGGCATCCGGTTCCACCGGCCATCCCCGGGCGGGGTTAGCATCACCTGAAGGTCATGACGGCCAACATCACGACGATGACGTTTCGCGCCCTGGATGCGGCCGATCCGGAAGTCGCCAACCTGATCCGTCACGAGTTCAAACGTCAGTCCGAGACGCTCGAGCTCATCGCATCGGAGAACCTGACGAGCCCGGCCATCCTCGAGGCGCTGGGCACGCTGCTCACCAACAAGTACGCCGAGGGCTACCCGGGGCGTCGCTACTACGGCGGCACGGGAGAGGTGATCGACAAGATCGAGACCCTCGCGATCGACCGCGCCAAGCAGCTCTTCGGGGCGGATCACGTCAACGTGCAGCCGCACTCGGGGTCGCAGGCCAACGCCGCGGTGTACATGGCGGTGTGCCAGCCCGGAGATCGCGTGATGGGCATGGACCTGAGCGCAGGCGGCCACCTGACGCACGGCAGCCCGGCGAACTTTTCAGGAAAGCTCTACGAGATCCACTCGTACGGCGTCGACCGCGAGACCGAGCGGATCGACTACGACGTCGTGCAGAAGGAAGCGGAACAGGTGCGGCCGAAGATGCTGCTCGCCGGCTTCTCGGCGTATTCGCGAATCGTCGACTGGAAGCGAATGCGCGAGATCGCGGACTCGGTTGGGGCGACCCTTTTCGTCGACATGGCCCACGTGGCGGGTCTTGTCGCGGGCGGCGTCTATCCGTCGCCGATCCCGCACGCCGCCATCACGTCCACGACGACGCAGAAGACGCTGCGCGGCGCCTGGGGCGCGATCATCCTCTGCACCAACGACTGGCAGAAGGCGATCGACTCCGCCGTCTTTCCGGGCACACAGGGCGGACCGCTGATGCACGCGATCGCTGCGAAGGCGGTGTGTTTCGGGGAGGCGCTCAAGCCCGATTTCAGCGTTTACGCGCGGCAGGTCGTGGCCAACGCCAAGGCGATGGCCGGTCAGCTGACCAAGCGGGGCTTGCGCCTCGTGAGCGGCGGGACCGACAACCACCTGATGCTCGTCGACCTGCGGCCGCAGAAACGGACCGGCAAGCAAGTCCAGGACATCGCGGACACCGTGGGCATCACGCTCAACCGCAACTCGATCCCGTTCGACGATGCGTCGAAGTTCAACCCCAGCGGTGTGCGAGTCGGCACACCGCTGGTCACGACGCGAGGGATGAGGGAAGAGGAGATGGTCGTCATCGCCGACTGCATCGCGGACGTGGTCGAGCGCATCGACGACCCGGCGACGCTGGACTCGGTCCACGAGCGGGCCCTGGAGCTATGCCGGAAGTTCCCGATCCCCTACGCGTTTGATTGAGGGCAACCCCCGGATAGTCCGGACTATCGGCGGTTTTCGCGCGCGTAAAGTTCGGTTAGTCCGGACTATCCGACATCCCCGGTACACGCCTTGACTGACTTCTTCTCCGACGCAGCGCTGCCGGCCCTCACCAAGCACCTGCTCCCGGGTCTGTGGCCGTTCGCCGTCGCGTTGATCGTGTGTGTGGCCGTGATACCGGTCGCGATGTATCTGTCCCGCCGGTTCGGTTGGATGGCGGAGCCCGGGGGCCGGCACGCGCACTCCCGGTCCACGCCGTTGCTGGGCGGGCTCGCGATGTACCTCGGATTCGCTGTTGCGGCCGCGCTGTTCGCCCCTGAGTTCAGCGCGACACCGGGCGTCCTGATCGTGTCAGGGCTCGCCATGATCCTCCTCGCGATCGACGACCGCTGGCCCATGCACCCTGGGGTCAAGCTCACGGTTCAAATCGGCCTTGCGCTGCTGGCGGTCGTGGTGTTCGGAGTGCAGATCAAGTTCTTCAGCGTGCCTGGCAACCACATCGTCCAGCTCGGTCTGCTGATGACCCCGGTGAGCCTGTTCTGGTTGGTTGGGATGCAGAACACGATCAACTTTCTCGATGGGGCGGACGGCCTGGCCGCCGGGGTGACCGCCATCGTCGCGGTTCTGCTGATGCTCGCCGCCGCCGAGCTCCTTCAGCTCGAGATCGTCAAGCTCAGCGGAGCGCTGGCGGGATGCTGCGTCGGATTCCTGCTCTTCAACTTTCCGCCCGCTCGGATCTTCATGGGCGACTCGGGCGCGCACTTCCTCGGCATCGCGCTCGGGATGATCTCGATCCTGGGCGTGGCCAAAGTCGCCGTGGCTTTCGCCCTGGCCGCTCCCGCCCTCGCCCTCGCGGTCCCGATTGCGGACACGGGTTGGGCGATCATCCGGCGGCGCCGTCAGAACGCATCGGTCGCGACGCCCGACCTTATGCACATACACCACCGCCTGTTGTCGTTCGGCCTGGACCCGCGCCAGACCTGCTACGTCTTTTACTCCGTGAGCGCGTTGCTCGGGGCCCTTGGGCTCACGCTCTTCGGCCATGGCCGCGTCCTGGCGGTGGTGCTCGCTGTGACCGCGGTGCTCGTCTTGACTGTCGCGGCGGACCTTCTCGAACACGCCGGCTGGCGCATCCCCGCTCCGTGGCTCGGCCGGCTGCTGAAAATTCCCGAGTCCCAGTAGGATTGAGTTTGGGCATGCGCCCATCGAGCACGGGTCCGACCGGGGCCGACATGGCAGGGCTCGGACTCTATTTCGCCGGCGCGGTCCTCATTCCGATCGTGATCGGAGCCGTGCTCGACAGCAGGTTCCACACGGGTCCACTGCTGGTGCTCATAGGTCTGTTCGTCGGTCTTGTGGCGGGCGGCACCGCCATCTGGTTGAAAGTAAGGGAGTTCACACGGTGAGAGTCGGGTCGGTGCTGCGCGACACCGTTCTCGTGTCTGCCCTGATCGCGGCTTTGCTCCTCATCGCCGGCATTGCCGCCGGCCGCGCCGCCCTGGGCTTTGGCCTCGGCGCGGGCTTGCTCCTCGGCTCGACAAACGGTCATCTCGTCCTCGCCACGCTGCGCACCCGGGCGTCGTTCGCTCTGGTCAGCGTGGCGCGCCTGATCGCGCTCGGCGGCGTCGCGGTCGGGGTGGCACTGCTTCTCGGCCCCTACGCGTGGTCAGTCCTGATCGGCGTGGCGGCAGCCCAGGCGGTGATGGTTGGCGCCGCGGTCCGGCAGGGGCTCCGGGCATGAACATCGACGTCAACCAGCCGACGGTCACCCTGGGCTGCGGCCAGTGGTGCACGTTCAACTACAACAGCCTCATCTCCAGCGGGCTCGCGGTCGTAATCACGATCGCCATCGCGTTCTGGATCCGCTCCCAGCTTCAGTCCGGGACGCCCTCCAGGGTCCAGGCCGTCTTCGAGTGGGGCTACGACCTGCTGCGCGGCCTGATCAGGGAAAACGTGTCAGAGGACGCACTGTTCATTCTTCCCCTGGCGATGACGCTGTTCCTGTACATCCTCATCGCCAACTGGCTCGAGTACTTTCCGCTGGGCATCTTTCCGGCGCTGCATGCCGCAAACGCGGACTGGAACCAAACCCTGGCCATGGGCCTCGTCGTGTTCATCGTCGTGCAGTGGTACAGCGTTCGCGTGCAGGGGTGGTACGGCTACCTACGACGTTTCACCAAGCCCTTCGAGCTGCCGCTCCCGGTAAGGATCCTGTTCATCCCGCTGAACATCGTCGAAGAGGCAGTGAAGCCGATCACGCTATCGCTGCGGTTGTTCGGCAACATCTTCGCCGGGAGCATCATGATCCTGCTCATCGCGTCAGCCGGATTCGCCCTGGACTCGCTCGGTCCACTGCCGCACTCGACCATCAGCATCATCCTGCTCGGCGTCTGGAAGGGGTTCGCCGTCATCTTCATCGGGTTCATCCAGGCGTTCATCTTCATGCTGCTGACCGTCATCTATTTCGGAATGGCCCGCGAAGGCCTCGAGCACCAACACCATTAGGAGAGGAGTCATATGACAGATCACGGATTGGAACTTGCTGGGGCTCTGATTGGATTCGGCCTCCTCATGGGGCTGGGTGCCATCGGAGCGGCTTTCGGTGATGGCCTCGCCGGCAACGCCTTCATCAGCGGCGTCGCCAGGCAGCCGGAAGCTCAAGGACGAATGATTCCCTGGTTGTTCACGATCGTCGGACTCGTCGAGGCGATGTATTTCATCAACCTCGCATTCGGGTTCGTCTTCCTCGGTCAGGTCAAGTAATGCTGTTCCTGGCGGGCGAGGCCGGCGTCATCGACATCAACGGGACCGTGATCGTCGAGATCATCACGTTCCTTTTGATGACCGCGATCCTGGCTCGCTGGGTATATCCCCAGATCGTGTCTCTGGCGGAAGCGCGCCAGCGCGCCATCGCCCAACAGCTCCGGGACGCGGAGCAGGCCCGGGCTGACGCTGAGGAGCGCCTCAAGGAGGCCGAGGCGAAGCTCAATGATGCTCGCGCGACGGCACAGACCGTGATCGACGGTGCGGGCCGGTCCGCCGAGAAGCTGCGGCAGGAGCTCCGAGAGAGGGCGGAGGCCGAGGCCCAGCGCGTCACGGAAAGCGCTCGCCAGGGCATCGAGGCCGAACGCCAACGCGCCATCCAGAGCGTCCGGTCCGAGGTGGTAGGCCTGGTCGTCACCGCCACCCAGAAGGTCATCGGCGAGACGCTCGACGACTCCAAGCACCGGCAGCTGATCGAGCAGGCAATCGAGGAGGTCGCGAGTGGCAACGGCAGCCGCTAAGCGGTACGCGAGGGCGGTGTTCGAGCTGGCACAGGCCGATGGCGATTTCGCGGAGTGGAGCGAGCGCCTCGCGAAGATCAGCGAGCTTTTCGGTGATCCCAGGGTGGCCGCCGCGCTCAGCAATCCGACCCTCGCGAGTGCGCGGCGCGAGTCCCTCGTGGCTGATCCGCCGCAGGTACTGGACAGGGAAGCTACCAACCTCGCGCGACTTCTCATCGAGTCAGGGCGGATCGCCGAGGCGCCCGCGATCGAAGAGGAGTTCCAGAGAATGCGCGACGATGCGGAGGGTCGGGTGCGCGCGACGGTCACCACCGCCATCGAGCTCAGCGCCACCGAGCGGGAACGCGTGGCAGAAGAGCTTTCGAAACGATTGCAAAAAGAGGTCAGCATCAGCGTGGTCGTCGACCCTGGTGTGATCGGCGGCCTGCGGTTGCAGCACGGCGATCACGTGGTCGACGCCACCGTCGCCAGCCGTCTGGAGCAGCTCCGCCGCCGCCTGGCGGCCACCTAGGAGAGAAGCAGAGTTGGGCATCAGCACCAAAGAGATCTCGGAAGTCATCAAAGAGCGCCTCAAGGATTTCGAGGCCAGCCTCGTATCGGCTGACGTCGGACGCATCGTCGCGGTCGGCGACGGCATCGCCCAGATCTACGGCCTCCAGAACGCGATGGCGGGGGAGCTTCTCGAGTTTCCCCGCGAAACCTACGGCCTGGCCCTGAACCTCGAAGAGGACCAGGTGCGGTCAGTGATCCTCGGGGAGTTTGGGCACCTGCGCGAAGGCGATGAGGTGAAGACGACCGGACGCCTTCTCGAGGTCCCGGTCGGCGACGAGCTCCTGGGCCGCATCGTGAACCCGCTCGGCCGGCCGCTCGACGACAAGGGCCCGATCAAGACGACCAAGACCTTGCCCCTCGAGCGCATCGCGCCGGGAGTGATTACCCGCCAACGAGTCGACAGCCCTGTCCAGACCGGAATCAAGGCGATCGACTCGATGATCCCCATCGGGCGCGGTCAGCGCGAGCTGATCATCGGCGACCGCTTCACCGGCAAGACGTCCGTTCTCCTCGACACGATCATCAACCAGAAGGGCAAGGACCTCTACTGCATTTACGTTGCGATCGGCCAGAACGCCGCCTCGATCGCGCGGGTCGCCGCGACCCTCGAAGAAAACGGCGCGATGCAGTACACGATCATCGTCGCGGCGTCGGCGGCCGACCCCGCGTCGCTCCAGTACATCGCCCCGTACGCGGGCTGCGCGATGGGCGAGCACTTTCTCGAGACTGGCCGGGAGGCCCTTTGCTGCTACGACGACCTCACCAAGCAGGCGTGGGCCTATCGCCAGCTGTCCGCCACCCTGCGGCGCCCCCCCGGACGTGAGGCTTACCCCGGCGACGTCTTCTACCTCCACTCGCGCCTGCTCGAACGCGCGGCAAAGCTGAATAAGGGTCACGGCGGCGGCTCGCTCACCGCACTTCCGGTGATCGAGACCCAGGCCAACGACGTGTCCGCTTACATCCCGACCAACGTCATCTCGATCACTGACGGGCAGATCTACTTGCAGTCCGACCTGTTCAATGCCGGCCAGCGCCCGGCGCTGAACGTCGGGATCTCGGTGTCGCGTGTCGGCGGCGACGCCCAGACCAAGGCCATGCGCCAGGTGGCGGGCAAGCTGCGCCTCGACCTCGCGCAGTACCGCGACCTCGCGGCTTTCGCCCAGTTCGCGTCCGACCTCGATACCGTCACGCGCAACCAGCTGGAGCGAGGAGCTCGGCTCACCGAGCTCCTGAAGCAGGACAAGTACCAGCCCGTGCCGTTGGCGGAGCAGGTCGCGGTGCTGTACGCGGGCACCCAGGGCCACCTCGACAAGGTGCCGACGAACCGGATCCTCGAGTGGGAGGGGTCGTTCGTCCGCTACCTGAAATCGGAGCGACCGACGATTCTCGAAGAGATCGACAAGAAGAAGGCTCTCGACGATGCGCTGTTCGCGCGGCTCAACGCCGCAATCTCAACCTTCAACCACCAGTTCGGGATCGAGGGCTACAGCGATCAGCCCGACCCGACCGCAGCGGCGAAGGTGGCTACGTAATTGCCCGCATTCCGAGACATCGTCCGTCGCATCGACTCGATCAGGAATACGCAGAAGATCACCAAGGCGATGCAGGTCGTGGCCGCGACGCGGCTGCGCAAAGCGCAGGCCGCCGTCCAGGCGACGCGCCCTTATGCGGACAAGATGGTCGAGGTGCTGCAGACGGTCACCGAGCGGGCGACCGAGTACAAGCATCCGTTTCTCGTCCGTCGCGAAGGCAAGCGCGCGGTGATGATCCTGGTCACCACGGACAAAGGGCTCGCGGGTGCGGTCAACGTGAACAACATCCGCGCCGCGACTCGCTACATGCAGGAAAACTATCCGGACCACCCGCGATACGTGACGCTGGGTCGCAAGGGCCGCGACTTTCTGCTGCGCTACCGCCGCGACGTCGTCGCCGAGGTCAGCAACATTCCCGACCGTCCGAGCCAGGCGCAGATACTCCCGGCTGTCGCGGTCGCCCTCCAGGAATACACCAGGGGAAACACGGACGCGGTGCTGCTTTGCTATGCGAAGTGGGTCTCCACGCTGCGGCAGGTGCCGACCGTGCGCGTGCTCATCCCGGCTGAGATCCCGAAACGCGAAGAGGAGCGCAAAGGTCCGACCGCGGACTACATCTACGAGCCCGACCCCGAGTCGGTGCTCGATGGACTGCTTCCGCGCTACGTCGAGACGCAGGTGTTCCAGGCTGTACTGGAGAACAAGGCCAGCGAGTACTCGGCCAAGATGATCGCGATGCAGAACGCGACGACCGCCGCGGGAGACCTCATCACCGCGTTGACCCTTTTCGCGAACAAGGTTCGCCAGGAAGGCATCACCACCGAGCTGATGGACATCGTCAGCGGCGCCGAAGCAGTGAGCGAATCGAGTTAGGAAGGAGATCTGATGGCGAAGACAAAAGCCAAAGCGAAGGCCCCGGCAGCAGACAAGGAGAAGGCCTCCAAGCAGGGCCGGATCGTCGAGATCATCGGCGCCGTCGTCGACGTCGAGTTCGATGCAGGCCAGGCGCCGGAGCTCTTCGAGGCGCTAGAGGTCAAAGTCGGCGACCGCCGCGTCGTGCTCGAGGTCCAGTCCGACGTTGGTGACAACGTTGTCCGCACGATCGCCATGGATGCGACCGATGGCATGCGCCGCGGAGATCCCGTTAGGGCGAAGGGAACGCCAATCGAAGTTCCCGTCGGCGTAGAGACGCTCGGTCGTCTCTTCAACGTCGTCGGCGAGGCCATCGACGACGAGCCCACCCCGGAGACGGAGGTGCGGTGGCCGATCCACCGGCCCGCGCCCGCGCTGGCCGAGCAGGAGGCGAAGATCGAGATCCTCGAGACCGGGATCAAGGTCATCGACCTGATCTGCACGTTTGCCAAGGGCTCGAAGATCGGACTGTTCGGCGGCGCGGGCACCGGCAAGACCGTGATCGTGCAGGAGCTGATCCGGAACATCGCGTACCAGCACAAGGGACGATCGGTGTTCGCCGGCGTCGGGGAGCGGACCCGCGAAGGCAACGACTTCTACGTCGAGATGGGTGACGCCGGCGTGCTGCCGCAGACCGCGATGGTGTTCGGCCAGATGAACGAGCCGCCGGGCGCGCGAGCGCGGGTGGGGCTGACCGGTCTGACGATGGCCGAATACTTCCGCGATGAGGAAGGAGCGGACGTCCTGCTCTTCGTCGACAACATCTTTCGCTACCTGCTCGCCGGTGCCGAGGTGTCGGCTCTGCTCGGCCGCATGCCGTCCGCGGTCGGCTACCAGCCCACCCTCGCGAGCGAGATGGGCGAGCTGCAGGAACGCATCACATCGACGCACAAGGGGTCGATCACGTCGGTCCAGGCCGTGTACGTGCCGGCCGACGACTACACGGACCCCGCCATCCAGACGGTGTTCGCGCACCTCGGCGCGACCCTGACGCTGCAGAGGTCCCTGGTCGAAATCGGCATCTATCCGGCGGTGGACCCGCTGGGTTCGAACAGCCGGTTCGTCGAGCCTTCGATCGTCGGTCAGGACCACTACGACGCCGCGCAGGGCGTGAAGAAGACGATGCAGCGGTACAAGGACCTGCAGGACATCATCGCCATCCTCGGCATCGAGGAGCTTTCCGAAGACGACAAGCTGATCGTTTCACGCGCGCGCAAGATCCAGCGATTCCTTTCGCAACCGAACTTCGTCGCGCAGCGCTTCACCGGTCGGGAGGGCCGCTACGTGTCGAGGGCTGACACAGTGCGAGGGTTCAAGGAGATCCTCGAGGGCAAGCACGACGACCTTCCGGAGCAGGCCTTTTACATGGTCGGCGGCATCGACGAAGCCCGCGAGCAAGGCGAGGCCATCAAGAAGCAACAATGAAGTACCCGCTGCGAGTCGTGAGCGTCGAGCGAAGCCTCTTCGAGGGCGACGTCGAGTTCATGATCGCGACCGGAGCCGACGGAGAGCTGGGCGTGCTTGCGCGGCACGCGCCGCTGATGACCATCCTCAAGCCGGGGCCGCTCCGCATCCAGGAGACGTACGGCGGGGAAGAGCAGGTGCTGTTCGTGGGTGGAGGCTTCCTCGAGGTGCTCCCCGACCGCGTCACGGTCCTCGCCGACGTTGCCGAGCATGCCGAGGAGATCTCGATCGAGGCCGCGGAGCAGGCGCGGCGACGCGCGCAAGAGAGCCTCGCGGGCCACCTGACCGCCGCTGAGGAGACCGAGTTCCAGAACGCGCTAGCGATGGCCGAGGCTCGACTTCGGCTGGCCAGGGCTCGGCGAGGCTAGTACTGTCACCCGGATGACGGGTCGAGACCGCGCCCTCCGCATAACCGGGGGCGCGCAGCTGCGGGGCCGGATCTGCGTGAGCGGCTCCAAGAACGCGGCGTTGCCCGAGATGGCGGCGGCGCTGCTCACAACCGACCGCGTCACTCTCCACAACGTCCCGCGCGTCACCGACTCCGCCGTGATGTCCGAAATCATCGCCGAGCTCGGCGGACGCGCTGAGGGCGAAGGCACAGTGCTGTTGAACACCGGCGCCGCAGTCCGCAGCGACGTGCCCGACCAGCTCGGTGGCCGGATGCGGGCGACGATCGTGCTGCTCGGCGCGCTACTCGGCAGGTTTGGCAAAGCACGTCTTCCTCGCCCCGGCGGTGACGACATCGGCGCGCGTCGGGTCGAGCAGCACCTCCGTGGTTTGCGGCAGATGGGCGCACACATCAACGAGACGCAGCACGAGATCGTCGCCTCGGCCGAGCGGCTGCACGGCGACCGCATCGTTTTCGACCTCCCGACGGTCACTGGCACCGAGAACATCCTTCTCGCCGCGGTGAAGGCCGAGGGACGCACCGAGATCTTCAACGCCGCCCGTGAGCCACACGTTCAGGACCTGTGCCGGCTTCTGGTGAAGATGGGAGCGCGGATCGAAGGGATCGGAACAGAGCGACTCATAGTGGACGGCAGCCCCGAGCTGCAGGGCGCCGAGCACACGGTCGTGCCGGACTACCTCGAGGCCGGAACGTACGCGATCGCTGTGGCCGCCGCGGGCGGCGACCTGCGCATCGACTGCACGCAGACCGAGGACCTGCAGGTGCTGCTCCTGAAGCTCGAGCAGGCGGGAGCGCGAGTGGAAGCCGGCGACGACTGGTTCCGCGTCGCCCGCGATCCGCGATCCGCGCTCCGGCCGATCGACATGTCCACATGGACGTTTCCAGGCTTTCCTACCGACCTCCAGGCCCAGTACATGGCCCTCATGACCCAGGCGGACGGCCAGAGCGTCATCTCCGAGTACGTGCACGAGAATCGGTTCCAGCACGTGCGGGAGCTGGCCAAGATGGGCGCCGGGATCACGGTCGAAGGCCGGCTGCACGCCCTCGTTCATGGGCCCTGCCGGCTTCACGGCACCGAGGTGGGCATCCCGGACATTCGCTCTGGCGCGGCGCTGGTGATCGCCGGGCTTTGCGCCGAGGGCGACACGGTGCTGCGAAACGCCTGGCACGTCGAACGCGGCTATGAAGACATGGTCGGCAAGCTTGCGTCGGTAGGTGCGCGGATCAAAAGCGTGAGCGTGGACCCCGACCCCTCCGCCGCATCGCACACTTACGAATAGTTGTCACTGCTCTCGAAGAAGATCGGCATCGACCTTGGCACCTCGACCGTGCTGATCTACGTGAAAGGCGAGGGCATCGTGGTCAACGAGCCGTCGCTGGTCGCGGTGAATCGCGATGGCACTCGCATCCTGGCCATCGGCAAGCAGGCCCTCGAGATGGTCGGCCGCGCACCGGAGTCGATCCAGATCGTGCGGCCAATGCGTGAGGGAGTGATCGCAGATTTTGTCGTGACCGAGGGGATGCTGCACCACCTGGTCGGCAAGGTGCAGGGACGCCAGCGCCTCTTCAAGCCCGAGATCATGGTGTGCGTGCCGTCCGGCGTGACATCGGTTGAGCGACGCGCCGTTACCGAGGCTGTCATCTCGGCCGGCGCTCGCCAGGCGTGGCTGATCGACGAGCCCCTGGCTGCGGCTATAGGCGCCGGGCTTCCCATCGCCGAGCCACGAGGCAATGCGGTCTGCGACATCGGTGGCGGAACGACAGAGGTCGCGGTCATCTCCTTGTCGGGGATGGTGGTCGCACACTCGATCCGCGTCGGCGGGAATCGCCTCGATGACGCGATCGCCTCGTACCTCAAGCGCAAGCACAACCTGCTGATCGGCGAGCGCACGGCCGAGGAGGTCAAGATCACCGCGGGTTCCGCGGTCTCGATGAAGCAGCCCATCTTCACCGAGGTCCGCGGTCGTGACCTCGTCACGGGGTTGCCGAAAAACCTCGAGGTCTCGTCGAACGACATCGCTGAGGCCATCCAGGAGCCGCTCCGGCTGATCGTCGGCGCCATCCGGGACGTGCTCGAGGAGACGCCTCCAGAGCTGGCCGCCGACATTTTCGACCGCGGGATCGTCCTATCGGGCGGCGGGGCGCAGCTGCGCGGGCTAGACCGATACGTGTCGATGCATACCGGGATTCCAGCCGTGGTGGCCGATGAGCCGCAGACTTCGGTCGTCCGCGGCACCGGGCTGGCGCTGGAGAACTTCGAGGTCCTGAAGCGCAACCAAACGTATCTGCGCTAAGACATAACCTCCAGGTCGTCGTCGACGGCTCGGGCCTGGAGCGTCCGCGGGCAGGTGTCGGCGTCTACACGTCACAGATCCTGCGCGCCATGGCGACGGACCGGCCGGACTGCCGGCTCATCGTCTTCGGTCCTCGACGCGGTGCCACTTACGTGCCCAGCAGCGACTACCGGCTCCTTCCACAGACGCGCCTCCTTGGCAGGCATCTCCAGTGGCCGGCGGAAATTCGGCGGATCAAGCCGGACGTCTATTTCGGACCGGCCGGCGCTCTCCCGCTCGGCCGCATTCGCATCCCATCGGCGATCACCGTGCACGACCTCGCGATCTACCGCAATCCGCGTTGGTTTCCGTCGCGGCAGCCGCTGAGCACGCGCATCATCGTCCCGCGCTCGGTCCTGGGTGCGGACGTCGTGATAGCCGTGTCCCAGAACACGGCGGCGGACATAGTCGAGGTGTTCGGACTCGATCGCAAGCGCATCGTCGTGGTGCCTCACGGGGTGTCGCCCAAGATGCGGCCCATGTCCGCCGACGAGCGCGCCGAGGCGCGTGCCCGACTTGGGCTGCCGGACCGCTTCATCCTGTTCGTGGGCACCGTCGAGCCGCGCAAGAACCTCGAGACGCTGCTCGACGCCTGGGTGCTGATGCGGGACCGTCCGGACCTGGTCGTGGTCGGCTCCTGGGGTTGGCGTTACGAGGCCATCAAGGCCAAGATGGCGCGCCTCGGACCCCGGCTCCATCACCTCGATTCGGTCGACCTCGACGAGCTGCCGGCAATCTACAACCTCGCCCGCGTGCTGGCGCACCCGGCATGGTACGAGGGCTTCGGGCTGCCTCCGCTCGAGGCCATGGCGTGCGGAACGCCGGTGGTGGTCTCGGACAGTTCGAGCCTGCCTGAGGTCGTGCAGGACGCCGGGCTGATCGTGCCCGCGGGTGACCCCGAGGCCTGGCGCAAGTCACTCGAGCGCGTGCTGGACGATCCCGACCTCGCCGCCGACCTGCGTCACCGTGGCATCCTGCGGGCGGCTCAGTTCAGCTGGCAACGCGCGGCCAAGCTGACGTGGCGCGCGCTGGACGACGCGATCAGGAAGAGACCAGCTCCTTGATCACCCCGGCCACACCGGCCGCGGTCTTGTCCCACGTGAATATGGCCGCCCGCGCCTGGGCAAGTCTCGCCAGCTCTGTTCGCAAGGAATCGTCGCGGAGCGCGACCTCGAGGATGCCCGCCAGCTGGTCTGGCGTCGCGGAAGGATGGAAGTACAGGACTGCCTCGCCGCCGACCTCGGGCAGCGAGGAGTTCATGGCCGCCACCACGACCTTGCCGCGGGCCATCGCCTCAAGGACGGGGAGGCCGAATCCCTCGTACAGGCTCGGCGCGATCACCGCCTCCGCGCGCTCATAGAGGAGCTCCAGCGTCGGCTGGTCCACGCGGCCGAGGACACGACAGCGGGTGGACCGGTGGAGCTGTTGGGCCAGCACTGGGTCGCGATCCGAGCCGGCGACGACCAGAGTCACCCCTTCGAGCTTTTCGACCGCAGCCAGCGCTGCTGATTGGTTCTTGCGCTTCTCGATCCGCCCAACCTGGAGGACGAAACTCCCATCCAGGCCCAGCTCATCGAGACGAGATGCAGGCGCCGGCGCGACCTCCGGGGGGTTGATACCGAGGTGAACAACGCGCACCCGTTCCGGACGGACGCCGTAGATGTCGACCAGGTCATCACGGGTGGACTCGGAGACGGCGATGAGCAAGGGGCATCGGGTCACGGCCCAACGCGTCGTCAGCTGCAGATAGGATCGCTCGGCGACTCCATAGGCCTCGGGATACCTCTCGAAAGCTAGGTCGTGGACCACGGTCAGAACCCTGCCGGGCCACGCGAAGGGGATGACGTGGCCTGGAACGAAGAGCAGCTGCGGATGCTCGCTCGCGAGATGAAGTGGGAGGCGCACCTGCGACCACAGGCGCGGAAACGGAAGCACCATCACGTCGATGCCGAGGTCGGCCTTCGCCCGGGCTGCGAAGAACCGCCAGCGGAGATCGGGCGCGGCGCCGGGAAGGCGCGAGCTGACCTCGCGCGTGTAGCTTTCGGTGCCCGTAACCATGGCTCGCGTCGCGGGGTTGACATCGACTGCGATGGTTAGGGAATTAGTAGTCGACGCCACACTCCTGACGACCTTAAGCTATCGGCCGTGGGGCACGTAGCGACACGCGTTGCGCTGGCAGCGCTGCTGGTTTTGTCGACGACATGCCTGCTTCTCGGACAGGACTCGCGGCTGCCGCTGACGCCCGCGCCGCGGGTCGCGGCCGCTCAGCCGGACCCAATCCTCACCGCCCAGACCATGAACGGGCGGGAGTACTTCGTCACGCGCCATGAGATCGTGCCCGTCGGCGCCATCGTGATCCGCCTTCCGATCCTCATGTACCACTACATTCGCCGGCCGCCATCAACGCTGACGGACCTTCTCGGCTACCGACTGTCGGTTTCGCCGGAGGACTTCCAAGCGCAAATGGACTGGCTCTACTTCAACCACTACCACCCGGTCACGTTCGACCAGGTCCGAGGGTATTTCGCCGGCCGGGCGCCGCTGCCATCCAGGCCGCTCGTCATCACGCTCGACGACGGCTACGCGGACCTTTACACGGCGGCCTTCCCGATCCTCCAGGCACACGGCTTCACTGCGGTCGCGTACATCGTCAGCGGTTTCGTCGACCAGCCGCGCTACGTGACCCACGACCAGGTGCTGCAGATGGACCGGGCCGGCATCGAGATCGCGTCACATACCGTCAACCACGCCAACATGGCCAACGCCAGCTTTTTCAGCGCAACTTTCCAGCTCGTCCAGTCAAAGCACTGGTTGGAGAGCCTCCTCGGCCACACCGTCGTGGACTTTGCCTACCCGTCGGGCAAATACAACTACCAGACGATCCAGCTCCTCAACCAGTACGGCTACAGCACGGCCGTTGTCGAGGACGGGTCGAGCATGCACAGCCTGGCCGACCGCTATACGTGGGGACGGGTCCGGGTCGGAGGGGGCGAGTCCCTGCAGGAGTTCATCGGCAGCCTCGGCCCGTCCATGCAGTCGGTGACGACCTCGAGCCTCAACGTCAAGTCGTCTTGACCCAGTCTCAGGCTCGAATCCTCGGCGTGAGGGTCGACTGCCTGGACACCACGGAAGCCCTGGAGAAGATCAGAGGCTTTGTCGGGTCTGGAGCCCTTCACCAGGTCGCCACAGTCAATCCCGAGTTCGTGATGCGGGCGCAGCGCGACCGAGAGTTTGCCAGGATTCTGAACGCGGCCGACCTGTGCCTCCCCGACGGCACCGGCGTGGTATGGGCGGCGCGCCGCCAGGGATGTCGGATCGGGCACCCGGTGGCGGGCACAGACCTGGTCGACCCAATCGCCGGCGTCTGCGCGCAGGGAGGGTTCAGGCTCTTTCTCCTCGGCGCGCAGCCGGGCGTCGCCGCTGACCTGGCGGAGCGCCTCGAGTCACGCCATCCGGGACTCGAGGTCGCGGCGCACGCCGGAGGTCCCGACGCAGCACACGACGCCGAGACGCTGGCCCTTATCGAGAAACACCAGACCGACATCCTGCTGGTTGCGTATGGGGCGCCCTCGCAGGAGATGTGGATCGACCGTCTTCGGGGGCGGCTCGCAGTCTCGGTCGCGATGGGCGTCGGTGGAGCGTTCGACTATCTGACCGGTCGCGTACCTCGGGCCCCGGCCTGGATGCGGCAGGCGGGACTGGAGTGGGTTGCGCGCCTGGCCTACCAGCCCTGGCGGGTGCGGCGTATGGCCGTGCTCCCGGTCTATGCGCTGAAGGTTCTCAGTTCGTCGAAGTAACATCCCGCCCCGTGCTCAGCGTCGTGATCCCGTGCTTCAACGAGGAGCAGCGGCTGCCGCGCACCATCGAACACATCGAACGCTACCTCGACGCTCGGCAGACGACCTATGAGCTGATCCTGGTCGACGACGGCAGCTCCGACGGCACACGCGTGCTCATGGATGAAGCGGCGCGAAAGCATTCGGTTGTCCGGGTGGAGGCGCTGCGGCAAAACCGGGGCAAGGGCCGCGCGCTTGCGACCGGCGTGCACGCGGCGACCGGCGACGAGATCCTCGTGACCGATGCTGACCTGTCGACACCAATCGAGGAGCTCGACAAGCTTCAGACCGCGCTGAACAACGGCGCTGGGATCGCGATCGGCTCCCGCGCCCTGCGCGGGTCGCGCGTTGAGGTGTCGCAGCCGATCTATCGCGTGTTGATGGGCAAGGGCTTCAACCTGATCGTGCAGGCAGTCCTGCTGCCCGGCATCTGGGACACGCAATGCGGGTTCAAGCTCTTTCGCGGCGACGTAGCCCATCGCGTTTTCGCGGCGCTGATCACGGATGGGTTCGGTTACGACCCCGAAGTCCTGTACCGAGCCCGCAAAGAAGGCGTGAAGATCGTCGAGGTGCCGGTCGTGTGGCGCAACTCCGCGCCGACCAAGGTGAGCGCCGTGCGCAGCTCCCTCGACATGCTGAAGCACGTCGTCCGCGTGCGCTTCACCGTATGAGCGGCGATCGTGTCCTGACCGAGCGCAGGTCTGGCCCGACCGAGGCCCTGGTGGTCCTGCCGACGTTCAACGAGCGCGAGAACCTGGAACGAGTGGTCGCGGGGGTGCGTCACCTCGGTCATGACGTGCTCGTTGTCGACGACGCCTCGCCGGACGGGACCGGGCAGCTGGCCGACGAGCTCGCCGCAGCCGACTCCGGCGTGCGCGTGCTCCATCGCGACCGCAAGCTGGGTCTCGGAAGCGCTTACGAGGAGGCTTTTCGGATCGGTCTCGCCGACGGTTCACGCCTGTTCGTCGAGATGGATGCCGATGGGTCCCATCGGTCGCAGGACCTGGATGCCGTCATCGACGCCGCGCGGGGATGCGGCGGGCTCGCCATCGGATCGCGCTACGTGCGCGGCGGCGTGATCGTGGGCTGGCCGTTCCAGCGCCTGATGCTCTCCAGAGCGGCCAACGTCTATACGAGGACGCTGCTGCGCGTTCGCGTGCGCGACTGCACGTCTGGTTTCCGGTGCTACACGCGGGCCTTGCTATCGAGCATCAAGCTGGACGAGATCGTCTCCCAGGGCTACTCGTTCCAGATCGAGATGGTGCAGCGGACGATCAAGCTGGGTTTCCCCGTGGTGGAGGTCCCCATACGCTTCGAGGACCGGATCGCGGGTGCGTCGAAGGTTTCGCAGGGGGAGATCCGTCGAGCACTATGGACGGTGCTGCGCCTGAGCATGGGTCGATGAAAGTTATCGAGAGACCACAAGTTTCCAGCGGACCGATCGAATGGCCGACGGCCCCCGGCACTGGCCGAGGCGAGTGGAAGCTGCCGCTGCTGCTCGGAGCCGCGCTGGCCGCGGTGACGGCCATCCCTTACCTCTACGCGTACGCCGTCCAACCCTCCGGCCACGTCTTCGTCGGCTTCTTCTATCTCTGGGACGACGCCACGACCTACCTCGCCAAGATGCGTGAAGGCTGGGAAGGCTCGTGGGCTTGGCAGAACCGCTACACGACCGAGGCGAGCCCCACCGCCTATCTCTTTCTCTTCTGGATCGTCCTCGGGCATCTGGCTGCAATCTCACACCTGCCGCTGATCTGGGTTTTCCACCTCGCGCGGGTGGGTGCCGCATTCGCGTTGATGGCTGCGGGTTGGCTGTTCGTCCGGCAATTCGTCGAAGATGCCGCCGCCCGCCGATTCGCGATGTTCTTCATCGCGTTTGGACTGGGCCTGGGGCTGGTGATCTGGGCGCTCGGCAAGCCCATCGCCTTCGACGGTCCCACCGAGGGCCTGGACCTGCGCATGCCGGAGCTGAGCGCCTTCTATTCGGTGCTGGCGCTTCCGCACTTCGCGTGGTCGGGCGTGTTTGCCGCGCTTGGCGTCCCCCTGACCCTCAGGGCAATCCAGCGAGGGAGCATCCCGCTCGGGCTGCTGGCTGGGCTCGCGTGGCTGGGCCAGGCTTCGATCCACCCCCAGATGCCCGTTCTCATGGGCGGCGCCACCGCGGTGGCCGTGCTGTGGCGGCGACCCCAGCCGCGAGGCTGGATCGCGGGGGCGCTGGCTTTCGCCATTCCGGCGCCCTATGTCCTTTATTCGTATCTGGCCTTTGTCGGCAACCCGGAAGTGCTGCGGTGGACCTTCCACTCCAAGAACGCCGTCGCCCCCGAGACGATCAGCTTGCTTTTCGCTCTGGCGCCCCAGCTGGTGCTGGCGGCGCTCGGTGTGCCCGGCGCGATCCGCAGGCGCACACGCGAGGACGTCTTCCTGCTGGCGTGGCTCGTCCTGCTCGGGGCGATCCTGTGGCTTCCCAATCCGGCCGGCGACCTGCGACGGCGATTCTTCGACGCGATCTACCTGCCGCTCGGGGTGCTAGCCGCGCGAGGCATGTACGAGACCATCGTGCCTCGCCTCCGCAGCTTGCGGGCCAGGCGCCTCCTTCCTTTCTCTTATGTGACGGTCTCGGCGATCGGGAGCGCTTTCCTTTTGCTTGCGCCCCTCGCGGTCGCGTCGGAGCCCCAGTACGAGATCTCGACGGCCGAGTACGATGGCCTGAACTGGCTCGGTTCGCAACCGCAGGGCCGTGTGCTCTGCATGCCGGGCATCGGTCTCTACGTCCCCGCGTACAGCTCGGACACGGTGTACGTCGGCCACTACGACGAGACGTACGGCTACGCCGCGAAGACCAAGACCGCCGGCGACGTCCTGACCGGGGTGGCCGACATCACCCAGTTCGACCAGGCGAACAACATCCGGTACGTGATCTGGACGAGCGACCTGCAGTCGCCACCGCCGGCGGTGCTTGGGCCGCCGGCCTACGACACGCCGAACTTCAAGATCTGGAAGTTGTTCTGACAAATATGGTCGCCACGCTGTCCTGGTAGGCAACGGCCCAGCCGGGCTGCGTAGCGAGCACGTTGGAGAGCGGCGCGCCGGTGTTGTAGACGACGTAGTCGACCTGGTACTTGTCCAGGATCTGCATCCAGTCCGAGCGCAGCGTCTGCACATCCTCGTACTCGTTCAGCAGCGGATCGCCCATCAGAGCGGCCTCGCCGAAGATGAACACGCGCCGGTTGGGGTCAGGGTAGAAGCGGTAGGCGAGGTATCCGCCCCAGCCGTACTGGTTGTACATATGTGTCCCGACGCCCGGGTGGGCGGCGAGCCAGCTGGCGGCGCCGATGGGATAGCTCGAGGCGTCCAGCTGCTGCTGGCGGCTGGGGGAGAGCTCGTTGCCCACTCGCAGCAGCGTCGCTGCGAGGATGACGACGAGCACGGCGCCCGTGACGACCGCGAACAGGGGGCGGGGCGGCAGGTTGAACGTCCACTTGCGGACGGCCGCGAACTCGCGCCACCACGAACCGTAGGTGGTGATGAGCACGGGGGTGGTCGCGGCGACGAACAGCGCGATGTTGCGGACCGACTGCAAGGCCAGGAAGAGCGCGATTGCTGTGAGCAGGAACTCGTAGAGGGTGGGCCGGCGCAGCGCGAACCCGGCGATGAGCAAGAACACCATCGCCTCGAACGGCCGGACGAAGACCTCGTGGAAGTCGGGCGAGAACCACTCGACGATCAAGCGCTGCTGGGCGACGCTGCCCTCGGTCTGGAACGGATAGGGATAGAGGCTCAGGAAGTGTGGCGTTGCCGCAACGGCGATGACTGAACCCAGCGAGATGATCGCCAGGCGGCGCACGTGCATCCTGTGGGCCGGATTGTCCTGGTCCCAGGCCCACATGAACAGCTCCGACCCCAGTGCAACACCAAGCCACACGAAGGCGATCACCCAGCCGCCATGGAGGTTGGCCCACAGGGCTACCACGAGCGGGAAGAAGTTCAATGCCCGGCTGCGGCCCGTCATGTACCCGTGGAGCCAGTAGAGCTCGACGCAGCTCAGGGCGAACGTGATCATCTGCGCACGCGGCCCCCAGATCGGCGCGCCGGCGATGGCACCGACCGCGAGACCGAGCCCGACGAAGACGAACGGCTGGCGCCGGACCTGCAGATAGATCAACCAGAAGCCGGCCCAGGTCAAAAGGCCGAATAGGACGATGAGGGTGGGGAGCCCGACGGCGCTGTAAACGCGCCACATCAGGATCTCGGTCAGGTACTCATGGTCGGTCCAGACGTGGCTGGGGACGGTGAACGTGAAGATGTCGGTCGAGGGCAGGCGGCTGTTGTCGACCATCCACTGACCGATCCGCAGGTGCCACCAGAAATCCGGGTCCTGCTCGGGCGCGATGAACAGCGCAAGCACGACGATCAGCACGCCGCCGATCAGCAGCGTGCGCGCGCTCAGCCGCTCGCTCAACGTCACCGAGCTTGCGGTGGCTCGTGACGGCGAATCGCGCCGCACCTGGCGGCTGATTTCCGGCGAGCGTCCTTCGGACGCTGACGCCTGCGTTGCGGGTCCCGGCGAGCGTTCGTCAGGCATCACCGAATGCCCTCCTCAGCTCGCCACCCGCGCCTTGGCGTCGCCGGTCTCAGCCGCCATCTGCCACCGCAGCCGCCGTCACGAGCCACCGGGGCGGCGGAACGGATTGGGTAGGTAGCGGGGGACGCTTCTTGCATATGCCGGGTAGTCGCTCGGGAACGCGGCGGCCAGGATCTCCTCCTCCCAGCGGATGCGGAGCAGCTCGCAACCGATGAAGTAGGCGATCGCGATCGCGGTCAGCAAGCCTCCGGTGGCGAGGTTGACGCCGATGGCGGTGGTGACCTCGCCCAGGTAAACCGGGTGCCGGCTGAGCCGGTAGGGGCCGCCCGTGACCAGGCGCCGGGCCTCGGGGATGATCGAGAAAGACCGGCGGAGGTACGCCAGGCCCCAGACCGAGTAGGCGAGCCCAGCGGTGGCCAGGACGTCCGCCACTACGACCAGCCCCTCGCGCCGGGTGCCGCCGGGGATGAAGCTGGCGCCGATGGCGGCGAACGTGCCGCTGAAGGCGATGAAGATGACGGCCGCCCGGTGGTCGGTTCCACGCCGCGGCAGGCGGACGGCGTACAGGACGACGAGCAGAGTGAAGTAGGCCAGGGCCAGCAGCTGCTGGGCGACGAAGAAGGCGTCGGACGGCGTCCGGATGCCGTGGAAGCCGCCCCACAGCAGGATCAGCTGCCGGGCGAGAAAGAGGCTGAAGAAGGCGGAGGGAAGCAGGCGGCCGAAGACGATGTCCCGCCAGTAGGCCGCAGGCCGGCCCCGGACCCCCTCCAACCCTTCCAACGCCGCCATGCCGCGCGCAAAGGTTAGCGACCGGGATCGCCCTCCCGGTCGTTTTGGCTAATGAATTGACCTGCCCCCGACGCGTGAGTAGCATCGTCCCCCGCGAAAGGGCCCGGGTGGTGCAAGAACCCGAACCGGGCCGCGTCATTCAGGACAGGAACCTGTAGTTCAGGAAAAAGGAGGTGAAATCGCAGAAATGTTGAGCCTTTACTGGAAGCTTCGCAGCCTTACGACTCGTCAGGAAGGCCAGGGCATGGTTGAGTACGCTCTGATCCTCGTTTTGGTCTCAATCGTGGTCATCGTGATCCTTCTTACGATGGGTAACCAGATCAAGAACGTGTTCTCGAACGTCGTAGCAGCCCTCGGGGCGTAAGCCCACGTAACAGCACCTTCAAGAGAGCCCCGCGAGGGGCTCTCTTTCTTTACAGCGAATTTGGCTAATAACGTGATCCGGATGCTTACAATGTCGCCACTTTTTCGAAATCAATCGGAGGTGACTTGTCTTGGCCGTCGCACCTGCTGCAACTAGACCCAGGCCTGGGGGAGGCCGTCTTTTCATCATCATCGGCGTACTGCTCGCGATCGTCGCCTTCGGCGCCGTCTTCTTCCTCAGCAGCCTGACCGGCGGCGGGGGAGCGATCGGCGGTGGACCCACCACGACTGTCGTGATCGCCAAGCAGGCGATCCCGCTGCGCCACCAGCTGGTGGCGTCCGACGTCGAGCTCGCCAAGGCATCGGTCAACGGTGACGCGACGCTGGGCAACACCTACCCAGCCCTTGCTGACGTGACGGGACTCGTGACCGAGATCAACATCAGCAAGGGGGCCGTCATCACCTCCGACATGCTGGCGAGGGACATCGGCCTGGTGCCAGTGGGCGCCGCGCCCGCGTACCTTCCCCTGGCGAAGGGTTATGTCGCCATGACGATCCCGACCGGTGAGCAGCAGGGGGTCGCGGGTCACATCAGCGTCGGCGACTACATCACCGTCATCGCCTCAGCGCAGCTGACGACCTTCAACACCACGACGGGACAGCAGCAGGGTCCCGCTCGCCAGGTCAGCAAGACGGTCTTCACGCAGCTTCGCATCATCGGCCTCGGACCGGCCAGCAACGGAGTGACGCCGGCCGGCAGCACCTCCACCACGACCTCCAGCCAGAGCGGACAGGCGACCGGCATAACGTCGAGCCTCACCGTCGAGCTGACGCAGTGCGACGCGGAGTACCTGACATGGTTCCTTGCGAACACGCAGGTCCGCTACACCCTGGAGTCCTACAAGGACTACGCGACGCCGCCGACGGACAACCAGGACACGGCATGCGCCACGATCCAGGCCGCAGGCGGAGTCACCAACAAGCAGGTCGACGCTCGGTACCATTTCTCCGCGTTGTAATCGAGGTCCATGGGCCTACTCGATAGGGTCAAACAAAACCAGACGATTCCACCGGCGGGACCGACCAACGGTCCCGCCACTGCGACCCTACCCGGGGCCACTCCCTACACGCCGCAGCAGTCCATCCCCGTAGCCCCTCAGCCGACCGCACCTCCGCCCACCGGCTCTACGCCGACGTCGCTCTCCCAGGCGGCAGCCGCCGCGGGTCGCAATGTCGGTGCGGATCTTTCCCCGGCGTTCACCGCCGCCAAGGTGCAGATCCACTCGCGGCTGATCGAGAAATTCGCCGACGAGATCGATTCCAGCAACAAGGCCGGCGTGCGCGAAAAGATCCTGGAGCTCGCCGAGGAGTACATGCGCTCGACGGCGATGACCATGACCAAGAACGACAAGGAGCGCCTTGTCGACTCGGTCCTGGACGACGTGCTGGGCCTCGGTCCGCTGGAGGCGCTGCTGGCAGACCCGAGCATCACCGAGATCATGGCCAACCACCCAAAGCAGATCTACGTCGAGAAGAGCGGCGAGCCGATTCTCTCCTCGGTCACCTTCGAGTCCGAGCGGCAGATGCGGCAGGTCATCGACCGCATCGTCAGCCTTGTCGGCCGCCGCGTCGACGAGTCGACCCCGATCTGTGACGCCCGCCTGAAAGACGGCTCGCGTGTCAACGTGGTCATTCCGCCGATCGCGCTCAAAGGCCCAGCCCTGACGATCCGAAAGTTCGCCAAGGAGAAGTGGGGGCCCGCCGACATCGTCAACCGCTTCCGGTCCTCGAGCCCGGAGATCATGACCTTCCTCCGCTCGTGCGTCCGCGCGCGCTTGAACGTCCTGGTGTCCGGAGGCACCGGCTCCGGTAAGACGACGCTGCTCAACATCCTTTCGTCCTTCATCCCCGAGAACGAGCGACTCATCACGTGCGAGGACGCAGCCGAGCTTCAGCTGCAGCAGCCGCACTGGGTGCAGCTGGAGTCCAGGCCGCCCAACGTGGAGGGCAAGGGCGCCGTGCCCATCCGCGAGCTCGTCAAGAGCTGCCTCCGTATGCGTCCGGACCGCATCATCGTCGGTGAGTGTCGTGGCGGTGAGGCCCTGGACATGCTCCAGGCCATGAACACCGGCCACGATGGATCGATGTCCACGATCCACGCCAACAACCCGCACGAGTGCCTGGTGCGACTCGAAACGCTGGTGCTCCAGGCCGGCCAGGACCTGCCTTCCCGCGCCATCCGCGAGACCATCGGCTCCGCCATCCATCTCATCGTCCAGCAGTCCCGCCTGCGAGGCGGTGTGCGCCGGATCGTGAGTGTGGCCGAGGTCGTGGGCATCAAGGATGGCGAGATCCAGACCCAGGAGCTGTTCACCTTCAGACAGCTCGGCGTCAGCGCGGAAGGAAAGGCAGTCGGCTTTCACTCCGCGACTGGCATACTGCCTATGCGCATCGAGCACCTCCGTTCGGAGGGTGAAGAGGTGTCCGAGGCCCTGTTCGCGCCCATCAAACAACCGTCGCCAGACAAGCTGTACTGACCTTTTAGGAGAAAGAGAGAATGTCAACAGCCGTCATATTTGGGCTGATCGCCTTCGCGGGCGTCTTCCTCTTCTTCCTCGGCATCAGCCAGATGAGGCGCTCGGCAGGGGGAGCCGAGGACTTCCAAGCGCGGCTTGCCGCCTACGGCGTGACGACGGCAGGCGCGGCCGCAATCCCTCGGTCGGGCGGCATGCGAGACAGCCTGAACCGGCTGTTCCAGCCGGCCGCCGATCGCGTCGGGCGAGGGGACGCGAAGAAGGGCAAGCCGTCGGTCGCGGAGCAGCTCCAGCGCGCCGACCTGAAGCTGCGCCCGTCTGAGTACTTCATGATCCAGCTCGGCAGCGGCGCGGTCGTCGGCCTGATCGGATTCTTCCGCTGGGGCCTCCTCTTCGCGCTGCTGTTCTTCGTCGGCTACCTGATTCCCGGCTTCTACGTGAAGTACCGCGTCGGCCAGCGGCTGAAGAAGTTCAACAGCCAGCTCGGCGACACCCTGACGCTGCTGTCCAACGCACTTAAAGCCGGTTACTCCTTCGCGCAGGCCATCGACACCGTGGCCAAGAACGCGGTCGCGCCGATCGGCGACGAGTTCGGTCGTGCGGTCCGCGAGATGAACCTCGGTGGCTCGCCTGATGAGGCTCTCTCCAACATCACCAAACGCATCGCGAGCCCGGACTTCGACCTGGTCGCGACGGCCTACTCGATCCACCGCACGGTCGGCGGCAACCTGGCCGAGATCCTGGACAACATCGCCTACACGATTCGGGAGCGTGTGCGGATCAAGGGTGAGATCCAGACCCTGACCGCCCAGGCCCGTGCGTCGGGCACCATCATCACGGCGCTGCCCATCCTGCTCGCGGTGTTCATGTTCTTCGTGACGCCGACTTACTTCCAGCCGATGTTCCGCAACATCATCGGCTGGATCCTGATCGCGATCGGCGGGTTCATGATCTTCATCGGAAACCTGATCATTCGCCGCATCGTGGCGATCGAGGTCTAGTCATGAGCACCACAATGCTTCTCGCGCTGATCGTCGCGGTGGGGATCCTGATGATCTTCATCGGGCTCGCCCGCACACCGTCGTCGAGCATGTCGGTCAACGTCCAGCAGCGACTCGCCGCGTACGGCGGCGAAAAGCAGCTGACCGTCGAGGAGATCGAGCTGCAGCGGCCATTCAGCGAGCGTGTGCTGCGGCCCGCGATCGAAAAGCTTGGCTCCCTGCTGTCGCGCTCCACACCGCAGAAGGCCCGACAAGACATGCTGAATCGCCTCGAGCTAGCCGGACGCCCGGGCAACCTGACGCCGGAAGACTTCGTGGCGGTGCGTCTCGTGGCAGCCGCGATTCTCGGCGCGCTCGGATTCCTGGTGGGCCTGCTCCTCGCCAACACCCTCTACCTTGTCATCGCCCTGGTGCTGGGTGTGATTGGCGGCTATTACCTACCCGTCGTCTGGCTGAAGCAGCAGGTGGACGGTCGGCGGGCTGAGATCCAGAAGAACCTTCCCGACGCGCTTGACCTGCTCGTGATCTGCGTCGACGCCGGCCTCGGCTTCGACGCTGCGCTGGCGCGCGTCACCGACAAATACCGCAACGCCCTGTCGGAGCTGCTCTCCAAGGCACTGCGCGAGGTCAGCCTCGGCCGGCCTCGACTCGAGGCCCTGGACGAGATGGGCCGGAACAGCGGCGTCGAGGACCTGCACAACTTCATGCAGGCCGTGATCCAGTCCGAGCAGTTCGGCACCGGGATCGGCAAGATCCTCCGCATCCAGGCGGACGAGATGCGGCGCAAGCGCCGCCAGCGCGCGCAAGAGCGGGGCGCCCAGGCGACGCTGAAGATGATGCTCCCGATGGTGGGCTGCATCTTCCCGACGCTCTGGATCGTGCTCCTCGGGCCCGCTGTGCTGATCCTGATGGCTCCGCGCTAACGCTCTATCTCATCACCTGGCCGGCGGCGCTGGTGCCGTCGGTCAACGTGCTCGAGCTGGCCGTCCGTGGCGTCGTCATCTACGCCGCCTTGCTCGTGGCTCTGCGCATCTTCGGGAAGCGCGAGGTCGGCCAGTTCACGCTGTACGACCTGGTCTTCATCCTGCTCGTGGCCAACGCGCTGCAGCCGGCGATGACCGGCCCGGACTCGTCGGTCACCGGTGGCCTGGTATTGATCGTGTCCCTGGTCGCCGCCAACTGGATCGTCGGCCGGCTGGACCGGCTGCCGGCGGTGCATCGGCTCTTTACGCCCGTCCCCGCTGTGATTATTCGCGACGGCACCTACTTGCAGCACACGCTCGATCGAGAGGGTGTTACGCAAGACGAGTGCGAGATGGCGATTCGGGAGCACGGCCTCGAGGGCGCGAAGGACGTGAAGCTCGGGGTGCTCGAGGCAGACGGAACGATCTCTGTCGTCCCCAAGAACTCCACGCTCCAGAAGACCAAGCGCCGCGTGCGCTACGTCCGGCGCGGTTAGTCCTCCGCCGTCAGAAACTCCAGCGCGGCCTGCTTGAACTCTCGCGCGGGCACCGCGCTCAGGTGGTCGCGATTCGGGATCGTGACCAGGCGGGCGCTCGGAATCTCGACGAGCTCGGGGGCGCCCCGCGCAATGTCATCGCGGTCGCCGACCACGACCAGTATCGGCGTGCGGATCCTGGCGAGACGGTCGGGGTGAGCTTCGGGACGTAAGCCGGCGATGCACGCCGCGAGCGCCAGCATGTCATTGCTCGGCCGAGCCGACGCGAATTTGTAGAACGTCTGGGCAATCGGGTCATCTGTGGGTTCGCCGATGCGAAACGCGTGCGCTATCTGCCGTGAGTCGTCGATGGCGCCGGAGGCTCCGATGCCTCCGAGCACCGCGCGCGTGACGCGGGCCGGATGATCGAGGATCACCTCCAACCCGATGCGCGCGCCCATCGAGTAACCGAGGTACGCCGCCTTGTCGACGCCGACCTGGTCGAGCAGCCGCACCACGTCGCCGGCCATGGTTCCGACACGGTATGCGGCCTCCTCGTGGGGCTTGTCGCTGTGGCCGTGGCCGCGACAATCGATGCCGATGACCCTGAACCCGGCGTTGCTCAGCGTCTCCTGCCAGCGAGTGCCTACCCAGTTGAGCCGGTAGTCGGAAGCAAACCCGTGGACGAGCACGATCGGCTTGCCCAGGTCGGGGCCGTTGACCTCGTAGTGAATGCGGACGCCATCGCTGACGAAATCCATGCAGTGCGATCTAACCTATCGGATCGCCGATGAAGGGAAGAAGAGCGGTGCATGCAAGGTCGGGCAAGGTCCTGGCCGAAGAGCTCGAGATGCCGGGGACGATGTTCGGCCGTGGGCTGGGGTTGATGTTTCGCAGGGACCTCGCGCCCGGCCGCGGGATGTGGATCATCCCTTGCAGCTCGATCCACATGATGTTCATGAACTTTCCGATCGACGCGGTTTTTCTCGACGGCGGCGAACGCGTGCGCAAGGTGTACCGCAAGCTGCCGCGGTGGCATGGGATCGGATTTGCGCTGGGCGCCCGCAGCGTGCTCGAGCTGCCGCCGGGATCGACCGCCGGCATTGACCTGCAGACTGGCGACGAGATAGTCATCCAGTAGCTGTTAAGAGCTTCTTGACCCGCTGCATACGCTAAGTCCATGCACGTGCTGGATCTCTTGCTGCCGCCACGCTGTGGAGGCTGCCGCCGCATCGGGGCGTGGCTGTGTGATGCGTGCCGGTCGAAGATCCGACGCCTGGAGGAGCCGCTGTGCCGGCGCTGCGGCGCGGAGGTGGCATCAGCGCGCGGTGAATGCTCCTGCCGAACGCGTCTGAAGTCACTCACGCGGGTACGCTCGGCCGTCGCCTACGAAGGTCCAATCGAGCACGCGGTCCATCGGTTCAAGTACGAGGGCTGGCGCCGGTTGGCGCTGCCGCTGGCGCAGCTCGTCGCCGAGCGGCTCGCCGTGGAAGGCATAGCCGCTCGCTGGGTGGTCGCGGTCCCGCTGCATCGGTCGCGCCAGAGCACACGCGGTTTCAACCAGTCCGAGCTTCTCGGTCGCGAGCTGCAAAAGCTCTTTGCCCTACGATCGCCGCCCGGAGTCCTGGTGCGCACGCGGGCGACGCCGCCGCAGGTCGGTCGCGACCGCAAAAGCCGGTTCGAAAACGTCGCCGGCGCCTTCATCTGGAACGGCGGGCGTCTGCAGGGTGAAGCCATCTTCCTCGTCGACGACGTGGCCACCACGGGGGCCACCCTCGACGCTTGCGCAAGCGCCCTTCGGGAGGCCGGATCGGGGCCGGTAACTGGGGTCTCAGTCGCGCGCGTGACTGTATAGTTGGCCCTCGACTTCAGTTCAAATTTCGAGGCGCGGAGGCTAGCCGAATGGCAGTCCGGATCCCCGGTATCAATATCGACGAGTACTACCAGCAGCTCGGTCCGATCGAGCCCCTGATCCGGGACGACCGCGTGACCGAGGTCATGGTCAACGGCAACGACCACGTATACGTCGAAATGGGCGGCAAGGTGGTCCTGACCAACATCAAGTTCGTCGACGAGGACCAGCTGCTCAACGTGATCCAGTTCATCGTTCGCACGGTTGGCCGCCGCATCGACGAGCGCTCACCTCTTTGTGACGCGCGCCTGGCGGACGGCTCGCGTGTCAACGCTGTGATCCGCCCCCTCGCGTTGAACGGGCCGCTGCTGACGATCCGCAAGTTCGCCCGGGACCCATACCAGGTCGAGGACCTGATCCGATTCGGTACGTGCAACGAGTCCGGATTCGGGTTCTTAAAAGCGGCGGTGCTGTCGAAGGCGAACATCATCGTGTCCGGAGGGACCGGCACAGGCAAGACCACGTTCCTCAACGTGCTCTCCGGATTCATCCCGGTCGAGGACCGAATCGTGACGATCGAAGACGCGGCCGAGCTGCAGCTGCACCAGGAGCACGTTTGCCGCCTCGAGACGCGGCCGAAGGACATCAACGGAGAAGGCGAGGTCACCATCCAGCGACTCGTCATCAACTCACTGCGTATGCGACCCGAGCGCATCGTCGTCGGTGAGTGCCGTGGCGGTGAGGCCCTCGACATGCTGCAGGCCATGAACACCGGCCACGACGGCTCGATGACCACGCTGCACGCCAACAGCCCGCGCGATGCCCTTGCTCGTCTCGAGACCCTGGTTCTCATGGCGGGTGTCGACCTGCCCGTGCGAGCGATCCGTCAGCAGACGGCGGGTGCGATCAACCTGATCATCCAGCTCAACCGACTTCGCGACGGCTCGCGCAAGGTGAGCGCGGTCACCGAGGTCGTCGGCATGGAGCAGGACGTCATCAC
>DASYZS010000047.1:0-3396 GCA_035945895.1 Candidatus Dormiibacterota bacterium | reverse complement strand
GCCGTGAGCACGCCCGAGGGCGAAGGCGGAGAGGCGGACCTGTCATACGTCGAATCGGCCGCCAGCTCGATCGCCGACGCGATGGACGGACCGATCGTCGTCGTGAACAAATCCACCGTTCCGCCGCTGACTGGCGACATGGTTTCGCGCGTGCTCGCGAAGCGCAATCCGAAGCATCCCGCGCCGGTGGTATCGAATCCCGAGTTCCTGCGCGAGGGTTCGGCAATCCAGGATTTCATGCACCCGGACCGCATCGTGGTCGGAAGCCACGATCGCGAGGCGGCGGAAAAGGTCGCCCGCCTTTACGAGCCGCTCGGCGCGCCGGTGCTCATCACGCCGAACATCTACACCGCGGAGATGGTCAAGTACGCGTCCAACGCCTTTCTCGCGACCAAGATCTCGTTCATCAACGAGATCGCGCGCATCAGCGAACGCGTGGGGGCGGATGCGAAGCTCGTCGCCGAAGGCATGGGGCTCGACAATCGCATCGGTCCCCGCTTCCTGGACGCGGGGATCGGATGGGGTGGGAGCTGCTTGCCAAAAGATATCGCGGCGCTCGCGGCGGTCGCGGAAAGGTTCGATTACCACCCAGAGCTCTTGCACGCGGTCATGGACATCAACCGCGACCAGCGCATGTTGGTGATCGACAAGCTGCGTGAATGCCTCGACGAGCTGCCCGGCCGCATCGTCGGACTGCTTGGCCTTGCCTTCAAACCCAACACCGACGACATGCGAGAGGCGCCGAGCCTTGACATCGCAAAGGTGCTCATCGCCGCGGGTGCCACGGTTCGCGCCTACGATCCGGCCGCGGTCGAGAGAGCCCGCACGCTGATCCCCGACGTCGAGTACCTGAAAGACGCGTACGAGGTTGCGAGCGGGGCTGACGCGCTCGTCCTGATCACCGAATGGAACGAGTTCCGCCGGCTCGACCTGCGGCGGCTCAGGCAGCTCATGCGGCAGCCGGTGCTGATCGACGGCCGCAACATCTACGACCCCGACGAGCTCAAAGAGCTGGGTTTCACCTATCGCGGCGTTGGCCGGGAATAAGCCGAGGGCGGTTGTCTCCGGCGGAGCCGGATTCATCGGCTCCCACCTCTGCGAGGCGCTCCTCGACCACGGCATGCGGGTCCTGGCGCTCGACAACTTCATCACCGGTTCGCCTAAGAACCTCGAGTCGCTCCAGCGCAACCCCGACTTCGAGTTCCGGCAGGCCGACGTGAATCACGGCATCTTCATCGGTGGTGACGTGCGGTACGTCCTGCACTTCGCATCGCCCGCGTCCCCTCCGCAGTACGACGCGAACCCGATCCACACATTGAAGGTCGGCACCATCGGAACGATGAACATGCTCGGCCTGGCGCGCGCGAAGGAGGCGACATTTCTGCTCGCGTCCACCTCCGAGGTCTACGGCGACCCGCTCGTGCATCCTCAGCCCGAGACATACTGGGGCAACGTCAATCCGATTGGCCCGCGTGGCTGCTACGACGAGGCGAAGCGGTGCGCCGAGGCCTACGCGATGGCCTATCACCGCTTGCACGACGTAGATACACGGATCATCCGGATCTTCAATACGCACGGACCGCGCATGCAGGTCTCCGACGGCCGCGCGGTGCCCAACTTCATGGCCCAGGCGATCCGCGGTGAGCCCCTGACCGTCTACGGCGACGGCTCGCAGACGCGGAGCCTGTGCTACGTGTCCGACCTCGTCCGCGGCGTGATCACGAACCTGGAGAGGGGCGACGAGCTTCCGGTCAACCTCGGCAACCCGCAGGAGGTGACCGTCCTCGAGTTGGCCCAAATCATCATCCGGCTCGCCGATTCCAGGAGCACCATCGAGCACCGGAGCCTGCCGGTCGACGACCCGAAGCAGCGGCAGCCGGACATTACGCGGGCGAAGAAACTGCTCGACTGGCAGCCGGAGGTCCCGCTCGAGGACGGCTTGATTCGGACTCTTGGATACTTTCGTTCGGTGCTGGCCCCATGACGACACCCGAGGACCTCAAGAAATACGTCCGCGACGTCCCCGACTATCCGCAGAAGGGGATCATCTTCCGCGACATCACGCCGCTCCTAGGTGAGAAGAACATCTTCCGCGAGGTCGTCGAGCTGATGTCGAAGTCGTGGAGTGCGAATCCGCCGGACCTGGTTGCGGCCATCGAGGCTCGCGGATTCATCCCTGGCGCCGCGATGGCGGTGCGGCTCGGGGCCGGTTTCGTGCCCATCCGCAAGGCGGGCAAGCTGCCGTGGATGACGGTCACGGAGTCGTACGAGCTGGAGTACGGAACCGACCAGCTCGAAGTTCATTCGGATGCAGTGCAGCCAGGCCAGAGAGTCCTGATCGTGGATGATGTCCTGGCGACTGGCGGCACGGCTTCGGCGGCGGTCCGGCTGGTTCGCAAGCTCGGGGCCGACGTCGTCGGGGTCCAGGTGCTGATCGAGCTCACCTACCTCGAGGGCCGCAAGCGGCTGAATGACGTAACGCTGGTCAGCGAGATCGTCTACTAACACTTAGGAGAGAAATTGAAGGTCAGTTCCCGCGGAAGCGACGTCAAGGATTCGAACCTCGCCACCCAGGGCATGGACTTGATCGACTGGGCCGCGCGCGAGATGCCGGTGCTCACCCTCATCCGTCAGCGCTTTACCAAGGACCAGCCGCTCAAAGGGCTTCGCTTGGCGGCGTGCCTGCACGTGACCAGCGAGACCGCCAACCTGATGCTCACGCTCAAAGCGGGCGGCGCCGACCTCGCGCTTTGCGCGTCCAACCCGCTTTCGACCAACGACGCAGTCGCCGCGGCGCTCGCCGTCCAGCATGGAATCAAGACCTACGCCATCCGCGGCGAGGACAACGAGACCTACTACGAGCACATCGAGGCCGCCCTCGATCACCGGCCTCAGCTCACGATGGATGACGGCGCGGACCTCGTCTCCGTCCTCCACAAGTCGCGGCGCGACCAGCTGCCCGAGGTGATCGGTGGCACCGAGGAGACGACCACGGGCGTGATCCGGCTGCGAGCGATGGCCGAGCACGGCGTCCTCGCGTACCCGATCGTCGCGGTCAACGAGGCCGACACCAAGCACATGTTCGACAACCGGTATGGGACAGGCCAATCGACAATCGACGGGATCATCCGCTCGACCAACGTGCTCCTCGCCGGCAAGACCTTTGTCATCGCCGGTTACGGCTGGGTCGGTCGCGGTCTTGCCTCTCGTGCCAAGGGGCATGGGGCCGACGTGGTGATCACGGAGATCGACTCTGTGAAGGCGCTCGAGGCGGCGATGGACGGATTCCGCGTGATGAGGATGGATGACGCAGCGCGCGAGGGCGACATCTTCGTCACCGTGACCGGGGACGTGAACGTCCTCGACCGCAAGCACTTCGAGGCCATGAAGGACGGT
>DASYZS010000046.1:0-11386 GCA_035945895.1 Candidatus Dormiibacterota bacterium | reverse complement strand
GCCGCAACCACGATGCGGTCGACGGGGTCGAGCTCGTATATGGCCATCGGTAAAAGACTAGGGTGAACCGCGTTTTAGGGCCCCAAGCATGGGGAAGAAGAACAAACGTATTCACTTCGAATCTCAAATCCATCCCACCTGGAGGAACATCGACAAATGCCAAAAACCGTAGGAATCGACCTGGGGACGACCAACTCGGTCATCGCCGTCATGGAAGGCGGCGAGCCGGTTGTCATCCCTAACGCCGAAGGTTCCCGCACGACTCCCTCCGTGGTCGCATTCACCAAGACCGGTGAGCGGCTGGTGGGCACACTGGCCCGCCGCCAGGCGGCCGTCAACCCTGAGAACACCGTCTACTCGATCAAGCGGTTCATGGGCCGCAAGTTCGGTGAGGTTGACTCCGAGCGGAAGATCGTGCCTTACCAGGTCAAGCCCGGCAAGGACGACCGCGCCGTGGTGTTCATCCCGAGCACCAACAAGGAGTTCACACCCGAAGAGATCTCGGCGATGATCCTGCAGAAGCTGAAGGCAGACGCCGAGGCTTACCTGGGCGAGAAGGTGACCGACGCGGTCATCACAGTTCCCGCCTACTTCAACGACTCGCAGCGGCAGGCGACCAAGAACGCCGGCCAGATCGCGGGTCTCAACGTGCTCCGCATCATTAACGAGCCGACCGCCGCCTCCCTGGCCTACGGCCTGGAGAAGAAGGCCAACGAAACGATCCTGGTCTTCGACCTCGGCGGTGGGACGTTCGACGTCTCAGTGCTCGACGTCGGCGATGGAGTCTTCGAGGTCAAGTCCACCAACGGTGACACCCACCTCGGTGGCGACGACTACGACCGCCGTGTCGTGGACTGGCTCGCCGACGAGTTCAAGAAGCAGAACGGCATCGACTTGAAGACCGACCGCCAGGCCCTGCAGCGCCTCACCGAGGCGGCCGAACGGGCCAAGATCGAGCTTTCGAGCCGGCTCGAGACAACGATCAACCTGCCGTTCATCACGGCCGACCAGACGGGTCCGAAGCACCTCGAGATGACCCTCACCCGGGCCAAGTTCGAGTCGCTGACGGCCGACCTGACCGAGCGCACTCGCCAACCGTTCCTGGCGGCGCTCAAGGACGCAAGCCTGACCCCGCAGCAGATCGACGAGGTCGTGCTGGTCGGAGGCGCGACGCGCATGCCGATCATCCAGCAGCTCGTCAAGGAGCTGCTCGGCGGGAAGGAGCCGCACAAGGGCGTCAACCCCGATGAGGTGGTGGCCGTTGGCGCGGCCATCCAGGCCGGAGTGCTCAAGGGCGAGGTCAAGGACATCCTGCTCCTGGACGTGACGCCACTCTCGCTGGGCGTCGAGACCCTGGGCGGAGTCATGACCCGGCTCATCGACCGCAACACGACGATCCCGACATCCCGCTCGCAGGTTTTCTCAACCGCGGCAGACAGCCAGACTTCGGTCGAGGTCCACGTGCTGCAGGGCGAGCGCGACATGGCGCGCGACAACCGCACGCTGGGCCGCTTCCACCTGGACGGCATTCCACCCGCGCCGCGGGGCATGCCTCAGATCGAGGTCACGTTCGACCTCGACGCGAACGGCATCCTCAACGTCAAGGCGCAGGACAAGGGGACCGGGCGCGAGCAGTCGGTGACCATCACCGCATCCTCGACCCTGAACAAGGACGAGGTCGATCGCTTGGTCAAGGAGGCCGAGGCGCACGCCGCCGAGGACCGCTCGAAGAGAGAAGAGGTCGAGCTCCGCAACCAGGCGGACCACATGATCCACCAGGCCGAGAAGGTCATCAAGGAGAACGAGTCCCGCATCCCCGCTGACGTCAAGAGCGAGGTCGACACCAAGCTCGACGCGTTGAAGAGCGCGGCCAAGGGATCGGACACCAGGGACCTGCAGCGCAAGATGGACGAGTTCAACGAAGCGCTCCAGAAGATCGGCCAGCACATCTACCAGCAGCAGGGCGCCGCGGCGTCGGGCGGTGCCCCGGCCGATGGCTCCGGCTCCGGGCAAGAGAGCAGGCAAGAAGGCAAGGAAGCCGACGTCGTCGACGCCGACTACAAGGAAGTCAACTAAGTAATAACTCGCCACTAAGGGCTCGGACTGAAGGTCCGGGCCTTATTTTTTGCCTGGTCATGCAGGGCTACTTGCGCGAGCGCACCCGTTTGTGGGCGGTGGCGGGCCTGTGGACCGGCGTCCTGCTTGTGGGGTTTGACCTCTACGCCGCCGCGGTCGACTTCATCCCTCAGTACCGCTTTCGCAACGACTTCCGGCTCGTCTACGGCGCGGCCCTGGCGGCGTGGACGCACGGCTACAGCCACCTCTACGACCTCGCCGCCCAGAAGGCAGCGACCGAAGGGCTCGAGGCGGGCATCTACTGGCAGCCGTTCATCAATCCCCCGCCACTCGCCTGGCTCGCGACGCCTTTGCTCGCCATCCCCTTCCACGCGGCCATCTTCGTGTGGGGCGCGCTGCTGCTGGTGGCTGTGCTGCTCGCGTGGAGGCTGTTGGCCCCAGGTCCGTGGTTGACGCGCGTCGCGCACCTGGCGCTGTTTGCGGGCCTGTTTCCCACCGCGTTCGGGTTGATGGTCGGTCAGCCCGTCGCGCTCGTGGCTGCGGTGGTGGCGACGTCGTGGTGGCTGGCCGAGCACAAACGACCGGTCCTCAGCGGCCTGCTGCTGAGCCTCATCGTCCTCAAGCCCCAGCTTGCGTTGCTGGTACCTCTCTGCCTCCTGGTCGCCGGACGCCGGCGCATCTTTTGGGCCTGGCTGGCGGCGAGCGCGGTCATCGGGGTGATTGCGTTGGCGATGCTCGGCGGCGACGGCGTGCAGCGATACAGAGACGTGCTCTCACTCGCCTCGCAGTGGTCAGCCACTCGGAGTTTTGCGGTCTCCGGCACGCTTGGACTCGGCCCGCAGCTGTACGTGGTCGAGGCCATAGTCGTGGCCGTCGCAGTTTTCGCCGCCTGGCGCCAACGGCACGAGGACGTCGGGCGCCTCTTCGCGACCGGCATCGTGGCGTCGCTGCTGTTCACTCCGTACGTCGGGTTCCAGGACTTCGCCATGCTGGTGCTCGCCGGATGGTTAGTCATACGGTCCGGCGCGACCGCGTTCCAGGTCTCGCTGATGGTGGTGGGGTACGGGCTGCTCGAGCTGGCGCTGGTGGTGATGGCCGTGCCGATCCTGCTCGCCGAAGCCCTGTTCTTCCTATCGCTGGCGTGGAGCCGACGGTGGGATTCGAACCCACGACCTGCCACTTACGAGGCGGCTGCTCTGCCAGCTGAGCTACGTCGGCGTGAGGTTTCACCAAAAGTTGGTGAAGCGAAGAAACCCTAGGCTAACATCGGATGGGGATGCGAACACTCGACGTCGAACGCCTTGCGGCCGGCGACTACGCCCTCATCAAGCCACTGCTGGTCGAGCTGCACCTCAGCGAGCAGATCCATTACGAGGACCATCCGCAGCTGCCGCGCGAGGAGATCGAACGGCACCTCGCCCAGGTTCCGTCGGCCTTCCGCGGAGAGAACGTGATCTATGCGGTGCGCGACGAGGTCGGCCAGGTGATCGGCTTCTCCTGGATCGTCCTGTTCGACCCAGGCACGGGCCTCGAAGGCGAGGTCGCCGAGCTTTACGTGGCGGAGGGGCACCGCGGCCGGGGCATCGGAGAGATGCTCGTGCGCCAGGCGGTTCGTCTATTCGCGGAGCGCGGCGTGACCCTGGCATACGTCTGGACCCGACCGGACAACGAAGCCGCGATCCGGCTGTATCGCTCGGCCGGGTTCGAGCCGAATCGCCAGCTCGTGATGACCTGGTACCCGATCGAGCCGCAAAGCTAGCCCGCGGAACCTAGACCTACTATCACCTCATGCGACCGATCGCGGCCGTCGTGGCCGGCCTCATCGTGACCGCGCTGGTCGCCACTGGCGTGACCCTGACGGTCCTGAGGCTGCAGTCACGCACCAACCCCCAGGAGGTCAACCTCCGGAGCGGCGAGACGCTCGTCCAGGACTCGGCCATCGTGCAGGCGGCCACCAAGGCGCGGCCGGCCGTGGTCAGCGTGGTCACGCAGCAGCTGCCCGCGGTCGTTCGCGGCTCGGGTTATCTGGCCACCACCGATGGCTACATCATCACCAGCACCAACGTGGTCGCAGGGGCGAGCGGGCTCACGGTGCTGATTCCCGGTGACTCGACCACGCACGACGCCCGCCTGGTGGATTACGACTGCCAGACCGGGGTGGCGGTGCTCAAGGTCGACCGCGTGAGCGGATTGCCCACGCTTGCGTTTGCAGATCCGACAGCCCTCGTCCAGGGCCAGGTCATCGTCGCCGTCGGCGGACCGATCGACGGCGGCGCCGTGACGCCTGGATACGTCAGCGCGGTGCACCGCGTGACGGGCTCCAAAGACCCGGTCAACACCGGGCACATGATCACGTACAGCGACACGATCCTCACCAGTGTTGCGATCGACGACGGGACCGCAGGCGGGCCGCTGCTCAACGTCCAGAGCCAGGTCGTCGGCATCGCCATGGAGGCGCCCGCGACGCTTGCGGGCTTCGGCCTCAACGTCGCCGACATCCAGGACGACGTGCAGCAAATCCTTTCCACGGGCAACCTCGTGGTCGCGTCGATGGGCGCGACGACGACCGACGTCACTCCGGAGATGGCGATCCTCGACGGCCTGCCCCAGGGCGCGCAGCTCGTCAACGCGGACAAGGGCGGGCCCGCGACCGTCGCCGGCCTGATCTCCGGGGATGTGATCACCCAGGTCGACGACGTCCACATCGACTCCGCGCATCCCTTGAGCCTGTTGCTGCGATCGCGGTTTCATGCCAACCAGCGCGTGACGGTGACCTACACGCGCGCCGGCAGCTCCACCCAGGCGGAGCTGACGCTGACGTCGCAGCACCCGAGCTGCTGATCGTGCGCGACGCTATCCAGGTCGCCCTCGTGGACGCGGTGCGCAAGCTTGGCGTCGACGGCGAGGTTCCTGACCTCGAGCTGGGCCGGGCCAAGGCGCCAGGTCACGGGGATTACGCCAGCTCCGCCGGGTTGAAGCTGGCACGCGTCCTTCGGAAGGACCCGAAGGCCATCGCCGAGCAGCTCGCGGAGACTGTGGTCGTGCCCGAAGGCGCAGCCACGGCCGAGGCAGCCGGCGGCTACGTCAACTTCCGGCTCAACGACGAATGGCTCCAGCGCCTCGTCGCACGCATCACTCCGTCGTATGGCTCGCGCGACCTCGGGCGAGGTGAACGGCTCCAGGTCGAGTTCGGCAGCGTCAACCCGACCGGGCCGCTGCACATCGGCCACGGTCGCGGCGTCATCCTCGGCGACTCGATCTCTCGAGTGCTCGCCTTCACGGGACACCAGGTGCAGCGCGAGTACTACGTCAACTCCGACAACACGCAGACGCGACGCTTTGGCGCGTCGGTCTACGCCCGGCTGCACGGCGCGGAGCCTCCCGAGGGCGGCTACACGGGCGATTACGTCACGGAGCTGTCGGAGATGGCGCGGCACGACTTGCCTGGCATCGAACAGCTTCCCGAGGAAGAGGCCGAGCCAAAGCTGCGGATGTACGCCATCGACAAGATGGTGCAGCGCATCGGCGCCACTGTGGCCCGCCTCGGCGTGCGCTACGACGAGTGGTACTACGAGAACAAGCTCTGGGAGTCGGGCTTGCCCCAAGCAGCGATCGAACGCCTCAGGGAAAGTGGGTATCTGAAGGAAAAAGACGGAGCACTCTGGTTCGGCGATCCCGAGGAGGTTGAAGTCGAAGACCGCGTCGTCATTCGCAGCAACGGGCAGCCGACGTACTTCGCCTCGGACCTCGGCTACCTGCTCAGCCGTTTCGAGCAGCGCGACCACAACCGCGTCATCGAGGTGTGGGCCGCGGACCACCACGGATACGTGCCGCGCATGAAGTCCGCCGCCGCGGCTCTGGGCTTCGACCCCACCAAGCTCGTGATCATCATCCACCAGATGGTCAATCTCCAAGAGGGCAAGATGAGCAAACGCGCGGGCCGATTCGTCCCGCTCGACGAGCTCATCGACCGAGTCGGTTCGGACGCGGTCCGCTACTTCTATCTATTGCGCTCGCCCGACACGACCATCGAGTTCGATCTCGAGCTCGCAGTGACTCAGGGCAACGAGAACCCGGTCTACTACGCCCAGTACGCGCACGCCCGGTTGTCGAATGTCGAGGCGGCGGCGAGCGAGAGACATCCCGAGCTTCCAGAGACCGCGGACGTTGCGCTGTTGGTCCAGCCGTGGGAGCTCGACGTGGCGCGACAGCTCGCGTTTTGGCCAGACGTCGTCGAGGACGCGACCGTGCTGCTCGAGCCGCACCGCATTCCCTACTACGTGCACGACCTGGCGACGGCGGTCCATCGCTTCTATCACGCCGGCAACGCGGAGAGGGAGTACCGAGTGGTCGTCGACGACCCGGGTTTGACGAGAGCGCGGCTCGAGCTCGCTCGCGCGGCGCGTCACACTTTGAAGACCGCGCTCGAGCTCATGGGAGTTAGCGCGCCGGAAAGGATGTAAGGAGAAACCATTTGGACGTCACCTGGCTTGGACACGGCTGCTTCCGGCTGCGGGGCCGCGGCGCGGCCGTCGTCACCGACCCCTATCCGCCCGCCATCGGACTCAAGCTCGCGCGTATGGACGCCGAGGTCGTGACCGTGAGCCACGACCACGACAACCACAGCTTCACGCAGGTCGTGCGTGACGGGGCGTATGAGATCAATGGCCCCGGTGAGTACGAGATCGCCGGCATCAGCGTGATCGGCGTGCCGACCTATCACGACGCCGAGAAAGGGAAGAAGGAAGGCCGGAACACCGTCTACTTGATCGAGATCGACGACGTGCGCATCTGCCACCTTGGCGATCTCGGTCACAAGCTGGACGACGCCGATGCCGAATCGGTGGCGACGCCCGACGTGCTGCTCGTCCCGGTTGGAGGGCACACGACCATGAACGCCGCCCAGGCGGCGGAGGTAGTCCGGCAGCTCGAGCCGCGGTACGTGGTGCCCATGCACTACGCGATTCCAGGGCTGAAGCTTCAGCTCGACCCCATCGACCGCTTCCTGAAGGAGATGGGCGTCACCTCGTCTGAGGCGCAGCCCAAGCTCTCAGTCCAGAAATCGTCGGTCAGCGAGTACGAGACGAAAGTCGTGGTTCTGGAACCCAAAGCGGAGGTCAAGGTTTAGCCAAGCCCTCTCTCCGGTAAAATTTGAAAAACCGCCAGGAGGGTCGTCAATGTCGAAGTACGTTTTCGTGACCGGCGGTGTGGTCTCTTCGCTCGGCAAGGGCATCACCGCGGCGTCAATCGGGAACATCTTGAAGTCCCGCCACCTCACCGTCTCCCTCCAAAAGCTCGACCCTTACCTCAACGTCGATCCCGGCACCATGAGCCCGTACCAGCACGGCGAGGTGTTCGTCACCGACGATGGCGCGGAGACTGACCTCGACCTCGGTCACTACGAGCGGTTCGTCGACGAGAACCTGACCGTCGCGTCCAATGTGACGACCGGGAAGATCTACCAGGACGTCATCGCCCGCGAGCGTCGGGGCGACTACCTCGGCGCCACGGTTCAGGTCATCCCTCACGTCACCAACGTGATCAAGGAGAAGATTCTCCGCGCGGCCAAGGACCCGCAGGCGGACGTGGTCGTGGTCGAGGTGGGCGGGACGGTCGGTGACATCGAGAGCCTTCCCTTCCTCGAGGCCATTCGGCAGCTCAAGAACGACCTCGGAAGGCAGAACGTGTTCTACGTCCACTGCTCCCTCATTCCCGTGGTTCGTGGCCAGGAGATGAAGACCAAGCCGACCCAGCACTCGGTGCAGGCGCTTCGAGCGATCGGTATTCAGCCAGACGCGATCATCTGTCGCTCCGAGCGGCCCATCGACAACGACCTCAAGGAAAAGATCTCGCTGTTCACCGACGTGCCTCGCGAGGCGGTGGTGTCCGTGCCCGACGTGCAGTCGATCTACGAAGTGCCCCTGATGCTCGAGGCCTCAGGGTTGGGCAAGGTGCTCGCCAAGCACTTCGAGCTCGAGGAGCCGGCGCACTCGCTCGACCTTCAGCCGTGGACGGAGCTGATCGAGCGGATCAAACACCCGCGAGCCTCGGTTCCGATAGCGATCGTCGGGAAGTACATCCAGCTCCCCGACGCGTACCTCAGCGTCATCGAATCCCTCAGGCACGCGGGCATTCATCACGGGCTTTCGATCGATATCCGCTGGATCTCGTCCGAGAAGCTCGAGAGCGGCGACACGTCGCCGCTTATGGGCGTCGCGGGAATCGTGGTCCCCGGAGGGTTTGGCTATCGCGGGATCGAGGGCAAGGTCCAGGCGTCGCGCTACGCTCGGCACAACCGGATCCCTTACCTGGGCCTGTGCCTGGGGATGCAGTGCGCTGTCATCGATTTCGCGCGCGAGGTCCTCGACGCCCCGGATGCCAACTCGACAGAGTTTGCGGCGTTCACCTCGACGCCCGTGATCGACCTGATGCCGGAGCAGCGTAACGTCGACCAGATGGGCGGCTCGATGCGCCTGGGGCTGTACCCATGCAAGCTGCTGCCGGGATCAAAGGCGCACAAGGCTTACGGGGAAGAGGTTGTGTACGAGCGTCACCGACACCGTTTCGAGTTCAACAACGAATATCGCGAGCTGATGGGCGACGCGGGCATGGTGTTCAGCGGCCTTTCTCCCAACGGACGTCTCGTCGAGATCATCGAGCTGGCCGACCATCCGTGGTTTGTGGCGAGCCAGTTCCATCCTGAGTTCCGGTCCCGCCCGAACCGCGCGCATCCGCTGTTCCGCGATTTCGTGCGCGCTGCGTTTCTACAGACGGGCGACCAGATGGAGCTGCGCCCGGCGGAGCTGCTGGAAGAAACCTCGGCCGAATAGGGGGACCATGGAGCAACACAGGAGCGGCACACCTCCTTCTTCATTTACGCGAGGGCGCGGCGAGCTCTCGCTCGAGCTCGTCCACGCCACCGAGGCCGCGGCTCTCGCCTGCGCCGGGCTGCTCGGCAAAGGTGAACCCGAACGCGTCAGCGAGGCGGCTGTCACCGCGATCAAGGCTGCTCTCGAGCAGTCGGGCTTGACCGGCACCGTCGTCTTGAGCCCTCGACATCAAACCAACCTGCCCCACGGCCTCGTGATGGGAAGCGGAGACCGGAAGGTCGACCTTGGGATCTACGCCCTGGAAGGAGCGAGCCAGGTGGCGCGCGGCCACATCAACTCGATCACGACGTTGGTCGCTGTGGAACCGGGTGCTTTCCCGCGCTTGCCTGCGGTCTCGCACGTCGAGAAGTTCGTCGCGGGTCCGGCGGCTCGAGGCGCCATCGACGTCGACGACTCCATCGCCGACAACCTTCGCCGCATCGCGTTCGCCAACGAGATGCGGGTGCAAGACCTCACCGTGGCGATTCTCGAGCGCCCGCGCCACCAGGACCTGATCAGCGAAGTAGGTGCCACGGGGGCGCGGATCCGCACCCTCGAGGAAGGCGATTTTGCGAGCGCCGTGATGGCCGCCCTCTCGGGCACAGGAATCGACGCCGCGATCGGGGTCGGAGATCTGCATGCGGCTCTGATCGCCGCGTGTGCGGTGCGCTGCCTCGGAGGCGAGTTCGTGGCGCGGCTGGCCCCGCGCAACGATGAGGAGAAAGAGCTGGTGGCAGGCGGCGTAAAGATGGTTTACGGCCTGGCCGACCTGGCTCCCAGCGGCGACGTGGACGTCGCCATCACAGGCGTCAGCGGCGGACCCCTTCTGCCGGGCGTGACCTTCGGCAGCGGCTTCGCCGAGACCTCGTCGCTGGTCATGTCCAGCCGCCGCGGCACCGTTCGCCGCCTCGCCACCAGGCACGGCGCTACCGGATTAGCGCCTTCGCGGTAGGGGTATCAATAGGTAGACCGTGAGCCAGAACGACCCCTCTTATCAGTACCTGCCGCCGCCGCCGCCCCAGTACCAGGGCGGCTCGGACATACCTCCACAGTCCCCCTACCACTACTCGCCCGCACCGCAGCAGCGGAGCTCCGGGGGCTTGCTCGGCTGGCTGGGGTCGGCCGCACTGGCCGCGTGGGCGGTGGTCAAGTACGGCCTCGTGTTCCTGGTCAAGATCCCGGCCTTCGCGACCCTGTTCTCGGCTCTGATCAGCTTCGGGGCCTACGCGCTCGTGTTCGGACCGTGGTTCGCCGTCTCCCTGGTGGTGATGATCTTCGTCCACGAGATGGGACACGTCCTGGAGATCAGGCGACAGGGCATGTCCGCGACCGCCCCGGTGTTCATCCCGTTCCTGGGTGCGGCGATCTTCCAACGCCAGCACCCGACGACCGCCGTCAAGCAGGCGCAGATCGGCATCGCCGGTCCGATCGCCGGCACCATCGGCGCGACGGCGGCCTTCCTCCTGTACGGGTCTACTCAGAACCCGGTCTTCCTTCTGGCGGCCGCGCTCGGTTTCTTCCTGAACCTCTTCAACATGCTGCCGGTCTGGCAGCTCGACGGGGCGTGGGTCCTGGCGCCGGTGTCACCGTGGTTCCAGGTTCTCGGCCTCGGAGCGATCGTGGTGCTCGTCGTGTTCTTTCACTTCGTCAGCATCATCCTGCTGCTCATCGCGCTGCTCGGAATCAGCAGCGCAAGGGCGGCCTTCCGCAACGCGCGCAACCCGTACTACACGTCGGTTCCAACCAATGCCCGGCTCGCGCTCGGCGCGGCCTGGCTGGTCCTCGTCCTGTACCTCGGTGTGATGAGCCTCCAGACCGAGAGTTTGTTCACGGCGTTGGCTCGGTAAACTAGCGGCTCTGGAGAAACCTTGAAAGCACAAATTCATCCCACCTTCTACGAAGACGCGCTTGTCACCTGCGCATGCGGGAACACGTTCACGACGGGTTCGACGCGCAAAGAGCTCAAGACCGAGATCTGCTCCGTCTGCCACCCGTTCTTCACGGGCACGCAGAGGATCGTGGACACGGGCGGACAGGTCGAGCGGTTCCGCAAGCGGGCGGAGCGGGCCACCGCTCGTCGCTAGATGGCCACACCGGAGGTAGGCGCTCCGGAGGCCCCGCCTAAGGCGAAGTCACAGCCCTTCTTCTACGGCGGCCAGGCCGTGATCGAAGGCGTGATGATGCGCGGCAAAAGCCACTACGCCGTGGCGGTGCGTCTGCCCAAGCTCAACCCGGACACGCTGGAGGGCGAAATCGTCGTCCAGCGCGGTGAGCTGAAAGCTTCGATCTACACCAATCCCCTGTGGAAGCTGCCGTTCGTGCGCGGGATCGCCCTGATCGGCGAGCAGCTCCACCTCGGCATGAAGTCGCTCATCTGGTCCGCGAACATGAACGCCAGCGGGCACGACATCCAGATCGGCAAGAAGGAGATAACCGGCTCG
>DASYZS010000045.1:0-2928 GCA_035945895.1 Candidatus Dormiibacterota bacterium | reverse complement strand
GATTGGCTGGCAAAGGCCGACTCCGGGCCCCAACAGCTGCACGAAGACATCTACGTCAAGCTCCTGCTCGCCACGCGAGTGGCGAACGGCAGCCTGCCGGCGCTGCTCGCCCGGCAGAAGCGCGCATATCTGCAGCGGCTGCGCGACCTCAACCAGCTCGAGGAGCGAGCGCGACGTGACGGACGCGATGACCTGGCGCGGCTTGTGCGCGGCGCCTTACTTCACACGGAGGCTGATTTGAAATGGGTGGACGACCTGATGGAAGACGTGCATGGTGGGAAAGCGCGATGAGCGAGCTCGTCCGGGTTACCGACGTCACCAAGGTGTACCAGGGCGGGATCACCGGGGCGCTGAACGGGGTCTCGCTCACCGTCGAGCAGGGGGAGTTCACAGCCGTGATGGGGCCCTCGGGCAGCGGCAAGTCGACGCTCCTCAACCTCATCGCTGGCCTCGACCGGCCGACCTCGGGGAGCGTGCTGGTCCGCGGCATCGAGCTCGCAAGTCTCGGCGAGTCCGGGCTGGCGCGATTCCGGCGCGACCACGTCGGTTTTGTCTTTCAGTTCTTCCACCTCCTCCCCAACCTCACCGCCCTCGAGAACGTCCTCATCCCGGCCCAGCTGAAGGGACGCGAAAGCGCTGAGGCTCGCGGGCGCAATCTGCTCGAAACCCTCGGCATCCATGAAGTCGCGGACCGGTACCCCGCGAAGCTCAGTGGCGGCCAGCAGCAGCGAGTGGCAATCGCGCGCGCGCTGATCAACAACCCGACACTCCTGCTCGCCGACGAACCCACAGGCGCGCTCGACACACACAGCGGGGACCAGGTGATGGATCTCCTCGCCCAGCTTCATCGCGACGGGCAGACCATCCTTCTGGTCACGCACGACGCCAAGCTCGCCACGCGACACGCATCGCGGGTCGTGAGCGTGATGGACGGCAAGATCGTCGACGACGCCCGGCTCGAGACCACCGAGCGGCCGGCCGCAGACGTGGTCCGCGTCCGCGGCGAGGAATCGACGCGATGAAGGCCATCTTCGTCAAGGCCGTCGCGGACCTGCGAAGGCGGCGCGTTCAGGCGGCCGTCATCTTCCTGACAGTCCTGCTGGCGATCGCCACCGGAACCATGGCCCTTACCCTCATGTCACAAACGCGGGACCCCTACCAGGCCGCGTTCGATGCCCAGAAGGGTGCTCACCTGCAGGTCAGCTTTCACGCCAGCGCGGACCCGCAGGTGCTCGCGACCACGCCGGAGACAATCGGTGCCACGGCCGCGGGCGGGCCGTATCCGGCGACCACGCTCGAGTTCAAGCATGCCGGGCAGACATTCAATGTCGAGACCCTCGGCCGCGACGATCCGGGCGGCAATGTCGAGGTGCTCAAGGTCACATCTGGGCGCTGGGCGCAAACGAACGACGAGATCGTATTGACCAGATCCTTCTCAGAGCTCAACAAGATCTCGATCGGCGACCGCATCAAAGTCGTCAGCGTTCCAGCAGCCCCGACCCTCACCGTCGTCGGCGAGGTTGTCGACATCGATGAGGGAAGCGCAGACCTGAGTGGCCAGCATTCCTGGGTGCTGAGAAGCGCATTGCCTGCGCTGACAACGCCGGAGCTCTCCTACTACGTGATGGTCTATCGGTTCGGAACCGACCCGACCAGTGCGCAGCTCAAGGGCTACGTGGACCAACTTCGCGCGAGCCTTCCGCCAGGCACCATCAGCGGAGCCATCAACTACTTGCTGATCCGCAACATTTTCAACATCACCAACCAGATCATCACGAGCGTGCTCGCCGCGTTCAGCGTGTTCGCGTTGGCGGCCACCGTCGCCACTGTTGCCACCCTTGTCACCGGAATCGTGATCTCCGCGTACAGAGAGATCGGGATCATGAGAGCGGTCGGCTTCACGCCCGCGGGCGTCGTGGGGGTGTTCGTGCTCCAGGTCGTCCTCCCGGCGCTGATCGCATGTCTCGTCGGCATACCGGCGGGCACCCTTCTCAGCCAACCGCTGCTCGCGAACAGCTCCCACGCGCTGGGACTTGCCTACGTACCGAGCTTCCCGATACCGCTCGATCTGCTCGTCCTTGCAGGCGGGTTGCTTGTCGTTTCGGTCGCCGCCACGGTCCCAGCGTTGCGGGCCGGGATGCTCAAGCCGATCACCGCCATCACGATCGCCACCGCTCCAAGCGGTGCAAGCGGTCGCCGCCTTCGACAGCTGGCCGGCCGGTTGCGGCTGCCACGCGCCATCGTCGTCGGATTTGGAGATGCGTTCGCGCGTCCACTTCGTGCCGGCCTCACCCTCGTGACAATCCTGCTCGGCGTGGCGACGGTTGTGGTTGCAGTAGGGCTTCCTCGCAGCTTTGAGCAGATCAACAACAGCGAGACCGGCGCCGGCAACTACCAGGTGGTGGTCAACCGCACCAACGCTTTTCCGGACGCGGAGGTGATGCGGATCCTCAATGCGCAGCCCGAGACCGCTCGGGTGGTTGCCATCGATGGGGAGAACATCGCCGTTCCGGGAATAGCCGACCCCGTCAACAGCCGAGTCTTCCGAGGGGACTCATCCCATCTTTCGTACGACGTCATCGCCGGGCGCTGGTTCAACGCCCCGGGTGAGGTCCTTGCCCCCGCGGGTTTTCTACGTGACGCTCACCTCAAGATCGGTGACACCTTTACCGGCAGCCTTTACGGCCAGGCGCTGCAGCTGCGAGTGGTGGGAGAGGTCTACGACATCAGCAATCTCGGCCATGAGCTTTTCATGGATTACGCGACGCTACCCGCGAACATCCCGAACTCAACCCCCGGCACCTACTGGGTCACGCTGCGACCGGGCGCCGACGTCAACGCCTATATCCGGCGCGTGGCGGCAGCGCAGCCCGACCTGATCGACGTGCACGCAAGCGACACGAGCATCATCGGCCCGGTCAAGATCAT
>DASYZS010000044.1:0-4383 GCA_035945895.1 Candidatus Dormiibacterota bacterium | reverse complement strand
GACCAACCGAGCAGCGCCGTCCATCCAGGCACGTGCGTGTGAAAGATGACTTCCGACACGAGCCAGCTCACCGAACCGAGCACGAACAGCCCGGCCTGGAGGTAGTAGGTGGTGTCGTACAGGAACTCGAGCTTCTCCAGCGGCGTAACGAACGGCGACCGCATGATCGGCATGAACCACTTCCGCACGTTGTGCGTGTGGCCTTCGGCCCAGCGCATCCGCTGCCGCGCGAGGCGAGAGAAGGTGCTCACGCATTCGGCCGGCGTCTCCGCCCAGGGCGTGTAGACGACCTTGTATCCGCGGGCGTACAGCTTGAGGGTCAGCTCCCAGTCCTCGGTGATGCTCGTCCCCCACCCGACCTCGCGCAGCACATCGGCGCGGATCATGTAAGCGGTGCCGGCGATCATCTTCAGCGCGCCGACCGCGTCCTGGAATGGCCGCTCGACCATGTAGCTGCCTGCGTATTCCGCCCGGACCGCCTCGGTGAGCCAGCTCTCCGACTTGTTCAGGACGTGCCACTGGTAGCTCTGGACCGCGGCCACCTCGCCACGGCGCTTGATCTGTCCCGGTTCCGATGGAGGATCGGTGCGGCCGAACGCCGCCTCGAAGCGGCGGTTCGCTTTGCCGTCGCTGACGCGATAGAAGAGCGGAAGCAGTCGCTCGATCGAGTCGCTGAAGGGCACCGAGTCGGCGTCGAAGATCACCACGTACTCGGTCCTGGGGTCCATCACCTTGAGCGCCTCGCGCAGGGCGCCGCCCTTGTAGCCGGCACGGCTGGTGCGATGCAGGACCTTGAAGCGAGGCACGTCGCGCCAGCGCTGGAGGATCTCGACGGACTCGTCGGTCGAGTCGTCGACGAGGACGACCTCGTACTCGGGGTAGTCGAGATGCGCAAGCGCGGTCAGCAGCCGCTCGATGACGCGTTTCTCGTTGTAAGCGGCCACCTGGACAGAGACGAACGGGTGGTAGCCGAGGTCGAGCTGGTAACCGTGGCCGCTGCCTTTACCGTTGATGCGGTTGAGACCATTTCCGCTGGCCCGATTTCGCGGGCCGGCGCCGACCAGGGTGGTCAGCAGCACCATGATGGTGCTCAGGTAGTACTTGATCGCGTACGCGAAGAAGACTGCCCCGAGAAGAAGCCCGATGAAGGCGAATGCATAACCGATCCAGCCCGCGCCGCTGCGAACCTGCGACTGCTGCACGAGCTCGAGGAAGCCGTGGATGATGGCGACGATCGGGATGGCGCCGACGACGAATGCGGCGACAAGGACCGAGTTGAGGATGAGGCTCCATGCGAGCTGGCCGCGCTCGGAGCGCGACCCTAGTAGATGGGTTGGATCGTCTCCGCGCATCAGGCGCTTTCCTCGAGGTACAGGGCGGCGCTGAGCTCCGCGCTGTCGAACCGGCGGTGGCCGCCGGGCGTGGTCAGGGTCGGCCGCAGCTTGCCTTCGCGGACGGCCCGGTTGAGCGTTGGCTGGCTGACCCCGAGGAGCTTGGCGGCCTCGCCCGTGGACACCAGGCGAGCGCCTTCCGGATCATCCTGGAGCGTGCCGGCGAAGACCTCGACGTCATGCTCGCTGAAGCGCCGATGACCGCCGGGGGTGACGAGCGCGGGGTGCAGCAAACCCCGCGCCACGGCGCGCGAAACGGTGGCCTGGCTCACGCCAAGCCTCGTTGCCACATCCCTCGAACTGATCAATCTGTGCAAGACGTTGTGCTGGGACTAACGAACCCATATCAGAAAGCAGTCGCGTTTTTGCAACCTTTGACAAAAGGGGCTTGGAATCCCACGAGTGGCGCAGTCGTTTCGTCGTTGAAAATGTGCAGAGAACGACCCTCACGTCCTTAGATTCCGTGCGAAACTTTTCGCTGCGCGAGAGCGCTAGGGGCCTTCAGAAAGGGCGGTAATCATCCTCAGTTAGAACCTCACCCCCCGCAGCCAAGCTCGGAGCCGGTGTCGAGAAATCGCCCGGCCCGAGCCTTTTTTAGGCCTTTTTCGTCCGCTCAGCCCATTCATGGAGCGCTGCCTGCCATGGCCGCAGCGGCCTAAAGCGCTCGCTCGACATGCAGCCGTTGGCGGGCCTTCGGGCGGGCGCACCGAGGCTTGCGGTGCTTATCGGCTCAACTCTCGTGTCGACGCCAAACTCCACCAGCGTCGCGTGAGCGAGCTCGTCCCACCGACAGCACCCCTCCGCGACCGCGTGCACCAGGCCGGCGGCCAGGTCATTGACGAGATCCAGCGCGGCTTCCGCGAGGTCGCGGGCGTAGGTCGGGTTAACCGTCTGGTCGGACACGACCCGCACGGTTTGTCCCGACCGCGCGCGGTCCAGAATGCGACTCGGGAAGCTGGCCGGGCCGCCGTAGAGACCTGCCGTCCTCATGACCAGGAAGTCAGGGCTGGTTTCCAGCACCCGCCTCTCGCCCATCAGCTTGGACATGGCGTACACGGACAGCGGCGCCGGCTCGTCCGACTCTAGGTACGGCCTGTCGAGCACGCCGTCGAAGACGAAGTTGGTGGAGAAATGGACGAGCGCCGCGCGGTGCCGCAAGCAGGCCGCCGCGACGACCGCGGGTCCCAGCTCGTTGGCCGCGTAGGCGGCTCCGGGCTCGCTCTCGGCGAGGTCGACGGCGTTGTAGGCAGCGCAGTTGAAGACAACGTCTGGGTGATGCTCGCTGAGCAATTTGTCCACGGCGGCGGCGTCCGTGATCGAAGCGTCGTGATGCGCGACGGCGACCGCACCTTCAACAAGGGCGACGAGCTCCTGGCCGAGCTGGCCGCCCGCCCCGAAGACGAGGGCTTTCAAGCCGAGCCGGTCAACTCTTCTTTGTGAATCTCGACTTGCTCGACATCGCTCTGGTCGATGCCGCCCATTCGGAGCAGCCCCGTGATCTCCGCTTCTTCTGCGGGCCGGCCGACGAGGAATCCTTGCGCCGCATCGCAGTGTGCCTCGACCAGCACGGCCTCGGCCATTCTGTCCTGCAGGCCCTCGGCGACCACCCGCAATCCCAGGTTATGGCCGAGTCCCACCGCCGAGCGCACGATCGCGCCGGAGTCCGGGTCGGTCGCGAGCGCGGACACGAACGAGCGGTCGATCTTGATCTCGTTCACCGGAAGTCGCATCAGGTAGAGCAGCGACGAATAGCCGGTGCCGAAATCGTCGAGGGCAAGTCGCACACCGATCTCGTGCAGGCGGTGCAAGGCTTTGGCTGCGGCGGCGGCCATGGCGACGCCTTCGGTGATCTCCAGGGTCAGGCGGCTGGGGTCGACTTTGAAGTTGGCCAGCGCCCGGGCGACCATCTCTTCGAGCGAGTGGTCCTCGATGTTGCGGGGCGAAACGTTCAGTGAGACCGCCACGTCGAGGCCTTCGCCGAGCCATTTGCAGAGCTGGTCAAGCGCCGAGTCGAGGACCCATGCGGTGAGCGGATGGATGATGCCGGTCTCCTCGGCCATGGGAATGAAACGGTCGGGCGGCATCATGCCCTCGCGCGGATGATTCCAGCGCACGAGCGCTTCGACCGTGTTGATGGCGCCCGTGGCGAGCGTCACCTGCGGCTGGTAGTGGAGGACGAGCTCGCCCTGGGGGATGGAGCGCCGAAGCTCGCCCGCCAGCCCAGAACGCCGCAGCGTTTGGGTCTCCTGCTCCGGCTGGTACATCGCGTAGCCACCGCCCGACCGCTTGGCCACGTACATCGCGACGTCCGCGCGGCGGAGCAGCGTGCCGGGATCATCACCGTGCACCGGATACATCGAGATGCCGATCGACGCGCCGGTCTCGACCATCTGGTCGGCGATCGCAAACGGCCCCTCGAGCGAGGCAAGGATCTTCCTGGCAATCGAAACCACGTCCTCAGGATGCCTGGCGTCGGTGGTGAGGACGGCGAACTCGTCGCCGCCGAGCCGCGCCACAGTGTCGGTGGCTCGCAGCACTCCGCGCAACCTCGCGGTCACTTCCTGGAGCAGGCTGTCGCCGCGGTCGTGACCTAGCGCGTCGTTGATGTCCTTGAAGCGGTCCAGGTCGAGCAGTAGGACGCCGAACATCTTCTGGTTGCGCCGCGCGGCGAGCAGAGCCTGGCGCAGGCGGTCGCCGAACAGGCTTCTGTTGGGAAGCCCCGTCAACGCATCGTGCAGGGCCTGATACTCGAGCGCGTCAGTCTGCGCCTTGCGCTCGGAGATGTCGCGCAGGGTGGCGATGAACATGCGGCGCGAGCCCGCCTGCATCGAGCTGACGACGAACTCGAGCGGGAAGAGGCTGCCGTTCTTGCGCTTGCCCATGGTCTCGTGCGACCCGCCCGCCGGGGCGTCGACGTCCAGCCTCCGCTGCAGATAGTTGTCGAAGGCGCCGCGATGCGTGGTGGCGATCAGGATGCTGGCTTGCTGACCGA